>DEIQ01000111.1:21812-24457 GCA_002352565.1 Proteobacteria bacterium UBA2770 | reverse complement strand
AAACGGGGGAGTTTCAGGGCTTAGATTGACTCAGGTCAAGGGGTGACCCGAGCACTTACTCACAAGGGGAAGGAAGTGAGTGGCCAATTGCACACTCGTTAAATTAAGACCGCGATTATATAAAATAGTTCCCGATCTTTAACCATGAGAAGCATTGAGTGAGAATTAGGCAGGTTGTCTGAAAGTGTAGATAATGATTGTATAATCTCATGAGACCTCAGCATAACCGTAATAACCGTAGTTTTTGGAAGCTTAATAATGGATCCTGTTTTGGAAGCATAGATCGTAGATAATAGACGCTCAATCTCTGACCAGTCTAATAAGGCCTCAGTATCTTCAAGCGCATGTAGAGTCGGATGGCCAGGATCTGAACTGGATACAAAAAGTTTGGGCTGGGTGGCGGATGGCTTTTGCATGGCTAATTATAACATTGGTGTAAGGTTTAAACTGCGGGTGCGTTATGCTGAGGTCTCCTCATATTATCAAGCCTTAATAACGAATCCTGTGATTAAGGTTGAGTAGCAACAAAATCCGTTTGATCAGCCGAAATATTCTGCTCTAATGTCATAAATTGCAACGCAGCCAAATGTGCGTAAAGCGGTGAATGCTGTAACAAATATTTATGGTCGCCTATCGACTGGATAGTCCCGCCTTCCATGACGACGATTCGATGAGCGTCATGCACCGTTGCAAGGCGGTGGGCGATCACCAGAGTGGTGCGTCCATGCATCAACGCATGCAGCCCCTGTTGAACAAGGTGCTCACTCTGTGCATCAAGAGAACTAGTAGCTTCATCTAGCAACAACACCTTTGGATTGCGCAAAAGAGCTCGCGCGATTGCCACACGCTGTTTTTGTCCGCCGGATAAACGCACTCCTCTTTCCCCAAGCTCGGTATCAAGACCGTGTTCCAGATCCTGTATAAATTCATCGGCTCGAGCGAGACGCAAAGCAGTCCAAATTTGTTCATCGGTCGCCATGGGCAAAGCAAAACGGATATTTTCCCTCACCGTAGTAGCAAAAATATCGGCTTGCTGGGGAACCCATGCGAACTGTTGGCGCAGTTGTTTCAAATCCAAATGACGCAAATCATGTCCATCGAAGAGGATTCTGCCATTCTGGGGATCATAAAAACGCAACAGAAGAGAAAATATGGTGGATTTCCCGGCTCCTGACATACCTACGAGTGCGATACGTTCCCCGGGAGCAACCTCTAAACTAAAATGCTGTATTGCCGGGCGGTCGGGTGTCGTCGGGTAGCGGAATTCAATATCCCTCATTGTGATCGAACCCTGGGGTTGGATCAAATCAACAGTGTGTACCGGAGATATGAGCTGCGGCTGTACATTCAATATCTCAATCAATCTTTCTGCTGCACCTGCCGCCTGAAACAAATCACCCACTACCTCGCCGATCATGGCTGCTGCACTGGCAGCGACCAACGCATAAAAAAGAAATGCTGACAGTTCGCCGGATGTGACTTTGCCGGCGTTAACATCACGAATCCCGATCCAAACCACCAGGGACATGCCGAAAAACATCAGCAACATGACCATAACAAGCAGAAATGTGCGTTGCACGATCCGGGAACGAGCCATAGCAAACACAGCTTCAGCCCTTGAAAAAAAAGCATCCCGCGCCCACGGTTCAAACCCGAACGCCTGAAGATTACGAATGGCATGCAATGTTTCATCAATTTGCCCGGATAAGCCTGCCACATGATCTTGAGTTTTTCGCGTCATCATCCGGATCCGGCGCGCAAAAAGAACGACAGGAAAAGCAGCGAGGGGCGCACAGATAATCAACAGCAATCCCAGATGCGGTATCGTTGCGACCAGCATGATAATAGAGCCAACAAAGGTGATGATATTGCGCAAGGCGATCGATAAAGATGAGCCAATCACGGTTTGAAGCAATGTTGTATCCGCAGTAAGGCGTGATTGTAATTCCCCGACACGGTTGACATCATAGAAAGCAGGGCTCAGCCGCAGCAAATGCTCGTATACATTACGCCGCAGGTCCGTAGCCACCCGCTCACCCAGCCAGGTCACCAGATAGTAGCGCACCCCGGTAGCCAGCGCCATGATGGTAATCAAGCCCAGAAAAACGGATGCGATCCAGGAAGACGACTCCTGCGCGTTTCCACCGATAGTACCGGCATCAACCAGTAAACGCAGACCTTGGCCAAGACCCAGTACACTGCCTGCGGCGATAACGAGAGCACTGGCCGCACCCACTACACGCCAGCGATAGGGCTGAAGAAATTGCAGCAGTTTTCCCAGCGTGCGCCAACTGCGTTGCTGCATGGGGTTCAGAAATGCTGGCGAGCCGGGCTGAATGATATCATTTTTCATAATTAATTCAGTACAGGTTTTTGATGGAGGAGGGTAGATAGTAACTGTCCCGGGTTCTATCGGGTAAAATAGCGGCATACAGCTCCCGTGAGAAATCATCAATCGCTACAAAGAGGTATTCTCTACCTTGTGTCAGGCAAGCTCCTTCGAGTACGGGAAGGCGTCTGGTATCAAAGTGCATCATTTCACCCTGGCAAGATTTGTTATATCGCCTGGCTTGCGCCTTGAGCTTGCGCTGCAAAGACTTCTCAACCCTGGCGAGTCGCTCAAGACCGTACTCCAAAAACCGATA
>DEIQ01000111.1:0-21662 GCA_002352565.1 Proteobacteria bacterium UBA2770 | reverse complement strand
AAACAACGCGGCTAATTCTTACATATAAAAAAATAAAATATTCACCTCGCAGTGTATATCAAATCTTGATGCACTTCGGATTTGAATCTGCGAATAATGATGTGGGTTTTTTGTAGAGTAATGATTTGACAAGAGAATTGCCTTCTGTTAGATTTCGAATAATAAAGTTTTCTTATAGTAATAATCAGTACAGGTTATGGTTAGTCGCGGCGTTTGTCGGTGAACTATAATTAATACAGACATTTTGCACCTAAGGAACCTCTAATCAAGTCTGGACGGAGGCAGGGCGGTTCATTATGTTCAGATTCGAGACGACAATCGCGCGGATTAGCAGGGCTATTGCGAAGATTGTCAACAAAGAAGCTGAACAGAAGGGCCGCAAGAACCGAGTTCATGACTTGTTCAGAGGTTCCCCAAGAGTACTGCAATGATATTCATATGCAGTTAATAACAACCAGTTGCAATAAGTTTATAAATGATCGGATGGTAACGGTTGTGTTCTCTTGAACACAATACGCTGTCACGGAGCACAATACGCTATCACGGAGAACTTATGCTATTACGTAAATTGGATCATCAAGAATTTCAGGAGTAAGTAACATGTTATTCGAAATATTTACAACACCCGACTCACCTTATAAAGGACCGCGCGAAGGTGAGACGGCGCTGATGCAATTTTGGAAGTACTTTAGATTTGCCTCACCTTCATTCGCTCTGGCTTTAGCGATTCCATTGTTCTTCGTGGCTGGCAATGCTATTTTCTATTATGCAGCGTTCCTTGGTGCGTTGGCATTCTTTGGTGATTATTTTTTTGGTGAAGACACCGAGGTGTGGGCTGGCACCTATAAATATCCGCAAATATTTCCTGTGTTGGAAGTAGCTGCCATATTCAGCAACGCTCTGCTGGTCATTCTATTTGCCTGGCGGCTTGGTTTTCCTGCAACGGATTTGTTTGGTATCGGCGCAATGGTTCAAGCCGTAACCGGAGTGGATTTGGTTGCTGCTTTTGAAACAAGTACCTTACTTTCATATGTCGGTGCGTTCGGCATAGCTACCGCAGGCGGAGCGTTAAATGGCGTCGTTATTGGTCACAATACGACACACCGCACGTTTGAGCCCAAATCGGTCGTGATAGGTCGTATCGGTGAAGCGTTTGGTCTATTTACTTATTTTTCTATTCGCCACCCCTACGGGCATCATAATTTAATTTGCACACCCGCTGATCCCTCATGGGCGCATCGCGGAGAGAATTTTTATAAATTTAGAATGCGCAGCGTTTGGGGTCAGTACAAAATGACCTGGAACCTGGAAAAACAGCGCTTAGAGAGAAAGGGTTTATCTGCTTTTCACTGGCGCAACCAGGCCCTCCAGGGTTGGGCGATAGAAGCGCTCGTATTAGGCATGTTCTTTTATGCGGCTGGATTTCTGGGCGTTGGATTAATGCTGTTAATCGGTTTTCTTGCCCACACCGGTTTGGAAGGAGCTAACTACATCGAACATCAAGGTTTATGCCGCGTGCCGACCGAACCATTTCAACGTCGACATGCCTGGGATGACGCGCATCGTATGACCTACTGGCTGGTATGGGCCATTTCCCGGCATTCACACCATCACTCAGATGCGCAGGTTGAAGAACCAGAGCTTAACTATTATGGCAACACCAATCAGGCGATGACTACTCCACATGGTTATCTGATCAGCGGTATATTGGCTCTAATTCCCCCGGTTTGGAATAAAATCATGATTCCGTGTTGGCTTGAATGGGACAAAAATTACGCCACGCCGGCGGAGCGGAAGCTCGCTGCATATGAAAATATTAATAGCGGATTGCCGGAGCTGGTTGAAGCAGGACAGAAATATTTGAACGAGCAAGCTCGTCAAAAGAATGAAGATAATGCGGCAAAAGTAGCTTAACGCCAAATTGCCTATGGCATGCTTTATTTTCACAGATCATGCATGTCATAGCTAATGGGTGTGACAGAATGCGCTTGCAAGCGCATTCTGTCATTATATAGAGGTGTATTTCATGTTATTGCTAATATTGGGTTTAGCTCTATGGAGTGGTGTGCATTTTATTCCATCCATTGCGCCATCCTATCGAGAACAAAAAATCAAGCAATGGGGTGAGTTCCTCTATAAAGGTATTTTTTCCTTATTGCTGGTCGCTTCAATTATACTTATGGTCGTGGGTTGGAAAACAATCACCCCTACCCCATTCTATATCCCTCTAGCATGGGGTAAGCCTATCACCCTTATTTTTTTATTAATGAGCTGTATCTTATTTGTTGCAGGCCGCACCCCAAATAATATCAAGCGTTTTATTCGACATCCTCAACTTACAGGTTTGTGTTTATTCAGTCTGGGTCATCTATTTTCTAACGGAGATAATCGTTCAATAGTATTATTTGTAATGCTGGGCACCTGGGCAATTGCAGAAATTATTTTAATCAACAAACGAGAAGGGGCTTGGATTAAGCCACAACCTCTGCCTTTTAAAACCGAATTATTAACCTTAATTATAGGTATTATTCTATTTGCGGTGCTATTATTTATACACCCTTATCTTTCGGGCATAGCTCTCATCAATTAGAACAAATGATTGTTGGACGCTAAAGTCTCTCATTCAATTAAGGAACCTCTGATCAAGTCATGAACTCGGTTCTTGCGTCCCTTATGTCCAGCTTCATNNTAGCCCTGCTAACCCGCGCGATTTGCGCCTCGAATCTGAACATAATGAACCGCCCCTGCCTTCGCCCAGACTTGATCAGAGGTTCCTTAATACTTCTCCCGCTTTTTCTTCCATGCCTGATATTTGAGCAGTTCTTTTTCCACCATTCTTAAGCAGGCTGCTACAACCATCGCATCGTCGATATATCCCAGACCCGGAATAAAATCAGGGATCAGGTCAAAAGGGTTCAGTACATACAACAGAGCTGAAGCCACTGCCGCTACACCCCACCATGGAACCTTGAGGTACTCACCCGCCACATAATCCTGGATCAATGAGAACAGCATCTTAAAATCGACCATAAACCGGCTCAGCGGACCATGTTGCTTGAACTTGGCTTCGATATCTTCGCCTTTTTTCAGAATCTGTTCCAGATCATCTTTGGTAATTTTCTTTGACCGCCGTTGCAGTTCTACTTCGGATTGCCCCGGGTCGAAATTTTCCATGCGAACTCCTTTGAGTGTTACCCTGGTCTTCTCGAGCCAGGAAGCGTTTGAAACATGAGATCCTGATATAGACTGGAGTGAAAACGAATTTCACCACCCGATCATCTATTAGACTGCAATAATGCAGATCGTTTCAAATCTGGTGCTTGATAATAAGCGCTTATATCCGAAACCAATGTCCTTAATCTATATCCTATAGGCAGAAAGGTTGCCGTAAATAATGGGAAGCTGCGCTTGGTCTGGCTCGAGTATCCGCTTAATCCGGCTTTTCGAGACATGTGATAACTCGTAATTGCGTGTCAAATTCGAGACAGGAGTGGCGCCTTGGTTTTATTAACTTAATTCTGTCTGCATTATGGGTTATCATCATTATAGAAATTTTTTTTGTCTATTTCCCCGCGGAGGATGCATAAAGCGAAATGAATACATACAGCAACGGAAACATCTGCCATGGATGAATTAAGCGCCTACTGGATGCCCTTTACCGCCAATCGTCAGTTCAAGCAATCGCCGCGCATGATCGTTGGTGCCGATGGCATGTATTACAAACTTGCTGACGGTCGCGAACTGCTTGATGCCACCGCTGGTTTATGGTGCTGTAATGCCGGGCACAATCGGCCCAGAATTGTGAAAGCCATTCAAGAACAGGTTGTCGAGCTGGATTATGCGCCATCATTTGCTATGGGGCACCCCAAACAGTTCGAGCTTGCGAGACGGCTGGTCGAGATGACGCCGGATCATCTGAACCATGTGTTTTTCACCAACAGTGGTTCTGAATCAGTGGAAACTGCACTGAAAATGGCGCTCGCTTATCACCGCGCTAATGGTGAGGCTCATCGCACCCGCTTGATCGGGCGGGAGAAAAGTTATCACGGGGTCAATTTCGGCGGCATGGCGGTTGGCGGCATTGGCGCCAATCGCAAAATGTTCGGCAATCTCGTTGCAGGGGTCGATCATCTGCGCCATACCCACGGCATCGAGGAGAATCTGTTCAGCCGCGGCCAACCCGAACACGGCGCCTTTCTGGCCGATGATCTTCAACGCTTGTGCGATTTGCACGATCCCTCTACTATCGCCGCCGTTATCGTCGAACCTCTGGCAGGTTCCGTCGGCGTTATTCTGCCGCCGAAAGGCTATCTGGAACGCTTGCGGGAAATATGCACCCGGCACGGGATCTTGATGATCCTTGATGAGGTGATCACCGGATTCGGGCGCATGGGTGCGCCTTTCGCCACGACACTGTTCGGGATCGAACCGGATTTGGTCTGTGCCGCCAAAGGCTTGAGCAACGGAGTGATACCGATGGGCGCGGTTTTTGTCCATGATCGGATTCACGATATTTTCATGCATGGTCCGGAGCATGTTCCCGAATTGTTGCATGGTTATACGTATTCAGGTAATCCGATGGCTTGCGCAGCGGCGCTGGGCACGCTTGACACCTATGAAGAAGAAAAGCTGTTGACCCGCGCTGCTCCGGAGGGCTTGGGTTCTTACTGGGAAGATGCCATCCATTCTCTCCATGGTTTGCCTCTTATCAAGGATCTTCGAAACATTGGGCTGATTGCTGGAATTGAATTACATTCGCATCCTTCAGGATTTGGGAAGCGCGCTTTTGCCGCCTTTCTTAAGGCGTATGAAGCTGGTCTGTTGGTTCGTGTGACCGGCGATATCCTTGCTTTATCACCGCCGTTAATCATCGAAAAATCACAGATTGATTTCATCATCGATAGCTTGCGCGAAGTCATTCAGTCGCTCGAATGAGCTACAGTATATTCAAGCAGTTTACATCAGGAGCTTCTGAATAAGTTTTTGAGGCGGATGATATGGATACGGAAAGTGCCGTTTAAGCGCGGTTTACATGAGGTAAATGCGCATAGGAGGTGTTTCCAACAAAGTTAGCGCTGTCTTAGGGCTTGTTCAAAGTTCCCTTAAACTACGGGTAACTGTTTTCCGGTGGATGCCAGGGCGGGGGGCTGCCCTGTGTCCCAGTGATCCGCTAAAGGTCAGGGGTTGGTCACTTCCTCTCTCGGCTTCGTAGCGCTCCCGCGACCATAGCATTGCCAGTAGCAGATGGGTTTATAACGCCTTGCTCAGCGGCGTGGTGAAGATAGCTGCTTTTATGCGGTCTTTTTTGCACAAAAGAAGACAGCTTTGCCACGTCCGATGCAGCAATTTGTCAGGCATTTAATCACCTAAATTGGGGGGTAAAATGTCAAACTCAGGAACACCCTCAGGAAATACCGCCCAACTTGGAGCAGAAGCAGTATAAATTGCCATTGAGGGGACAAAATCATCTGCATTGTCGAGGGTGGATACTGCAACCGAATAAAAGTTAACTACTGTAACTTCAGCACATATTGTTACTCCGCATTTTTCACAAAACATATGATTCAAGTTTTTTCCTGAATCACCCTTGCGAGTAAATACTGCCGGACTACCATTAACAATTTTAAGATTATCTTTGGGAAACCATGCTCCAAACCATTTATCCGAACCAGTGTGAACCTGGCATTTTTTGCAATAACAAAACACCGAATTAATTGCTTCGCCTTCGACAGAATATTTTAAAGCCCCGCAACCACAACTACCGTTTTTACTGTCATTTATTGACTCCTTGTTTGACTCGATTTTATGCCTAACAGGGTGATTAGATCCACTTGCTTTGCCTCACCAGTTATTATAGCCCTGGGCCGACGTGCTTACTATAATGATTTAACTATTGGTGTACCATCTCCGCCGGTCTGATTAAATATATCCAGGGATGGCTCAAGGTGGAAAAGGTATGGGCTGTTACATCAAACGCCCCTACCGGGTGCAGGTAATGACAAACCCCATCACCTGCACTTGCCCCGGAAAATCATGGCGTAACGCGGAAAATACGGCGCCTATTTGATAATCTTTTTTTCCAACAGAGATGTAACATCTGCATCGGAGAAACCGGCTTCAACCAGAACTTCCCGGCTATGGGCCCCCAGTTTGGCGCCACCAAAGCGATAAACCGGTTCACAAGCCGATGCTTTGATCGCGGTGCCGAGTTGCGGTTGTGTTTGACCATCTTCCATGGGAACTTCAACCACCATTTGACGAGCCTGGAACTGGGGATGATGGCGCATTTCATCGATAGTCAACACCGGCTCAACACAGGCATCAATATTTTCGAATATGGCTCGCCACTGGTTGAAGTCCTTTTTGGCAAATTCACTCTGCAGGGATTCTTTCAAATACGCCTGTTTGTCCGGCGCCTGATTGTAAGCCAGTTTGATCAGATCGGCACGTTCCAGTACTTTGCACAATTCTTCAAAAAACTTGGGTTCAAGGCTGCCAACCGACATGTAGCGCCCATCTTTGGTGTGATAGAAATCATAAAAACTACCGCCATTGAGCATCTCGCCCTCGGTTTTCGGCTCTGCACCGGCATTGAGCGCCCGTGGTGCAGACAGTGCATTATAAGTGACGGCGGCATCGGTCATGCTGATATCGATTTTCTGTCCTTCTCCACTCGCCTGGCGGTGGATGACTGCGGCCAGAACGCCCACGATGGAATGTAGCGATCCGCCGCCAATATCGGCGACCTGGGTGGCAAGTGGCAAGGGTCCCTGATCTTTGCGACCCATGTGACTCATCAAACCTGAAAGAGCCATATAGTTGATATCATGGCCACCTTTGTCTTTGTAAGGTCCGGTTTGACCATAACCGGTAATGGAACAATAGATGATATCCGGCTTGACGGCTTTCAGGGCATCATAACCCACGCCAAGACGATCCATAACGCCTGGTCTAAACTGCTCCATGACGATATCGTAGGTTTGCACCAGTTGTTTGACGACATCCGCTGATCCGGGTTTTTTGAGATCTATGGCGATGGAGCGCTTGGATCGGTTGAGATAGGCATGACCGGTATTATCCATGCGAACCATATCCGGTCTTGTCGGTGATTCTACTTTAACCACATCGGCACCAAGATCGGCCAATAACATAGTGGCGAATGGACCGGGCAGAAGCGCGGTAAAATCAAGAATTTTAAGTTGTGAAAGCATGGCTTGCATAGCGTGTGACCTCCCTGGTCATTGAACAATATCCCATTGCGTGTTTTTCAAAAGAAACTTCATTATTATTATAGTATGGTTAGATCCTGTCGATCTTAAAACAAAATGAATCGGGGGTATCGGTAATAGACTTATGCTGTCACGGCATAGGCAGCGCTGCTTGTTATCAATGGCGCTCCAAGGAACCTCCGAACAAGTCATGAACTCGGTTTTTGCAATCCTTATGTCCAGCTTCTTTGTTGACAATCTCCGCAATAATCCTGCTAACCCGCGCGATTATCGTCTCGAATCGGAACATAATGAACCACACCCAAGCTTCGCCCAGACTTGATCAGAGATCCCTTAAGCCCATTGACAACAGGGTTTCCCCTGACACTAGCAGCGAAGATCCATGTTTTCGAGCTGGATCATATCCGATTGAGCAATGATACTGGGCTTTCGGGAGACGCTACACCGATTCTTGGCTAAAAACTACCGGACTTGCCATATAATCCAGAATATACCATAATAAATACGTTTTTAATCTTTTGAATAGAGAGGACAAATAATGAAACAGTGGATGAAACCATCGCTTGAAGAATTCTGCCTGGGAATGGAAATTAACTGCTACGCGGTGGCTGAGCTTTAATCCAGCCTGTTCTCTGAAAATACTTTCCCCGAGTGTTAATCGTTCGTGTTTTAGGCGCCGCGGCAGGTGGCGGATTGCCGCAATGGAATTGTGGCTGTCCTACCTGTCAGGCTGCACGGGAAGGTCGTATTGCGCCCCAAAGTCAGTCCAGTATAGCCTTGAGCGCAGATGGGCAACGGTGGCTTTTACTGAATGCTTCCCCGGATCTGCGCACCCAGATCCAATCCGCACCATGCCTGCACCCACGCAGCAATCCTCGACATAGCCCGATTCACGCAGTGGTGTTAACCAACGCTGATGTCGATCACATCGGTGGATTATTGCATATGCGCGAAAGCCAGCCATTTCACCTCTACGCTACCCACAGAGTGCACCAGGTTCTGGAAAGCAACAGCATTTTCAGAGTGCTTGAGCCGCCATATGTGGAACGTCATGCGGTCCAACTTGAGACCCCATGGCAACCGATAGATATTTCAGGCCAGTCATTGGGCATGCGTTGCCGTTTATTTTCCGTCCCCGGGAAAGTGGCGCGCTATCTTGAAGATCAGGAGAAAAGTAATTTCGGCACCGTTGAAGAAGATACCGTAGCCATGGAAATTATTTCGGACAGTGGGCGCCGCTTTTATTACATTCCCGGTTGCGCCGAAGTGCATAATGGTTTAAAAACCCGGGTCGAATCCGCTGATGCCCTCTTTTTCGATGGCACACTGTGGGATGATCAGGAAATGATCCGCCAGCAGCTCGGCATCAAAACCGGCAAACGCATGGGACATATATCCATGTCTGGCGAAACCGGCAGCCTGTGCGCGTGGGCGAATGTTGCGATCAAACGACGCGTTTTCATTCATATCAACAACACCAATCCCGTATGGATGCCGGAGTCGCCGCAACGGCGTTACGTTGCGCAGGCGGGTTGGGATATCGCACATGATGGCATGGAAATTGAGTTATGACTTCTTCAATGGATGAATCCGCACAGGCATGGACTCCGTCAGATTTTGAAGCGCGATTGCGCGCCATGGGTGAAACACGTTATCACCATCGACACCCTTTCCATCTGCTTATGAATGAAGGCAAACTCTCTCAAATCCAGCTACAGGCGTGGGTATTGAATCGTTATTATTATCAATCCAGCATCCCCTTAAAGGACGCCGCCCTCATAGCACGCTGCAAGGACCAGAAAGTCAGGGTCGAATGGCTGCATCGCATCATTGATCATGATGGTGATGACGATAGAGAACCGGGCGGCATCGATCGCTGGCTCATACTCGGCGAAGCACTTGGCTTGCCCCGGACGCTGTTGCTGGAAGAACAGGGTATTCTTCCGGCAACGCGTTTTGCCGTCGATGCTTATGTGCGTTTTGTGGCGCAGGGTACTTTATTATCGGCCATTGCCTCGTCTCTGACCGAATTGTTCTCGCCGCAGTTGATCCAAACCCGCGTCAGCGCCATGTTGTGTCATTATGATTTTCTTGATGAAGCCGCGCTGGCTTATTTCAGTCGCCGTCCGCTACAGGCAGGCCGCGACAGCCATTTTGCCCTCGCGTACGTCCTTGAGCACGCCCGGACACCCGAATCCCAAACCGATGTTCTGAATGCGCTGTCTTTCAAGTGCGATGTGCTGTGGGCTCAACTCGATGCCTTGTATTACGCCTATGTCAGCCCCGGATTCACGCCTCCCGGCGCCTTCAACCCCTAAGGAATCTCTGAACAAGTCATGAACTCGGTTCTTGCGTCCCTTATGCCCGGCTTCATTGTTGACAATCTTCGCAATAGCCCTGCTATTGCGCGCAAATTATCCCGAGAATCTGAACATCATAAACCACGCCTGAGCTTCGTCAGACTTGGCCAGAAGTTCCCTGGCAGGTATTTGTTGCAGTGAGCACGCCGTCTAAAAAAGTTGATCGTCAAAGCAGATTGAAACTGGCTCCGTCTGTGGTGCTGCGCCATGACCAGATGCGTAAGCGCAAAGTTCTGCTGGCACCGGAGCGTATGTTTGTTCCTAATGAAACCACGCTCATGATCGTCGAGGAACTGGACGGAACCCGCTCGGTTGAAGACTTATGTCAGCATTTCAGTGGGCAGTACGATATTGAACCCGAAACGCTCAGGTGCGATGTGATCGACCTGCTTCAGGACATGGTGGATCGGCAACTGCTGATTTTCATGGATTGAATCGTTTATAGCAAGCAACATCATTCTTTTTATTCCCTGGAAACAAGACAAAACTTTGGGCCTTTTTTGCCTCGGCTCATAACACGGTGTGAATCCTCAAACCAAAAGGAATAGCTGCGCAAGGTCTGACAGAATATCACCATTGAACCCGATATTAGCGACGCGACAAAACAGGGGAACGATCTATGCTGTATGTCACCTCCAGAAGCATTGAAGTGCCGGCGCTTGGTTTTGGCACCTATCAGTTAAAGGGCGCAATAGCCCGCGAGATGGTTCGTGCCGCGCTGGATATTGGTTTTCGTCATATTGATACCGCTCAACTGTACGACAATGAAAAAGACGTGGGTCTCGCCCTCCGCGCCAGCGGTATCGAACGCCATGAACTGTTCCTGACCACCAAGGTCTGGTCAGACCGGTTCGCCTGGGGCGATTTGCAACGCTCAGTAGAAGAAAGTCTCGATCGTCTCGGTCTCGAATCCATTGATTTATTACTGCTGCATTGGCCCAATCCTCATATCCCGCTTGAAGAAACCCTGCGAGCCCTGGCTGAAGTTCAAGAGAATGGCTGGGCCCGGCAGATCGGTGTCAGCAATTTCAATACTGCGTTACTGGAGCAGGTTGAAAGCCTGATTCCGGAACGGATCATCTCCAATCAGGTCGAGTATCATCCATTACTCAAGCAGCGCAGCGTACTGGACTGGGTGCAGGAACACCAGATCATGATGACGGCTTATTCTCCCCTGGCGCAGGGAAAGATCATTCATCATCCAGTCATCAAGCAAATCGCCGCCAGACATGGGAAGAATCCCGGGCAGATAGCTTTGCGCTGGTTATTGCAACAGGCTCAGGTAACGGCGATCCCGCGCAGCAGTAGTATTGAACATGCCCGCGACAATTTTAATATTTTTGATTTCCAGATAGACGCAGATGAGATGGAGAAAATTTCATCGCTCGGCAGTCCCAACGGGCGATTGCTCAATCTTCCTGGCTACGCTCCCCAATGGGATGCAGAATAAAACGGTGGTATTACATGAATATGCGCCGCCATTGCGCATCGGCAAACTGATCAAACGTTACAAGCGTTTTCTGGCAGATATTGAATGGCCCGATGGAGAGATATCCACCGTCCATTGCCCCAACACAGGCAGCATGCTGGCGTGCGCCGGGCACAACTGGCCGGTAGCTGTCAGCTATCATGCCAACCCTGGGCGCAAGTATCCCTGGACGCTGGAGATGACGCACAATGGCCTTGGCTGGATCGGCATTCATACTGGAAGAACCAACGCACTGGTTCAGCGCGCCATCGAATCTGGCTCAATTAAAGCATTACAGGATCATGGCGCTATCCGAGCTGAAGTCCGGTGCGGCGATAACTGCCGTATGGACCTGATGTTTCATGATTCAAAGCAGACACCATGCTGGGTGGAAATTAAAAATGTCACTCTGGCGCAAGATGGCGTTTTTTATTTTCCCGATGCCGTCACAACGCGGGGCAGCAAACACATTGAAACCCTGATGCGCAGATGTGAATTGGGGGAAAGAGGCGTTCTATTTTTCCTCATCCAACATCCAGCCGGTGAGTACTTTACCGTAGCAGAACATATTGATGCTGTTTTTGCCAATAATTTGAGACGTGCCGCTTCCGTTGGCGTTGAAATCATGGCCTGGCAAACGATAGTTTCCCCCTCCGCCATCTGCCTGAATCGGGCAATACCCGTTCGCCTGTAAAGATGACAGGCCGCTGGGCTTGCTCCAGGCTGTGCCCATGATCCGATCGGCTATGATGAAAATGTGGAAATGCAGCGTGATCCTGATAGCAGATCACAAGAGAAGTACAACTTCATGCTAAAGTTAAAGCTATGTAATCATGTGTATTTTTTTAAGGATTATCCAGCCATGACAGCAACCAATTCAACCATGTTACCGTTGCATACGCCCTGCCCTGATTTTGAATTACTCGAACCTTTAAGCGGGAAAACTCTACCAGTACAGGATTTCTCAGATCAGCCGCTTCTGCTGGTTGCCTTCATCTGCAACCACTGCCCTTTTGTCAGACATCTGCTTGAAGCTTTCGTGCAACTTGCGCGTGATTACCAAACAAAAGGCGTGGCAGTGATCGCTATCAGCAGCAATGATGCCGAAACTTACCCCGATGATGCGCCCCCTCGAATGGCACAGCTTGCCCAGGAACTCAGCTTTACTTTCCCTTATCTCTATGATGAAACCCAAGAAGTCGCCCGGCGATTCAACGCCGTGTGCACGCCGGAATTTTACCTTTTCGACCAGGATCGGCGCTTGTGTTATCGCGGCTGCTTTGATCAAAGCACGCCCAAAAACGCGCTGCCCGTTACAGGCTCAGAGCTTCAAGCCGCCATGGATGCCTTTTTACAAGGTAAGCCTGTACCGGAAGCGCAAATACCTTCCATCGGCTGCAATATCAAATGGAGGCCGAATTAAGGTGCCGGATTATTCCATACAAAACCGAGGCGGTAACTCCAGAATCAAAAAATCGCTCAAAGCAACCGCGCATCGATCAATAACCAGCATGACATACCAGGCAAGTCATGAAACAGCCTTAACCTTTTTGAGTTCGGGCGCATAATCCTGTACATACAGATCAAGCTGATCGATCAGCAACTGGCGTTCTTCGGGTAAACGCAATGCACCAACGTTCTTGACTATTTCCGGCGTGAGATGAGGCGCAAACATCTGAATAAAATCCAGCATGTAACTACGCAGAAAAAGCCCCTGTCTAAAACCGATGCGCGTTACGCTGGGTTCAAACAAGTGCTCGCTCGGCAGAACCACCAGATCGGCATCCGTTTCCGGTTCATATGCCATTTTTGCGATGATCCCGACGCCCAGTCCAAGGCGCACATAGGTTTTAATGACATCGGAATCCACAGCGGTCAAAACCAGATTGGGCTCCAATCCGTGGGACGCAAAGGCTTTGTCCAGTTGGGATCTTCCGGTAAACCCAAAAACATAGGTGATAATGGGATACTCGGCCAGCGCTTCAATGGAAAGATGGGTAATACGGGTCAAAGGATGGTTCTTCGGAACCAGAGCGCACCGATTCCAGCGGTAACATGGCAACATGACCAAATCATCAAAAAGTTCGATGGCTTCGGTTGCGATGGCGCAATCAACCTGCCCCAGGGAAGCCATTTCAGCGATCTGTTCGGGAGTTCCCTGATGGAGATGCAACACCACATCAGGATAGCGCTCCTTGAAACGCCGTATAATGGGCGGCAGCGCATAGCGCGCCTGGGTATGCGTGGTCGCAATGCTAAACGGGCCACGACTATCGTTACGGAAATCCGCCACAGTGCGCTCGATATTATTGGAAAAAAGCAAAACTTTTTCAGCCAATTCCAGGATTGCTTTACCCACTTCCGTGATGCGCACCAAATGCTTGCCGTTACGCTCGAATATCTGAACACCCAGCTCATCCTCAAGCAAACGGATCTGCTTGCTGACCCCGGGCTGGGAAGTATAAAGGGCTTCTGAAGCAGCTGTCACATTCAGATTATGTTTGGCGACTTCATGGATATAATGAAGTTGTCGAAGTTTCATAGCGTTAATATTTCACAGGTTAATGATTTGAGATGGTATTACTATAAGCTTTATTTTATCAATTAATATCTATTTATGCCATTTAATTATAAATAAAATTCCATCCGCTTTCCTGGGTTGCTGAAATGATCTGCAATTATTATTACGATTAGAGACATCATGATGAACCACAAGCGTCGGCAATTCTTGCATAAAAGTGTCCTCATGAGTGCTCTCACGACCTTTCGCCCTATCTTGTGGGCTGAAAGCACAGCGTCCTCAGAAAAACAGCGGGATATAGCACGCCCCAATATCGTGTTTTTGATTTCCGATGATCAAAGTGTTCCAGATCTGGGTTGTTACGGCAATCAGCGCATCCACACCCCGAATATCGATGCTCTTGCGAGCCAGGGCAGACTTTTTCGCCGCGCCTATGCCGCATGCCCACAGTGCAGCCCGAGCCGCGCATCAATCCTGACGGGGCAGATGCCCCACACCATTGGCGCGTCCCGCTTACATGCATCAGCCTATCCCTCGGTCAAAACCCTGGTGGACTGGTTCAAGGACGAAGGTTATTTTACCGGCGCCTACCGCAAGGTTCACCAAGATATCTTTCGGCAACGATTTGATTTTTACGGAGATCATGCCGTACCTTTAGGACAGTTTTTTTTACAGCGCCCAAGAGATCGCCCTTTTTTACTCTGGTTCGGCTCGGAAGATCCTCATCGTCCTTATGAAAAGCAGTCCAAGAGCAGCATCCACGCCCCCGAGAATGTTCTTGTTCCGGATTATCTGCCTGATACCCCGGTTATTCGACGTGATCTCGCCCATTACTATAATGAAATCACCCGCTTTGATCAAGAATGCGGTGAGATCATTGAATGGATTGAATCCGCTGGCGCCATCGAGAATACATTGATCATAATGACCTCCGATAACGGATTGCCTTTCCCCCGCGCCAAGGCAACCCTCTATGAACCCGGCGTTCATGTTCCTCTGATTGTGGCATGGAAAAATGCCTTTAGCGGTTCAGGGATCATCGATGAGATGGTTTCCTTGACCGACATCGCCCCTTCGTTGCTTGAAGCCGCACAAATCAAGCCCGGAACCGTAACCCCTCTGGGGCAAATGTATGGCCATTCTTTCCTGCCGCTTCTCTTTGGGCAAAAGATGAACCAGTGGCGCCAATACGTATTTCTCGAACGCAACTGGCACGATTCCTGGAGCCCGATGCGCGGGCTGGTAACCAGGCAATATAAGTTGATCTGCAATTACCGGCCGGAAGCGGGTTACCTTCCCAGCCTGGATATCCGTGATTCGCCGAGCTTTTCAGAAATTGAACGCCTGTTGAGGGAAAATTCAGCGCATGAGCAACTCGGCTGGTACAGTCTCGAAAAACTTCCGCGCTTTGAGCTTTATGATCTGGAGCGTGATCCAAATGAAAGAGATAACCTGGCAGCAGAGCCTGGCTTGCGAGGAATTCTTGAATCCTTGATGCACAGACTCGGCAATGAAATGAAAAAAACCGCTGATTTTCTTCCTCCGCCCCTCAACGCTTTCCCGGATTGGGTCAAGGGCACCATTGATCCTCTCGATGGCAGGCGATCCAGTTGACGATTTATGCTACAACCAAACAATCGAAACAAGCCTATAATAAAATGAAGCGGCGCTTTATCGCACACCCAAACAAGTGATGGATGATGATCAAAATACTATGTTTTGCTTCCTTGCGCGAGGTACTCGACTTTCCGCCCATGCTGGAACAACCCAGCGTTCCCGGTGAAACAGTCGGATCGATCTGGACCCGAATCAGCTCGGGAAAATCGGTGCAAGGATCGGTATTATGTGCGCTTAACGCCACCTATACCGATTTTTCAACCGAGGTACGCGACGGCGATGAAGTGGCTTTTTTCCCGCCTGTGACAGGCGGCTGAACATGCCAGTAATCCTGACAGAACAGCCCTTTGAACCTTGGAATATTCTGGGGAACTACGAATCCGGGCTTGATTTATCCCTCTGTGGCGCGGCTTCGGTGTTTAGCGGACGCATGCGCTCTGAGAACCAGGGTCAGGCGATCCGCGAAATGTGGCTCGAACACTATCCCGGCATGACCTCCACCTATCTAAACCGAATTATCCAAGAGGCAGCGCTGCGCTTTTCCATACTAGATGGGCTCATTGTTCATCGTGTGGGCAGGATTATACCCACTGAAGCCATTGTTCTCGTGGCATGCTGGGCTATTCACAGACAAAATGCCATCATGGCAACGCGTACCCTTCTCGAAAGGCTCAAGCACGAAGCCCCTTTCTGGAAGCAGGAAACGCTTATTGACGGCGAAAAACGTTGGGTAACGGGAAATACGCCGCTCACGCGATCAGCCAACCAATAAAACAGGATCAAAAGTCTCAGCCTGGATCGCCTGCCGCAGGATAAGCAACCCTTACAATCCCGGCTGAGTGAGGGTTGTTAAAAACCAAGCGACCGTTTAGAAACGGCTGTGAACTAACCCATGGCAATACATGTCCAGCTCTCGCCTTCCATAGGAACGATCATACAAGCAGATTCTGTACGGAAGCCGGGGTTTTCCGTTCAACCGCTTATAGCAAGCAATTTATGCCGTAGCTTGCGGCTTTTCGCCATAAAACATGTCGTATTCCCAGAGATCGTACTTTAAAGCATGCCACTGCTGGTAAACAGCGTTGATATTGCGATTCTGATTTTTGGCGCGAAGGTGGAGAAATGCGAGCAATTTAGCCCCATGGCGGGTCAGAAGAGAATACCGATAAAGGCGTTTTGCCGAGGGAATGACATTCTCGGTGGCAACCTGTTTACAGGCATTGACGAATCCGGTTTCCTGCATGGAATGCAAAAACCCATCACCGTACCCCAAGCCGTTCACACTCCATCCCTCAAGCCAGTCACTCATCAAATCTTTCTCGTCTTGCGTAAGCTGTTCTTTGGGAGAGAAGAAATCAGCCACTACCAAGCGTCCACCAGGCTTGAGAACCCGAAAAGCTTCGCGAATAAAATCAGGTTTGCTCATAGCATGGCATACACTTTCAAGTGCCCATACCACATCAAAACTTTCATCGGGATAACCCGTGTTGAGATAATCGCGCTGTTCGAAAGATATATTGTTTTCAACTTTGTGTTTTACGGCATATTTCGTCGCCGTTTTCACCTGTCCTTCGACGATGGTAATGCCCTTTATTTCTTGACAACCAATATTTTTAGCCAACCAAATCGAACTACCGCCTACCCCACAACCAGCATCGAGAACTTTATCGGCGGGAGTGATGCGAGCTTTTTCAGCCAGCACTTGATTCTGGCGTAACAGTGCATCGGATACGCCCTGGGTGGTGTCATCCCAGTATCCATAATGGAGCGCCATGCATCGATCAAGACGCCAGAGCAATTTATAATCGATTTCGCAGGTATCGTAATATTTACGAATCGCTGTGTAATATTCATCCTGCCCGACAGGCTTTTCCAAGTTTTCCATTTCCCATACACCACTCTAGATTATTCCGTGAAAAAATTTGACACATCAGGCGACCCGATCAACCTTTATCAAGTGGAACCGATTCGATAATACCAGCCACAACCGGAACCGATCATTTTTGCCCTGTGTTTTCCCCCGGGCATCAACCTGATCCAGGGGATAAGCTATACAATAACTGGCTCACCCGCCATACCACTGCTTACCCATTAAGGAACCTCTGATCCATTCATGAACTCGGTGCCTGCGGTGANNTCGAACCCGCTTGCGTCCCTTATTCCAGTTTCTTCAGCGTAAATCTTCGCAATAGCCCTGCTATTACGGTCGATAAGCGCCTCAAATCTGAACATAAAGAACCACATCTGAGCTTCGTCCGGAATTGATCAGAGGCTCCTTAATATTTATGGTGCATAAAGAATTTCCAGAGTGTCCTCATCATTCATGGGGCCTTCATAACATTCCGTCCCATTGACCAGAAGCTTACCATGGTTACCGCCGGTAATGGGTACCGCGACAAAACCATCACGTTCGCTGATCGCATCCGCCGTACCGCCGTTGGTAATGCGTACCTGCACTTTAGCCTTTTTAACCGGCTTTTTATTGGTATCAATAATTTTAAACATCCATACGCTCATCGTTCTCGTCCTTTTTTGATCAGAGTTTTCATTCAAAGAAAATATTTAACTGAAATATATAAACTATTTCAGCATGTTTCGCAAATTTTACTCCCGATTGTGCCCGCAATATTCGTCAATTTTAGCGTCATATTTTAGCTCATCCCGTTTCATAATTGGCATCCAAAACGGAGAAAAACTACCATCCAGTTTTTTTCTCACCATGATCGGCAAGAAAAAGGATGGGAAATCATTGCTTTATGCCTGCTGCGCTAAGATTTTTAATTATAGTCCGGGATCGCCCAAGGTACAACTCATGCATCGCCATATCAATCACGGCTCCGGGAGAAAAAGCCGCCCCTTTTTCAAAAAAACCATATCGGCGCTTTAACCACAAGCCGATCGCAGTGGGGCAATCGGGTCGGAGTCAAGGATGACACCACAACGCTTGATCATTGGCATGCCAGATCCGCCTGGCGACTACAGCAGATTCAAAGGAATCTTCAGATAAGCCACACCGTTGTCTTCCACCGGCGGCAAGCGCCCCGCACGGATATTAACCTGAAGTGAAGGAATGATCAACTCGGGTAATGTCAGCTTTTGATCGCGCGCCTGGCGCAGGGCAACAAAATCTTCCTCGCTGCGGCCATCACGAATATGAATGTTGGATTTTCGCTGATCACCGACAGTGGTTTCAAAAGTCGGCAGCCGCTCATCGCCGAAATAATCATGGCATACGAAGATACGGGTTTGCTCCGGGAGGTCCAGGATTCGCTTGATAGATTGACACAGAATATGCGCATCACCCCCCGGGAAATCGGTTCGAGCGGTTCCAACATCGGGCATGAAGATCGTATCACCGACAAAAATAGCATCTCCGACCCGATAGCTTATACAGGCAGGTGTATGTCCGGGCGTATGCAGTACATCAATGCGCAACTGGCCGAGAGTGAGTTGATCCCCGTCGGAAAGCAGACGATCGAATTGTCGACCATCGGTGGCGAATTCTTCTTCGAGATTGAAATGTTTTTTGAAGGTTTGCTGAACTTCCGAGATATTCTCGCTAATAGCGATGTCGGCACCGGTTTGCTTTCTCAGATAATCTGCCGAACTTAAGTGGTCGGCATGGATATGCGTTTCCAGAATCCATTCAAGCTTACCGCCGATGCTCCCGACATAATCAAGCATTCGATCAACAGATTGGGTTCCGGTGCGTCCTGTCGTGCAATCAAAATCAAGCACGGGATCTATAATGGCGCACTCCCTGCTGACCAAATCGCATGCCACATAACTGCAGGTTCCAGTAGATGCGTGGAAAAATCCTTTGATTTGCGGGTGCGATAAATTTTCGTTTTTACTCATGGCTCAAAGGCTGAACACCTAATCAATTATAACTTTCATCACGGCCCTATCATGACTGATATCCGTGGGCGAGAAAATCAGGAAGCGCGCACCTTGATTGGTGCAGGCATGTCTGTTCTGAAAGCTTGCAAGCGTTAGGGAACCTCTACAGAGATCCCTTGGTTCATCGGTGATGGCTTCAGCTATGCGATAGATATGACGCACATGCTGAAAAAAGTGATCTGCACCCTTGCTGTCGTAGCACGAAATTCTTCCAATTCTGTTGTGCGTCATTGTATATTTTTACGGCTTTCGCATCAAGAGAACCTCTGTTACGTTTCCGCGGAAACCCAAGCTCCTGCCATGAAAAGCCGCACCCTTTGCAATTGCGCCCTCGCAGATATACGATTCAACGGAGCTGCGAGAGCTTAGGAGCATGCTTTATCCACCCAGGCATGAAGCCCGGTGATAATAACGGTATGAGAGTTTGCGGCTCAGCCCACCGCTTGTTTTTGCCATATACTGCCGCTGAGCTGTTCAAATTGTTCCAGCAGATGTTCACTCCAGCGCCCAACCGTATACTTTTTAATATGGTTATCCAGGTCTTTCATGCGTTGGCATGCTTCTTCTTCAGACATATCGACAGCCATCTCCAGAGCGCGATCCATTTCATCCACGGCATAAGGATTGGTGAGAATGGCTTCGGGCAACTCCACCGCCGCGCCGGTAAACTCCGAAAGCACCAACACGCCGCTGGCGCCCCCCCTGACGGCAATATATTCTTTGGCGACCAGATTCAACCCGTCGCGCAGCGGTGTGATCAGGCAAATATCAGTGCATTCATAATAAGCAATCAATTCCTCAAATGGAATGGCTCGGGCAAACAAATTGATGGGGATCCAGTCAACCCTGGCAAATCGCCCATTGATGGCGCCCACCGTTCGTTCTATATCCGCCTGGGTTTCCTGATATATTTCCATCCCCTTGGCGGCGGGGACACAACCAAGAATCAACTGAATCTTTTTATGCAGTTCCGGCCGATGTTCCAACAAACGTTCATAAGCATGAAGCAATTCGAGTATGCCTTTCACATAATCAATACGACCGACGGAAAACAGCATTTTCCGATCTCGCAATTCATGCCGAATGGTAGCAACCGTATCGCTGTGTTCCGGGGTTTCCTGGATGGCTGCGATCCCTTTCGGGTCGCAGCCAACGGGGAATGCATCTACAATGATTTTTCTTCCCTTATAGAAAAGCGAGGTGGTCATTTCGGGTTCGGACAGTGCCGGCCCATGAGTGGAAAAAGCATCGCCCACCGCCCGGCGTTCCCCAAGTTGGACATCTTCGAAATTCATGGCAGTGTGGACAAAATTTTCCGCGTATCTGGGAATATGGAAACCTATTAAATTGCATGCCAACAGACTTTCAATGATTTCCCGTCTCCATGGAAGTATGTTGAATATATCAGCGGCCGGGAAAGGAGTATGATGAAAAAAAGCGATTTTTGCCTTTGGTTTGTACTGGCGTATCCAATAGGGAGCCATCCACAGATTGTAATCATGCACCCAGATGATGCTTTCGTCACTAGCCTCTTCCGCCGCTGCCATTGCGAACCGTTTGTTGACCTTGACAAAATTATTCCAGTTGGCTCTTTCCGTGGAATGATATTCGGGAAACGAATGCAGCAGTGGCCAGAAAACTTCTTTGGACGTTACATGGTAAAACTCATGAATTTCTTCGGCGTTTAATCCTATCCGCCTAATGGAATAATTACCATTGTTGGGCGCGGGCAATATGGGTTCAAAAGTTTCGCCCGGTTTCTCTTCCTTCCAGGCAATCCAGGTTCCTGTGCGGACATGATTGAAAAACCCCTGCAGTGAAGGTAAAATCCCGTTGGGACTCTTGTAACGGACAAACTTGGTCTGGTTGTTTTCTGTGACTTCGGCAAATGGTTGTCGATGATAGAGAATAACAAGATCGCTCATAGTAAAATCCATTCCAGGCAAGCAGGTTGTGCGATTAAGAGGGGGTTTATCGGTCATAGAGAGTTGCCGCTCATGCAGCATGGCAAACCATCCGTTGGATCGGAAACCATACTGTTTCGCGGGGTAATATACCGATGGCTCGTATATCAGTGAAAACGAATAGCTTACGCCTATGATACCATATATACGCTTAATATTCCCGTCTAAACCCCCAGCCTCGATTTTATAATTGTTTTTGAATATGCACGAGTACCGGTCAAAGCGATTGATTGGACCATTATTTCCCGACCTGGTTCCGGGCAAAATCTGGCATAAAAACCGTTAACCGGGAAGATCAAAGAATACCGCTCACCCCTCTTAAAGAAGCATGTCGCTTATGCAAGCCTGTTCCAGGCTTATACTTTTGTTGAGGAAAAATCGCTCAAACTTCTGGATCTGCTTCCTTGAGACAGGAATCGCAAATCAACCATGCTCCACAGACAGGAAAACATTGCATCAATCCAGCTCTATCTCTGGCTGGCAAGACACTGTCACAAGTTTTATTCCTGTCGTCTCCATCAAACTTGTCGGGCGCAGCATTTATCACGCAGCGGCGGCATTTTCCCATGGTATCAGAACGTAAAATGTTGAACCCACATGCAG
>DEIQ01000005.1:39808-70597 GCA_002352565.1 Proteobacteria bacterium UBA2770 | reverse complement strand
GGCAATTGTAAAGGCTGTGCAGCGTGAGTTCCGTCATTACGCCGATGGGCGATGATGATTCCGTCGCCGGTCACGGCTATAAGTGCTGAATCGATAAACTGGACAGAAAGGCACGACTTGGAATCCGCCGGTAAGGGGGCGCTCCACTTTACAGCGCCATCACCATGGAAGGCCCAGATCTGGTTGCTGTCACACAAATAAATATCACCCTGATCATCGATCACCGGAGCGCTCAGAATCGCGAACGAATCGAGATCGTCAGATGTTTTATATTCCGGAGCCTGCCATATAATGCGCCCGGAGCGATCAAAGGCGGTCAGATGACTATGACCGCGACCTTGCCCGCTGGTTGCATACATCAGACCATTGGGACCAATAGTCGCAGCCTGAACGATGGCTCGATCTTTCAATATTTCCCAGGCGATTTCAAGTTTGGTGGGCAGCGGAAAATTTACAGAAGCAGAATTGCTGCTATCGGCGTGGGTCGCGGGCCATGGCGTATCAGCATAGGGGGGAGAAGATGCAGCCGTGCTTTTTGCCATGAAAAGCGTGAAGGTTAAAGTAAAAACAAATATCATTCGCAACATAGCATGAGAGCCTCAAAAGTGGTAAAAATGGTCATGACGCGTCATTTATAATAAAGCAATATATTTTCGATAGTTGTACTTTGGTTCAGGGCATTCACTTCATAAATAGATGTGCCCGGGGTCTCTTGGAAACAAATCGCCCCCGGATGTTTGAGAAAAGCCTGATCCATTTATGAACTCGGTTCTTACGTCCTTTTGCCCGGTTTCTTCATTGTAAGACATCGTAACAGCCTGCTATATCGTACGATTTCTGCCTCGAATTGAACATGAGGAACCACCATCACCTTCGTCCAGAATTAATCAGAAGGCCCCTTGGAAAGGCAATATGGATGCTATCATAGCGGACATTGGGCATTTATACTACAATGCACTTTTCGCGTTGGTTAAAGGCAATGGAACAATGCTATAGTGTAAATCCTATAGTGTAAATCTTGGTATTTGGCATCGGATCGCTGATATTGGCGGATGTTCAACAGCACTTCCACCTTGAGAGAATGCTGGTTGTCTGTACCCATGACTCCAATCTTCATGGTTCGGTCTTTAGTGAAATTCATGTTACTGTTGCGTGATGTTAATCATAGGCGTAAAAAAACGCATTCAGAAGCCGCTAATTTATTGATGAGGAATAAGCAAACTATCCAGAAACAGTTGCGGGCATTGGGCATTTATACTACAATGCACTTTTTGCTTTGGTAAAGGCAATGAAACAATGCTACAGCGTAAATCCGGGTATTTGGCATCGGATCGCTGATATTGGAGAATGTTCAACAGCTCTTCCATCTTGAGTGAATGCTGGTTGTCTGTACCCACGACTCCAATCTTAATGTCCGGTCTTTAGTGGAATTCATGTTACTGTTGCGTGATGTTAATCATAGGCATAAAAAAATGCATTCAGAAGCCGCTAATCTATTGATGAGGAAGAATCTCAAACTATCCAGAAACAGTTGCGGATTGTCATTGGTTTCTTGCATTGTGTGAGGGCTGTTTTTAATTCACATCAGGTGTCAGTCCGAGGGTCTTACGTATTTCAGCCCAAGGATTTTCATTGATATCAGGATCAAATACCAAGTGAGCAAATCAATCTTATTATGACAGACAATATGAGAGTCAAGCTGGAATATGTGCTGCCTGCTGTGGTAGCAATCAATCCGTCACATCTGTGTAACGCAGACATTGCCATTTCAGCCTGTCGCGCTGGAGGCGTGGGTCTGATTGATGGAGGTCTGGCCGCAACCGAATCCGATCTGCATCATGAGTACGACCGCTTGTGCCGATTGTCGCATGATCGCGGCATGCGTGGTATGCGTTGGCATGTTTCCAGAGAGGGAGGGGAAGGCTCGATCCCCGGAGTCTTGATCGCAGTTCTCGATTCTTTGCCAGCGCCGGATATCCTGGTATTGTCCGGACTCGATCCTCGGGATACGAGTTCTTTTCTTGCTGAGGCGAGGAAATTGGCGCAGAAGATTTTCTGTGAAGTTTATTCCATGTCCGAGGCTTATTGGGCGCATAAGGTCGGTTTCGATGGAGTGTTGCTTAAAGCGCATGAAAGTGGCGGACAAGTTAGTGTCGAAACGGCATTTATTCTGGCGCAACAGTTGGCGGGGTTCCCGCTTCCGTGCTGGATTCAGGGCGGGGTCAGTGTCAATACTGCTGCGGCGTTGGCTATGGCTGGAGCAGCAGGTGTGGTTCTGTGCGAGCAGTTGTGGGCGTTGGCGGATTCACCTTTTTCCGAGATGGAAAAGATGCGCTGGCGAGCGCTTGATGGCAGCCAAACCGTGCTGACAGGCCCTGTGCATGCTCCTTTGCGTCTCCATGCGCACAGCCACGCCGAGAATATTGTTGCTCTGGAAAAAGCAGCGACACTGGGTCAGCAGCAATGGCGGGATGCTTTCCTTGAGTGTATGCGAAGACAAGACGCGCCTGTTTGTATGGGCCAGGATATTGCGTTTGCCGGCTATTTTCAGCGTAGATATGGTCGCGTGGGCTGCGCCATCAGTGGCTTGATGGCTGCCATGCGAGACAACATAAAGCAGGTGAAATCATCGGCTCCGTTATCAGAAAATGCTCCTCTGGCTGAAGTGCATGGCACCCGCTTCCCTTATGTTCAGGGTCCGATGACCCGCGTCAGTGATGTGGCTGCATTCAGTGAAGCAGTTGAAGCTGCCGGCGCGCTTCCGTTTCTGGCATTGGCTCTGATGCGGGGACCGCAGATCCGCGAGTTGTTGCAGGAAACCTGTCAAAAGATGAAAGATCGCCCATGGGGCGTGGGAATTCTGGGGTTCGTGCCACTGGAATTGCGTCAGGAGCAATTGGAAGTTGTCAGAGAATTCAGGCCGCCATTTGCCATTATCGCCGGTGGCAGACCGGCGCAAACCGTGGAATTGGAGCAGGATGGCATCGCCGCCTATCTGCATGTGCCATCGCCTGGGCTGGTCAAAGCTTTTGTTACCCAGGGCGCGCGCAAATTTATTTTTGAAGGCAGCGAATGTGGTGGCCACGTCGGGCCGCGGACCAGTTTCATTCTGTGGGAAAGCGCCATCGAGACTTTGCTTGAGGCGAATCTTCCGGATTATCAAAATTTGCAGCTTCTGTTTGCCGGCGGTATCCATGATGGCTTTTCCGCATCCATGGTGGCGCTGATAGCGGCGCCTCTGATTGCACGCGGCGCCAAAATCGGAATATTGATGGGGACGGCATACCTTTTTACCCAGGAGGCGGTTGCATCCGGCGCCATATTACAGGGGTTCCAGGAGCAGGCGGTCAAGTGCCAGCGGACAGTTTTGCTTCAGTCCGGCGTTGGACATGCAACGCGCTGCGCCGACACGCCGTTTATCGAAGAATTCGAGCAATTGCGCAAGAAAATGATTCATTCCGGCAAGTCGGTCGGGGAGATTCAACTGGCTTTGGAAGAATTGAACGTGGGGCGTCTGCGGGAAGCATCCAAAGGCGTTACAAGACGCGCTCTTGCCAGATATAAGCCAGATGCGCAGGGTTTCTATCATCTCAAGCCAGACGCTCAATACCGCTATGGCATGTATATGATTGGTCAGGTAGCGACTTTGCGACGCGAAGTCCTGACGATGCTTCAGTTGCATGAGAGCATAGCCAACCATTATATTCAGGTATTGCCTTCCTGGCCTGAAGCGCGTTTGCGGCGCGGCAGAGATTCCCGATTGGTGCATGATGAAATCGCGGTAGTTGGTATGGCTGGCGTATTACCTGAAGCCGATAATATGCGTGAATATTGGAACAATATTCTTGCTTTGAAAGACTGTATTACAGAAGTTCCGCCGGAACGCTTCCCCATTGACCTTTATTACGACGCAGATCAGAGCAACAAGAATGCAACATGCTCGCGCTGGGGCGGTTTTATGCGAGCAATCGCTTTTGATCCGGTTCGTTATGGTATCCCGCCAGCCAGTGTGCCGCATGTCGAATTCACTTACCTGATTGCGCTGGAAGTTGCACGACGGGCTCTGGATGATGCCGGCTGGAATTCCTACCCTTTCCCACGCGAGCGCACCGCCGCCATTTTTGGTTTGGGCGGCTTGCATGATCTGGGGTCGGATTATGTGTTCCGTACTTTGCTGACGAAATATCTGTCGGAAGCGGATATGCTTGAGGATTATGAACGCCAGAAAGTCTGGGAGGCGCTGTATCCTCTCCTCCCAACCTGGACGGAAGATTCTTTCCCCGGAATTCTGGGCAACGTGGTCGCTGGTCGCATCGCCAACCGGCTGGATCTGGGCGGAACCAACATGACGGTCGATGCTGCGTGCGGAACCTCACTGGCTGCTATACAGACAGCGGTGCATCAGTTGCGTCTTGGCACGTGTGATGTCGCGTTGGTTGGCGCGATGGATGGCACGAATAATGCGACAGGTTTTGTGGCATTTACACGTACGCATGCCTTGTCACCCAGCGGGCATTGCCGGTCTTTTGATGATGCTGCCGACGGTATTGCTATTGGTGATGCTGTTATGGCAATGACGCTGAAACGTCTCTCGGATGCGGAGCGCGATGGCGATCGCATCTATGGTCTTATCAAAGGAATAGGTTCATCGAGTGATGGGCGTAATCGGAGTATGACGGCTCCCGATTCAAAAGGTCAGAGTCGAGCTTTGGCCAGAGCCTATGAAGATGCGGGTATTACACCCGAAAGCATCGATTTGATAGAAGCGCATGGAACGGGAACCCGCGTCGGCGATCTGGTGGAAGTCGATTCGATCAAGAAATTCTATGGTGGTTATAATCTCAAGCCACAAAGCTGCGCCATTGGTTCTGTCAAAGCCCAGGTCGGGCATACCAAGGTTGCGGCAGGCATGGTAGGTTTATCCAAACTATTGCTGTCGCTTGATCATAAGTTGTTATCCCCAACTTATGGGGTCAAGGTTCCCAATCAAGATATCGACTTTAAACACTCACCATTATATATTAGCGCTGAAACACGGCCATGGCTGTCCCGAACCGATGGAACGCCACGGCGGGCCGCTATCAGCGCCCTCGGTTTTGGCGGAACCAATTTCCACGCCGTTATCGAAGAATATCGAGACGGTTTGCCGCATCAGCAAATCAAACGCACGGCAAATCGCAAAGTTGAACTGTTTTGCTTTTGCGCCGAAAACCCAGAAGCTGTGATCAAACAATTAGCGCAAGTGCAGGTATCTCTTGAAGGCGTTCCTTCCGATGCCAGCCTTATGCAACTGGGATATTCTGTTACGCATACCTACGGAAAAATCGCCGACGAGAATCCATGGCGGGTAGCGATTCTGGCGGAGGATCTTCTTGATCTCGAGAAGAAGCTTGAGGAAGCGCGGCAATGCCTGGAAACCAATCAGCCGTTTGCTATTGCTGGCCAGGTTTTTGGTGGGTCGGCGTACATGTGCAACGATGAACTGGTTTTCCTCTTCCCGGGTCAGGGCTCACAAAAGATCAATATGCTTCGTGAGATAGTGCTGGATGCTCCGGTCATGCACAATGCGCTTGAATGCGCTAATCGCGTATTGTCCCCATCTTATGATGGCTGTTTGTCAGATATGATCTATCCCATTCCGGTATTCGACGCTGACGAACGCAAGCAGCAGAGCTCCTTGCTTAATCAGACGCAAGTGACCCAGCCTGCCATGGGCGCGGTGGATCTGGCGGCGTTTGACCTGCTTTCTGATTTTGGCCTGCGGCCCGCCATGGCTGCTGGACACAGTTATGGCGAATATGTCGCCCTGGCTGCCGCGAAAGTGATATCGCGCGAGGATTTTTTCAGATTGTCTTATGCGCGTGGAGAAATCGCCCACGCGGTTAATGATAAAATCCCGGGTGCTATGCTGGCGTTGCGCGCGAGTGTCGATCAGGTGCAGCAGCTATTGAAACGGCATAAACTCGATGTTTATGTCGCCAATATTAATGCGCCTGAACAGGTGATCGTAGGTGGAAAAGTCGATAATCTGAAAAAAGCTGAAGCCCTGTTCACTGAAAACAAAATGCATCCCCGGCGTTTGCCTGTATCAGCCGCCTTTCATGTTCCCACTATGGCGGCAGGTCAAGACATGCTGGCTTCAGCATTGAAGAATGTTTTGTTCAGTGACAAAGCGGATTTTTCAATTTACAGCAATACACTGGCTGCCATTTATCCCACGCAGGCTGAGGAAAGTAAAACCCTTTTGACGCGCCATATCTGTGAGCCTGTGCGCTTCGTTGAACAGATTAAAAGCATGTATAATGCCGGTGGTCGTGTTTTTGTGGAAGTGGGGCCAGGTCAGGTATTGACCAATTTAACCAAACGTATTTTGCAAAAAGATGCGCATCTTGCCATCGCTCTCGATTCGAAAGGCGTGGAAGGCTGGCAGGGCATGGGCGCTCTTCTGGCTCAACTCTATGCCGCTGGTTTATCCATAAATATGGAAGCTTGGTATTCAGGTCGGGATGTTCAGCCGCTTGCAGTCAAAACCTATATTGATCAGGTGAAGCGTACGCACGAACATAGTCCAGTGACCTGGCGCGTATATCCAGGCGGCATTGAGCCATGGTATCATGACAGTCCATTGAAGTCTCCGCGAGGATTAGACATGACAGGGCCTGCGCCAAAAACCTTCTCGGATTCTATTTCTGATGTTGAAAAGAAAGCGCCCCAGATGGATCCCACGAAGAACGCAAGCAAGTCAAGGGGATCTTCTTTAGCTCGTGTTAATGGATCCGAAAATAATCACGCGATATCCGTCACCCAAAATCATGCCCGCGTTGCCGACACCATGAAATCCGGCACGGCTTCGCCTTCTACCCATTTCGTAAAAGCCGGGCTCAATGGCGCCGGTCAGACCCATTACAGCCTTCCGGTTGAACCTGCAAGGCTATCTGCCGGTCTGTTGCATCAATCCAACACTATCGCTCAAACAGGAACCAACAAAGGTAAATCGCAAATGCCGAATCTTGATCTTATCCAGCAAAATATCGACCAATTTCTGGATTTGCAACGCGGGCAGCAACGACTCATGGAGCGTTTTCTTGGCTTGCAAGAAAAATTTCTTGGCTTGCAGATGGGTCAGGAATCCGCTACGACACAATACGTAGTGGCCTCTTCCGAGGACGCGTCCAGATTAATAAGTGAGGCACCCCAATATCAGAGTAGCCAGGCGCCCTCTTCTGCCGTTGTCAGATCTGCGCCTGTCAGCTCCGTTCCTCCTATGGCTTCAGTCCAACCCCAGCAGATAGCGGTCAATACGGCGGGAAACCTCGTTCGCCCGCCAGCGACTGTACGACCCATTGGTGGTGTTTCTACGGTCGCAATGGCGGAGCCAGTTGCCGAGCAGCCTCGTGCCCCGGTCATGGTAATCAGTCCGGCCAAAACCAATGGTGGTGGTGTATCCACTCCTTCGGAGCCGAGTGCTGATCAGTTCAAGCAAAGCCTGTTGGAAGCCGTGAGTGAACGAACCGGTTATCCTCCGGAGATGCTGGATCTTGATTTGAATATGGAAGCAGAGCTCGGGATTGATTCGATCAAGAAAGTCGAAATATTCAGCGAATTGAAAGATCATCTGAATTTGATTAATCTCGGCGATGAAGAAAAGGTATTGGAGGAGATATCAGCGCTGCGATCCCTCGGCTCCATAGTGGATTGGTATGCCAGCATGGCTGAAGCACAAAAAAAAAGTTAACCACTGATCGTCTTGACACAGCTTCAGATATCAAGGTCGATCGGCATAAGGAAGTGTATCGCTACGGGGTAGAGTGCATTTCACTGCCATTCGACAACGATACTTTGCACAGGCTTGTACTGGAGGGTGTTTATCTCATTGCTGGATATGGTACGGATACGCTGTTCGAGTCTGTGGCCGAAATGCTGCAGGCTGGAGGGGCTCAGACGCATATTATTCGCATGGATTCGGGCAGGAATGATGCAGTTGCTCATGTCGGTGCGCCGAACCAGGAACATTCCGGCATGAAGGCATTCTCTAATCTCAAGCAAAAGTTAAACGGTGAGCCGGTGCGAGGGATTATCTATTTATTACCGCGCGTCTCCTCATCAGAGATGAGTCTGCACTCCGGCTATTACACGCAGTCTCTCTTTCAATTGTTACAGACATTCCATGATGAATTGAATCGCAAGGATGATCACTTGTCTCATGTCATTGCGGTCACATCCCTCGGGGGTGATTTTGGTCTGTCCGGTCAAGTTGCCCCGATTGGTGATTCGGCCGGATGTCTGGGATTGATGAAATCCGTAGCGCGCGAATGGCCTTCCGTTCGTTGTATGGCTCTCGACATGGATCCAGTGATAGCTGAACAGGATGTGGTGGGTCGTATCAAGGATGAGATGGAGCATGACTCCGATCGTGCCGTGGAAATAGGGTTTGATCAGTTCGGCAATCGGATCACAACCGGCTTGGTAGAACTACCCTTGTTGGATGATCGTCCGGTGGCGGCTTCTTTGGCGGAAGGATCCGTGATCGTGGCGACAGGTGGCGCTTATGGCATCACAGCGGAATGTCTCAAAGCGCTTTCGCCCCTGCATCGTCCCCATTTGATTCTTTTAGGACGCAGTCCGCTTCCCGTTGCTGAAGATCCTGAATACGCGGCTTTCTCCGAACCAGCCCAACTGCGAAAATATTTACTACAATCCGCTATGCAAGCCGGCCAACGTCCAAAACCGATTGAAATTGAACGCAAAGTGCGGAATATATTAAAAGAGCGGCAGATTCGGAATACCATTGCTTATATGCAGGAGCACGCCGCCAGCGTTGATTATTTTTCCGTGGATGTGCGGCAGCGGGAAGCTTTGTCGGAGGTGTTGACGCATATCTACAACCGTTATGGGCAGATCGACGCCGTGATCCACGGGGCGGGCGTCATTGAGGATAAACTTCTCAAGGAAAAGCCCCCCGAGGCTTTTGATCGCGTCTTTGGCACCAAGGTGGATAGCGCGCTCGCTCTAGCGGAACTCCTCAAACCGGAAAAGCTCAAATGTCTTGTGTTTTTTTCATCGGTTGCCGGGCGATTTGGTAATGTGGGGCAATCCGATTATAGCGCCGCAAATGAAGTGTTGAATAAACTTGCGGATCATCTCAATAGAAACTGGCCTGGACGCGTGGTTTCGATTAACTGGGGACCGTGGGATTCGGGCATGGTTTCACCCAAGCTCAAAGAACTTTATGCGGAACGGGGCATTGAACTGATTCCCATGAATAAAGGTGTTGAACGATTTGTACAGGAGTTGTCTGATCGAGCGGATGCTTCGGCAGAGGTGGTGGTTACCTGTAGTGCCGAGCAGATTGCCTCTGGATTGGGTCGAGCCTGATCCGTTTAAGGGTCGTGTTGACATATTGCATGGTTCCTTTTTTGCAATGTGCCTGCTTGTAAGATCCAGGGTGGTTCCCTGTTCCAGTATCTAGTCGAACCGGCGTAGGGATCAATCCTCAGATATATTCTGATTGGCTTTTTATCTGTATGGAAGGTATGAAAATGACTGATCGCGACACTATCGCGTTAGTAAGTATGGGTTGTTGTTGGTTTGGTCGTGAAGATCTGGATGCTTATTGGTATCGTCTGGTTAATGATTTGCCCATGGAACCAGATTGTCTGTCAAGCAATAGCGCTCAACCATTGTCACGGCAGATCGCCGATGTGGTCGAGGAAATAAGGGCGGATTTAAACCTGGAAAAAATACGACCCACGGAATTCGTGATGATCATGGCGGGCTCATTTCTGGGTGATCCTTCTTTTGCATCCAGCGTTACTGGACAGAACAGCATCACGGTCGATGATGTGTGGCAAGCGCTTGATCAGGCGCGTGATTTGCTCCAGAACAAGAAAAACAAGCTGGTTATGATTTTGGCGGTTGAGCCAGGGGAAAAAGTTTCTCCAAATGATGCCCGTCAAATGTTTACACCCTATGGGGCTGATTCCGTTTATGTCCATGCCATTTCACCTGGCGTAGCCTGTATAGCTTTGGCACGTGTGGATGTTGCAACCGAACGTGACTGGAAATCTTATGCTTTGTTAAGCGAGGCTGCAGGCTCGAATCAAATTGAGCAAGCGTTGCTTTCCAGTCCGGATATGCTGGAAACATTGCGTCAATGCGACATGATTGAAGGTGCGGGTCGAGGAGATTTAGAGTCTGATGGTGATGAGATCAGCGTTTTACATCGTCTGCTGGGCGATTACGACCCAGCATTGCCATTGCAGGCGCTGGGATCAGTAAAAGCGTTTGTGGGTAATACCGGATGCGTGGCGCCGCTGGCTTCTATTATCAAATCCGCGCTGTCTTTATCCAATAAGGTCATCCCCGGCAACGGTTGTGATTACGAACCCATGGCTTCATTGTATCAGACGCCACTGTTTTTGAATCAGCGTCTCAGACCATGGATCCATCATCCGGGTAAGGGGCCGCGACAAGCCTTCGTGCTCGATGCCTCGAATCCGGATAAAAACGGTGGTTGGGCTTTACTGCGCGAAGTTCCGCATGAACAATCCCGTCCCTTTACCCTCAAATTGCATAATGAAAGCGAATTGATTCTGATTACGGCGCCCACTGTGACCTGTCTGCGTCAACGATTGAACCAACTGCTGCATTGTGTCGAATCGCAGGCACAAGCATCGGTCACATTGGCGCATATCGCCTATAGTTGTTCGCTGCAGATCAATCATGATGATGGCGTTCGCGCTGCCCTGATCATCAAAGAGATTCCGCAATTGATAGCTTTAGGACGCTGCCTTGATGAATATCTGTTTTCAGGTGTTGGCAAGCTACCCAAGGAGGTGTCTTTTTCCGCCCATGCCAGCCAGCCTCATGGCGCTGTGGGAGCTCTTTTCCCGGGACAGGGCTATCCAGGTCTTATGGGTAATTTTGCGGATCATCTATATATGCATGCGCTGCGTTTTCCCACCATTCGGGAAGTTTTTGACATCTCCGATGATCGGACCCCGAATAACGAGGATCAGGTTCCTTTCAACCATTTGATTTTCCCGCCCTCTGGCAGGCCGGAAACTGAGCGCAAACGTTATCGAGCCAGGGTTTCGGCGCCGATCATTGCTGATGCGCAGACTTGCCAACATCCGCTGGATCACAAGATTTCCATGTTTGCTTTGAGCGCCGCCAATTACGCGACCTGGAAACTCATGCAGCAGGCAGGCTTTTATGCTGACGCTGTATACGGTCAAAGTCTGGGTGAGTTGAGCGCTATTTGCGCTGCTGGTGGGGTGGATTATAAGGAATTGCTTGAATTGTTGCGGGGGGAGCCGGAGTTTGACGTCAGTTATTATGCTACCGGGCGTATGATGGTATGTGTTGGACCGCGGGAAGAAGCCGAACGATTTGTCACGCAATATCCATCCATAGAAATCGCGATTCATGCCTCACCCACTGTCCATCTGATGGCGGGTGACAAAGAAGAAGTCGAACGGGCTGTGAACGAGTATGCTGGTGAGGCGCTCGCGCATATTTTACCCTATCCGGCCATACATACCCAAAAAATGAGAGGCTTGAGAGCGGCTGCTGAACCCACTTTCGAGGGTATTCATATTTATCCGCTGAAAATACAGGTTTATTCCGGCATTATGTCGATACCCTACGAAAAACCATACGATCCCGCCTATGTCCGTGATCGCATGGTTTCCAACTATAATAATCCAGTATTAAGTTGGCAAACCCAGACCCGAATGTACGAAGATGGCATACGTTTGTTTGTCCAGATGGGTGGTGGCAGCACCATGCACAGTATGACGGAAACGGTTGTTGAAAGTGATAATCTGTTTGCCACTTCGTTTGATTCGGAATATCGATCCGGACTTGAACAGCTTCAACATATGTTTGCGGGTTTATTCACCCGCGGTGTGAACCTTGATCCTATGTTTCTGTATGAAGGGCGGCAAAAAAGGGAGGCTTTTCTGGTGAAAGAACTCGATTGGTCGCGGAATGAATCCCAACTTGAGGATTTTTCCATCCAGATGGATTGGGGAGATACGATGCTGACCTATGACAGGGTCAATCAACTGCCTTGTGGTCCCGCTGTAGATCAGATGCCTTTCATGGGCGATTTTCTCCATTTCGTGCCGGAAACGGAACTGGTGATGAAACGGATGCTTGATCTGGCAACCGACTGGCATTTGGCGGATCATACCTTTATCCCGGTGAAACAAGTGAAGCCTCTGGTTTATTGCGGCCCGGTAATGCCCCTGACCATGACCATGGAACTGATGGCGGAAGTGGCGTCGTTACTGGCGCCGGAGCGTGGTCTTACCGGATTTGAAAACATCAAGGCTTATAAATGGCTGGGCGTGGAGAAAAAACAAAGTGAGGAAATGACCGTCGAAGCGCGGGTAACCCATGACGACCCCGCCACTGGTCAGCGTTGGATTAATGTCAAGGTCAAGCTTGGTGATAAACAGAATCTGGTGACCGAAGCGACCGTACGTTTTGGCGTTGATTATCAGGTAACCATTGAACCGGATCTTTCCGATCTGGGTGAACCCAAAGCCTTTCCCATGAGCGTCGAGGATATTTATGGCTGCGGCTTTCTGTTCCATGGTTCGCGTTATCAGGCACTGACCGCTTTGCCGGCTGTCATGGAACAGGGCATTGTGGGAGAGCTTGAAGTTCTGCCCAAGGATCATTTCTTTTCCTTCACTTCAACGCCTCATATGCTTACCGATCCTGTGTTGCTTGATGCTTTAGGTCAGGTATTAGGTTCCTGGGGTTTGTTGCATGCCAGATACATTATGCCGGTGAGTATAGACGCAATCGATATCTATGGGCCGACCCCGCCTGTGGGTACCCGGGTGCCGGTGGTGGTGAAAATTACGGATGTGACGGTCAAGAGCGTAAGCTCCAACATGGAAGTTCAGGATGGCAATGGTAATGTATGGATGCGTATCCAGAAATGGTCGGACTGGTCATTTGTTTGGCCTAAACGATACTATCAAGTGCGCCGCTTGCCGTGGAAATATCTGTACGGAGACGTGATTCACTCTGGAATTCCAACGGGGGCAACCGTAGTGGATGTTCCGGAACTGGATCAATATCCCCAATATGTGCAGGATTCCATCGCACAGACTTATTTGACTACGGATGAATATGAACATTACGAATCCCTGGCGAAAAACCATTCCCGGCAGATCGAGTGGCTTGCCGGGAGGATTGGCGCCAAAGATGCGGTCAGGGCGCACCTTCTTCCTGAGGGCGCGACGGAATATGAGCAGCCGGCAGGCTATGGTCTGGATCACGATCAGCATGGGCAGCCTTATATCACTCAGGCAAATTTTGATGCGCCCTATGTCAGCCTGGCGCATAAAGGTTCCAGGGCAGTCGCTGTCGCGGCCCATCAGCCGGTCGGGATTGATATGGAATGGGTAGAATCGCGTTCCGAGGAATTTATCTCCACCATGTGTCTAGCGGAAGAAATAGCGCAATTGGGTCATATTCATCATGATCGTGATACTGCGGTGACCATCCTATGGTGCGCTAAGGAGGCTGCTGGTAAAGCGATGGGCATTGGTTTACATCCTTCCGTTCGATCTTTTGTGCTGAAGCGTAATGAGACCGATCAACGCTTGTTAATGGTTCAGCGTGAAACAAACCGCTCTTTCGAGGTGTTCTGGAGTCTGGGCGAAGAGGGGTCGGTGATGGCGGTGACCATGCTGGAGGCGGGAGCAGAGAATGTGGGCGGACCCATGCTGCGTGACAATACGGATGATGATAACGAGCGCTATCGCACCGGTAGTTGAGCGGGAGATTTGCACAACTATAATGAGTAGCAACCGGTTAAGGAACCTCTGATCGAGACTGGGCGAAGGTGATGGTGGTTCTCTAAGGTCAGTTTGAGCAAGAAATTGGTGCTGAGTTCTCGATAAAAAGGATATGTGATGAAAGAAACTGCACAGGAAATGAAAAAAAACACCGAGGAAGATGAAGCGAAAAACGCTTATCGAAGGTCGGGAATTTGGGCCGGCGCGCGCCCTGGTGTTTGGTGGAGTCTGTTATGGCGTCATGGTTTCGCCATAGAACCACGCTATGTGCCATCGGCATTGAGTACAACCCTTCAGGTGTATATCCGGGCTTTTTTTGCCATGTTGGCGGCCTTGCGCTTCAAAAACAAGGTTGAGGCAACCGAAATCATCCAGCCACCCTTGTTTGTACTCGGGCACTGGCGCTCCGGTACCACCTATATGCACGAATTGCTCACACAGGATGAAAATCATACCTTCAGTAATACTTTTGAATGCGTATTCCCCAACCAGTTTTTGTCGAGCGAGAAACTCATGGTTCCCCTGATCAATCGCATGTTGCCCATAGATCGTGTCCGTCCTATGGATGATATGCCGCTGGATATGGAATCCCCCCAGGAAGACGAATTTGCGCTTTATGCCATGGGTGCGCCATCCCCTTATCTGCATACGGCTTTCCCCAATCAGCCTGCCGGAGTTTACGATCAATCCCTTGATCTGATTAATCTGCCTGAAAAACAGCGCAAAAAATGGAAAGATTCGCTGTTGTATTTCTACAAAAGTCTTATTTTATATAAAGGACAGAAAAGAATTGTATCCAAGTCGCCTCCGCATACTGCTCGCATCAAAACGATTCTGGAGGTTTTCCCGGATGCGCGTTTTGTTTTTATTGTTCGTGATCCGTATCGGGTGATCCCATCGACTTTGAACCTGCTGAAAACGCTGTATGAAGTATTCGGATTTCAAACGCCGAGCGGAGCTTATCTTGAAGAAGAAATCATCACCACCTATTGCCGTCTGCATGATGCGTTCGAGGAAGCGCGACCGTTGGTGCCTGAAAATCGCCTGCATGTGGTGCGATATGAGGATATCGCCGCCAATCCCGTTGAGATGGTAGCCCAAACTTACGCGAAGCTGGAACTTGGAACGTTTGATGATGCGCTGCGCAGCAAAGTGCAGGCATTCGTGGATGAGCGCAACAAAGATCGCAAAGGCGGTGGTAAGTATCCTATGCCTCCGGAGCTGGAAGCTAAAATAACCCGGCGTCTGCGTCATTATATTGAGTATTATGGTTACGAACCGAAATCTTCGTTACCCTTGATTTCATCGAATGAGACGCCACTTCCCTTTGCTGAACCTACGATCGATTCCCCATCATAATGGTGGTTCGTTGCGATGAATGAAACAGCCGCCTTTAATGTTTGTAGTGTGAGGCCTATGCCTTCACTCCGGTTTTCATGATGTCCGAATTGGCAAGCGATCAGTTTCGGCATTGTTATAGCGTGCAGGTGCGTTGGGGTGATATGGACGCACTTGCACATGTGAACAATGTGTCCCTTTTCCGCTATCTGGAATGCGCGCGGGTGGACTATATTCAAACCGTTATCCAACATTTTCTGACACAACGTTATGTATTCATATTGGCGCGGGCGGCATGTGATTTCAAGGTACAGGTGCGTTATCCCGACACCATCAAAGTGTACAGCCGTGTTTCAAATATAGGTCGCGCCAGCATGGAACTGAGCCATGTTTTGCTGAATCAACAGAGAACCACTGTGGCTCAAGCATCCAGCACCATGGTGTTTTTTGATACAGAAACGCAGCGCCCTTGCCTTATTCCTGATGAATTCCGCGCGAAAATCGCAACTTTTGACGGACTCCTGTCCACGAAATAATCCATCGCTTGTGGAATTAAGTTTGGCATTTTGAGAAAGCCTTTACAGCGATTTCAGGCCTTGTGATCAGGCAAGGGATGCACCTCATCAATGGTGCAATCAAGTTCGGCATCGACGATACGGACAACGATATGGTTCTGTGATTCCAAACGTTTGAGACGATCAACGATTACGCCATCCTTACGGGTTACAAATGCGTAGCCGCGCCCTAGAATAGCCATTGGGTTAACCGCTGTTAATGTTCGCGCCATTTCCGCCAGACTTGCATGTCTCGATTCAAGAGCGGTACGCATATGAACCTGGAATTGTTGTGTGCGAATTTCAAGCTGTTGTTGATATTCTTTAATGCGCCGGGAAGGACGGGCATTTTTCAGTCGGATATGATGATGGCGCCATTTTTCTATCTGCACAGTCTGGTATTTGCTCCAGCCTGTTTGCAGTCTGCGTTCCAGTTCATCGAGTTTCTGCATCTGTTGTTGCAGGCGTGCTGCGGGTGAAACCCTGTCGAGGCGATGCGCCAGAAACCGCAACGATTGTTGTTTGCGCTCGAGGTGCAGTTCCTGAAAATTCTGCTGAAGTTGTTGATCGAGTTTGTGCAGGCGAATGAGGATTTCATCAATGTGTGGCGCAGCCAGTTCCGCTGCGGCGGAAGGCGTTGGCGCTCGCTGATCGGCAACCAGATCCGTGATGGTAAAATCGCTTTCATGACCAACGCCACTAATGATGGGGATCGGACACCGGGCGATCGCTCTTGCCACTTCCTCTTCATTGAAGGCCCATAAATCCTCGATTGATCCGCCGCCCCGGCAGATAATCAGAACATCGCAACAAGAATGAGCCGAAGCCCGATCAATCGCCTTGGTTATTTCAGGAGCAGCCTGAGCTCCTTGAACCCGGGTAGAATAAACCAATACGCTGGCTGGCGGATAACGCCGCGCTAAAACATGGCAAACATCTTTTAATGCCGCGCCAACAGGTGAACTGATAACGCCAATAGTGCGAGGAAAGGCTGGAAGGCTTTTTTTGCGTTGGACATCAAACAAGCCTTCGGAGTCGAGTCTGGCTTTCAGTTGTTCGAATCGTTGATGCAGTTGTCCGGCGCCGCTTCGTTCCATGTGCTGGACGACGAGTTGGAACTCGCCGCGATTCTGGTAAATGCCTGCCCGGGCCTGAATCAGCATGTTTTCGCCGTTTTCAGGCAGCGAATCGAAGTTCCGGTTGGATCCGCGAAACATGGCACAGCGGACCTGGGCTTTATCATCTTTCAGGGTAAAATACCAATGTCCCGAAGAAGCTGCGGTGAAATTTGATATTTCACCTTCCACCCAGACCGGGGCGGGAAAATGGTTTTTCAGTGTCAGATCTACGGATTGGATGAGGTAAGATACGGAATAGATGAGCTCTAAAGGACTGGGTAGCAGATCAGCGGTGGGCAGTAATTTTTCTTCCTCAATGGACATGGGCAGGATCGCTTTGATGTCTTTTGTCGAAACAGTGTACAACAGGTATAATGCGAAATTAACTAAAAAAGCAGCTAAGGAACCTCTGAACAAGTCACGAACTCGGTTCTTGCGTCCCTATGTCCAGTTCATTGTTGACAATTTTCGCAATAGCCCTGCTAGCCCGCGCAATTGTCGCCTCGAATCTGAACATAGTGAATCACGCCTGAGCTTCGTCCAGACTTGTTCATAAGGTTCCCTAAAAGGCAAGGTTCACGATCATGATTGAGGAAGCCTTCACTTTCGACGATGTGCTTTTGGTGCCGAGGTATTCCGAAGTTCTTCCCAACGATGCGGATTTACGTACCCGACTTTCTCGGGGCATTGATCTCAATGTGCCCATTGTATCAGCAGCCATGGATACGATTACGGAAGGCGCATTTGCCACTGCCCTTGCTCTACAGGGTGGAATGGGATTTATTCATAAAAATATGAGTATAACACGCCAGGCGCAGCAGGTGACGCTGGTAAAAAAATTTGAAAGTGGTGTGATTCGAAATCCCATTACGGTTGAACCGGAAACGAGTGTTGCTGAGGCACTTAAACTAACCGCTTCCTATAATATTTCTGGTGTACCGGTTGTGGATGGTAACACGGTCGCCGGAATTGTTACGCATCGTGATCTGCGTTTTGAAACCCGGATGGATGCACCGGTGCGTGAAATCATGACGCCTCGGAACAAGCTCGTTACGGTTGGGGAAAATGCGACGCAGGATGAAGTCATCCATCTATTTCATAAGTATAAAATTGAAAAAATCCTTGTGGTGGATGATGATTTCCAACTCAAAGGTATGTTGACCGTCAAGGATATCCAGAAGAATAAGGATTATCCCAATGCCTGTAAAGATGAGCATGGCAGTCTGCGCGTCGGTGCCGCAGTCGGGGTGGGGTCGGACACAGCCGAGCGTGTCGCGGCATTGATCGAGGCCGGGGTGGATGTGATCGCCATTGATACTGCGCACGGGCATTCGCGTGGTGTGTTGCAACAACTGCGCTGGATCAAGTCCCATTATCCGGATTTGCCCACGCTTGCCGGCAATGTGGCCACTGGCGAAGGCGCGCTGGCGCTGGTCAAAGAAGGGGCTGACGGGATCAAGGTCGGCATGGGTCCGGGGTCTATCTGTACCACGCGCGTAATCTCAGGCGTTGGCGTGCCACAGATCAGCGCCATCATGGATGTGGTGCGTGCGATCAAGCAATATGATATTCCTGTGATTGCCGATGGTGGCATACGATATTCGGGCGATGTGGCGAAAGCGATCGCCGCCGGTGCCGATGCGGTCATGATCGGCAGCCTGTTTGCCGGAACCGAAGAAGCGCCGGGTGAGGTGGAGCTGTATCAGGGACGATCCTACAAAAGTTATCGCGGAATGGGTTCTTTGAGTGCTATGTCGCAAAGCTACAGTTCACGTGATCGTTATTTTCAAGAGGCAGAAGCGGATGTGGGCAAGCTGGTGCCTGAAGGTATTGAAGGACGGGTTCCATATAAAGGCTCACTGGCAGGTGTGATTCATCAATTGCTGGGTGGATTGCGCTCAAGTATGGGTTATACCGGTTGTACCGATATCAAGCAGATGCGCCATGACACCCGGTTTATTCGTGTGACTGCCGCCGGCGTGCGGGAAAGTCATGTCCATGATGTGGGCATTACCAAGGAAGCACCCAATTATCAAGTGCGCCAATAGGCGGTGCGTTTTAATTTCAGAGGTTCGGATTATTGATTGTCATCATTGATTTTGGTTCACAGTATACTCAGCTGATAGCCCGGCGCATCAGAGAACTCGAAGTATATTGTGAAGTATTGCCTGCTGTTGGCATCATGCAAAGTTTAAGGCATCTGGAACCGCAAGGCATTGTGTTATCCGGCGGTCCCGATTCGGTATCCATGGATGGTGTTTGCGCTGTTGAGCGTGAGATTTTTCACTTGAATATTCCGGTGTTGGGTATTTGCTACGGCATGCAGGTCATGGCTGCTGTGCTTGGCGGCAGGGTTGATGTTTGCGGGCGCCGCGAATTCGGCTATGCGCAATTGCGTGTGGTATCGCCGTCTTCTTTGTTCGATGGGATTGAAGATCATATCGCTGATTCCGGCTCGTGTTTACTCGATGCCTGGATGAGTCATGGTGATCATGTCAGTGAATTACCGCCCGGATTCAAGGTGAGCGCCTCAACAGAGGGGCTTCCCATTGCCGCCATGGCTGACGAACAACGGCAGTTCTATGGTTTGCAATTCCATCCCGAGGTTACGCACACCCCTCAGGGTAAGCGTATTTTGCAACGCTTTGCGCGCGATATCTGTCATTGTCCGCCGTCCTGGACTCCTGAGCATATCATTTCGGAGCGCATCGAATCTATTCGCGCTGAAGTCGGGGAGACTGGCCGGGTGCTGCTGGCGTTATCCGGAGGCGTCGATTCCTCGGTGGCTGCGGCGTTGCTGCATCAGGCGATTGGTGACAGGCTGGTGTGTGTATTTGTCGATAATGGACTGCTGCGCAAAGATGAAGCAACTCAGGTTCGAAACACTCTGGCGAAACATATGGGGGTGCATGTTCGCTTTGTCGATGCTGCCGATGATTTCCTGCTTCCCTTGCAAGGAATTGAGGATCCAGAAGAAAAGCGCAAGATCATTGGTCGGGTTTTTATCGATGTTTTCGAGCGCGAATCGCTGAAAATAAGTAAAGTCCATTTTCTGGCTCAGGGTACTATCTATTCCGATGTGATTGAATCATCCGCCAGTAAAATGGGGTTTTCCCATGTGATCAAGTCGCACCATAATGTTGGTGGATTGCCAGAGCGCTTACCTCTGAAGCTGCTTGAACCCTTGCGCAACCTGTTCAAGGATGAGGTAAGAATGATCGGGCTCGATCTGGGATTACCGGCTGAAATGGTACAACGTCATCCCTTCCCCGGTCCTGGGCTTGCGGTGCGTATTCTGGGAGAAGTCAAACCGGAATATGTACCTATTTTGCAGCAGGTCGATGCCATTTTTATTGAAGAACTCTACCGCAGTGGCTGGTATGCCAAGGTCAGTCAGGCTTTCGCGGTTTTTCTACCGGTGCGTTCCGTCGGAGTGGTGGGTGATCGGCGGCAATATGAGTTTGTGGTGGCATTGCGGGCGGTGGAAACAACCGATTTTATGACCGCGCGTTGGTCACATCTTCCCTATGAGCTTCTGGATCGAATGAGCCGACGGATCATTAATGAAATCAGCGGCATTTCCCGTGTCGTTTATGATATTTCAGGCAAACCACCCGCCACCATAGAGTGGGAATGATTCCACGTCTGGCACTGGCTGGCACCTGATGTTGGAAAAAGTGTTATTTACTGGTGACCAGTGTTGATCCTGCTTCTGAGTTTCTTGATGATCTGCGGATGTGACTGTTTTGGAATGACGATGTGGAAATTTATTCATGCAGCAGATATTCACCTCGATAGCGCCCTGCATGGCCTGGAGCGTTACGAAGGTGCGCCTGTGGGCGAGATCCGTAGCGCTACTCGCCGTGCTTTCGATAACCTGATTGAACTCGCAATTGATGAGGGCGTCGAGTTTGTCTTGCTGGTCGGTGATCTGTATGACGGCGACTGGAAGGACTACAACACAGGCCTTTATTTTGTAGAACGTATGGGAAGACTGCGAGAGGCAGGTATCCGCGTCTTTATTGTTGCGGGTAACCATGATGCGGCCAGCCAAATTACAAAGCACCTTCGATTGCCCGATAATGTCACCCTGTTCTCGACCAAGCATCCGGAACAGGTTGTACTGGATGATTTGAATGTCGCGGTCTATGGGCAGGGCTTCGCGACCCGAGCAGTCACTGACGACCTTTCGCAGGCCTATCCCCAAGGAGACTCACAGCTCTTTAATATAGGTCTGCTGCACACTTGTCTGGAGGGTAAGCCGGGTCACGAACCCTACGCTCCATGCTCAATTGATGGGCTGCTCTCCAAAGGGTATCAGTACTGGGCGCTGGGTCATGTGCATAAACGCGAGGAGGTGAGTCAGGATCCGTGGATTGTGTTCCCGGGTAATATCCAGGGCCGTCACATTCGTGAGACCGGGCCAAAAGGCTGTACTTTAGTAACCGTGGACAACGGGGATGTTATCAAGGTAGAACATCGCGATCTTGATGTGATGCGTTGGTCTCTGTGTGAGCTTGACGTTTCTGCCAGCGAGACGGTTAATGACATCTATGAGCGAGTGCGCGTGGGTCTGCAGTCGGCATTGGATTCTGCGGAAGGAAGGCCGGTAGCGGTGCGTCTGGTCATGCAAGGATTCTGTCCTGCTCATTCAGCCTTGCATGCGGACCGAGAGCACTGGGTTCAGGAGTATCGGGCCCTGGCCACGGGGCTTGGCGGAGCGGGAATCTGGTTGGAGAAGATTTCCATCAAGACAAAGTCGTTGATTTCTGTTGGTGAGGCTCTTGAGCGTGACGATGCATTAAGTGGTCTTTTGCTGGCTGTTAGAGACATGGAACTGGATGCCTCGGCTTTAGATGAGCTCGCCAATGAAGTATCTACGCTTCGTCAGAAACTTCCCGCAGAACTGCTAGGTGGTGCCGACCCCTATGATCCGGCCAACCCGGAAGTGCTCAAAGAAACTCTGGAGGATATCAAGGAGCTGCTCGTCAACCGCTTACTGTCCACAGAGAAAGGGGCGTAGCCAAGATGAGAATAAGCGTATTGAACCTTATTGCATTCGGGCCGTTTACCGACAGGTTATTGGACTTTGACGGCACTGGTCTGCACATCGTCTTTGGTCCAAATGAAGCCGGAAAGAGTTCGGCCCTGCGAGGGTTAAAAGCTCTGCTTTATGGTGTTGAAGAGCGCACTCTCGACACTTTCGTTCATGCCAATGACAAACTTCGTATTTCGGGTTGTTTGCGGACAGGAGAGGGAAATGAGCTCACATTTGTCCGGCGCAAAGGTCGGAAAAACACGTTATTAACGCCCGATGGTGAAGTGCTTGAAGAACAGATCCTGGTGCCTTTCCTTCAAGGCGTAACTGCGGAACTCTTCGCGACATTATTTGGGATCGATCACCAGGGCTTGGTTCAAGGTGGCCAGGAGATTCTTGACCAGAGGGGAGAGGTGGGGCAGGCGCTTTTTTCAGCAGCGCTTGGCAGCCATGCATTACACGCCGTGCTTGCAGGGCTTGATGATGAGGCTGACGCTCTCTTTCGACCCCGAGGCTCATCGCAGGCGATTAACTCAGCGTTAGAGTCGTATGCCAAACTCAACAAGGATGTCAGGGATCGGTCCCTCTCATCTGGCAAATGGGGTAAACATAGAAAAGCGTTGGGAGAGACAACCAGGGAATTGACGCAGATCAAATCTGACCTGGATAACAACAGGCATAAGATTACCCGTTTAAAGCGTATTCAGCGCGTTTTACCAAAACTTGCCAGGCGGCGTGAGCTTTCTCAACAACTGCAATTGTTGGGCGATGTGGTCACTCTTTCTGAGGATTTTACAGAGCGTCGTCGCAAGGCAGTGAATGGGCTGGAGAGGGCCCAGGAAATAATCGGGAAGGCAAGCCCTTGTCTTGCCGGATTACAAAAACAGCTCGATGGATTATTGGTAAACCAAGAATTGTTGGATCGGACGGAGAACATTGAAGATCTCCATGCGCGCCTGGACGGTCATAGAAAAGCGTTGCAAGACCGCCCACATCTTGAAGCGGAAGGACAACAACTTTTGACTGATGCTAAATCTCTGCTTAAAGAGATTCGTCCTGATCTGGAGCTGAAGGACATCGAGGAATTAGGTCCCATACAGGCAAGGCGTCAGGCTATTGCCGAATTGGGCAGCAAAAATGCCGTACTGATTTCTCGCGTAGAACAGGCACAGTCCAGTCTGCGTGAAACCGAAAAGCGCCTGAAGGTTGTCCGCAAGGGGCGAGATGAAATCCCGGAATCCAGATCCCTGGAGGTATTGCGTCGAGCGATTGCCAAAACCAGGAAACAGGGGGATTTGGATGCCTCGATTCAATCCACAAGGAGTGAACTCACAAGCCTGCAGGCAATATGCGCTGCTGATCTCTCGCGACTCACACTCTGGGATGGTGAATTGGAGGAATTAGCCGGATTGGGAGTACCAAATCGAGAAAGCATCAATCGATTTGAAGCAGACTATGACGAACTTAAGAAACGTTTACAGCGGCTTGAAGAGAAAAGAGAAGAAGCAAGCGATTCCTTACAAGATACCTCGCAGAGACTCGACAAGATCAAGCGGGGAGGTGCAGTACCTACGGAAGCTGACCTCACCAATGCCAGATTCGAACGTGATCAGGTCTGGCGGTTATTACGGCGGCAGTGGATTGAGAGGGAAGATGTATCCGCAGAGGTAAGTCATTTGAATATCGTTGGCGCACTACCTGATACATTCGAAGGTCGTCTGAGGGATACTGATGAACTTTCAGACCGCTTGCGTCGTGAAGCAGACCGGATCCAGGAGATGGGAAGCTTGCAGGCGAAACGCCAATCCGCGCAGGAGCAAGCAGTGGATATATCACAGCAACTTGAGTCATGTGCCAATGAGAAGAGACAGATTGATGCTGAGTGGCATGAATTGTGGGTGTCTTGCCATATTATTCCGCGTACCCCACGAGAGATGCGAGCCTGGCTGGATGATTTTGAAAAGCTTCGTGATCAGGTGGGGCAGTTGAATATGCTCCACCAGAAGACGAGTGAATTTGAGCAGAATCGCAAGTCGCATATCCAGCTGCTTAACCAGCAGTTGGTGGATTTGGGAAGAGAGGGCTCAACATCTGAGGAGCTCGAAACCGTACTGCTGGAATGCGAAGCTTTTGCGCGGCAGCTTGATGAATCCGAACGCAAACGCGCTTCGCTGGCTAAGGAGGTCAAAGACCGAGAAGCTGATGCAGAGTCCCTAAAAGAGGAACATCGAATGGCGATGGCAGAGCTTGAAGCATGGAAGGCGCAGTGGAGTGAGTGGATGCAGAGTTTTGGCCTGCGAACGGACTCCTCACCATCAGAGGTTAACGATTTCATTGAAAAAGTCAGAACACTGTTCTCAAAACAGAGCGAAGCAGAAAAATTGCGGATACGCACCGATGCCATCAACGAAGGTGCAGAGTCTTTCCGCCGCCAAGTGAAGGACATGGTCGCCACGATTGCCCCGGAACTTGGTAACTTGCCTGCAGATGATGCAGTAATGCGCCTCAATGCATTGTTATCGGAAAACCGATCAAGACAGACAAAGCGGCAACAGATTGAAGAGCATGCCGAACAAGAGAAGCAGGAGATTCAGGATTCGAAGGTGTTAATCCAGACCATGACTGAACGGCTGGATACATTATGCGTAGAGGCAAAATGCGATAAGCACAATGATCTGGAAGAGGCGGAACGGAGGTCGGCTGATTATTTTCGAATCAAAACGGCAATCGTTTCGATTGAGCAAGAGCTCATAGAGATAGGTGAAGGCGCAACGGTTGCAGCGTTAGAGGTTGAAGCAAAGGGGACAAATCCAGACGTACTGCCCGGACGAATCCAGGAGTTGAACAATAAGATAGAGGATGAACTCGAGCCAAGGCGTACTGAACTTGCGGAGACAAAGGGGCGTGAAGAAAAAGAGTTGGAACTCATGGATGGCAGTGATCAAGCGGCGGCACTCGCTGACCAGGCCCAAGCCGAACTTGCCAGTATTCGTTCAAAGACCGAACGCTATGTTCTTGTGAAACTTGCCGGCAAGATATTGCGTGATCAGATTGAGCGTTACCGCAAAGAGAATCAGGGGCCGCTGGTCAAGCGGGCTAGCGAACATTTCTCTACACTAACGCTTGGGTCATTTGAGAAGCTCGTGACACCTTTTAATAAAAGTGATGAGCCTGTCCTTGCAGGTATTCGCTCAAATGAGGATCTGGTATATGTGGAAGGCATGAGTTCCGGTACCCGTGATCAGCTCTATCTGGCGTTGCGCCTGGCCTCCCTCGAAAAATACATGGAAAGCGCAGAGCCGATGCCTTTCATTGTGGATGACGTACTTGTGGACTTTGATGATGATCGTTCGCAAGCAGCATTGAAAGCCTTGGCAGAATTAGCCGAAAAAACACAGGTGATATTGTTTACGCACCATGCACAGGTTGTTGACCAAGCGAAAAAATTACAAAGATCGATGCAGGTGCATAATTTGTAGAATAAGAATTGCCCAGCCGTGGATTGCGGATGCCGCGCAAACAGCGGTTGACCGTGTTGTGTGATTCAAACCGCTGAGCTCGGCGATCTGGGTGGCGTCCAGGTTCAGCGCAAACAAGCGCGCCAGGCGACGAGAAATTGATGATCCGAAACTCGTGCATGGTATGTAGTAGCTCAAATTTAAACTGACAGTTACCCAATTTTGATAGGCGACTGTCAGTTTAAATTTGAGCTAAATTTTTCTCGGCCTAAATCAATTTACCATCAAGTAAAGTATCCATTGGAGTGGTAAGCCCAAGATATCTGGTCCACTCAAGCTGTTAGGATTTCGGGTTGTTAGTATGAATCATGAGAGTTACCCAAGGTTTTGAGTTAAAGATTCGACACCTTTATCAAAACGGGTAACTCTCTCTTTTTCAAGAGCTGTGCCAGATTAAGTCGAGACTAATACACATGGTAGGCATACTTATTTTTCATAGCCATTAACGCTCTCGACTATCGCAAGACCCGCGCCATTGTTGGGCGATATCAGCTTGTTTATAATCGTGTGGGTTAAATTTCAGCACTTGTGATGTGATGCCGGGCGGATATCAACTGCCAACTCACCAGAACATTCGTATCCAATACTATTGAGAGTCTCCAAGGAACCTCAGCCTGATCAACTGCGCGACAGTGGCTAGCCAAGCACGATGCCGCTGTGGAAGATCCAAGAGGCGCCCTAATCAAGTTCAAGGATGCGACGCGCCTCACTTTCGAGTGCGGGGACGCAAGCCAGCATATTTCGGGTTTCCAGGTTGATCGGCGCGCCATCCAACTGCCGCGCTACTGCGCCGGCTTCCCTTAAAATAACAGTCAGTGCCGCAATATCCAGTATATTGAGATCAGATTCAATCACCACATCGAGTTGTCCCTGCGCCAGCATGTGGTAGTGGGCAAAATCGCCATAACCGCGGAAACGGTGCACCTGGCTAATTAAAAGCGCGAAACGCTGCCATAGATCGGGTTCCCCAGCCATGCTGGTCAAATTTCCGGCTGACAGGGTAGCTTTACCAAGATTCTCCGTGGTTGCAACCGAGAGTCTCTCGCCGTTCAGATAAGCGCCACCGTTGCGCTCAGCCCAGGCTGTTTGCCCGAAAAGTGGGGCATGGGAGACACCGAGCACCAACTCGTTTCGATGCATCAGCGCAATCTGCACAGAGAAAAATGGTGTGCCGCGCACAAAACTCTTGGTGCCATCGACCGGATCGATCAACCATACATGATCGCGCTCGGCATGACTGCGGCCATATTCCTCGCCATAAAAGCCATGGTTTGGATGCCGCGCCGCGATAATCTGGCGAATGATCCTTTCGGCGCTGCGATCGGCTTCGGTGACCGGGCTACCGTCGCTTTTATATTCCGCTGTGCATTGCTGTTTGAAATAATAGCGAATTAAAGCGTCAGCGGCGCCGGCTGCGGCCAGCGCTGTTTCGAGTTCCGGGCTCATGGGATGGCTCCTGGTATTATCGGTTAAGACGAAGCGAATATCAGTTTGTGTAAATCTAATTCATGTCTGACGGTGCTTATCCTGACAGGCTGTTGAAAAACTATTGCACTTGCAAATTCTTCGTTAAAAACAGGCTTCTTATGCTCATTTACTATGTGTAAACTCCGCTTTTGCACCTGTTTTTGCCTCGACTTTGCTACGCTCATAACGTTTTTCAACAGCCTGCCAAGAAAGCTCTGATTCATTCTGGACGAAGCTCAGGTGTGGTTCATTCTGTTCAGAATCGAGGCGTTTATCGACCGTAATAAGCCAGGCTATTGCGAAGATTTATAACCAGGAATGGGCATAAGGAAGGCAAGAACCGAGTTCATGAATGGATCAGAGTCTGCCTAAAATCGACCAACAGGCTGAATGCCCACCCGGCGCATGCGAGCTTTGGGTCGATTTTTCAGCCAGGCTCTGGCGATTTTCAGTCCAGAAAATTCCAGGGCGGGAATACTCCAGAAACTCCGCTCTGGCCAGCCGGGATGAGGAAGCAAAAGATTTTCCTCTGAAATATTAATATCATCATATAACACGATATCAAGATCAAGCACTCGCGGCCCCCAATGAATCCCTTTGCGGATTCTTCCTCGTCGGCGTTCGAGGGCTTGAAGTTGACGTAACAAAGCTTGCGGGGTCAGCCCGGTTTCGATAATCAACAGTGCATTGATGTACGCCATTTGCCAGGTAGTGCCTATGGGCGTTGTTTTATATAAAGAGGTATGGAACAATAGTCTGCAATGATGCAGGGACGCAATTTTTTTTTCGGCCCACCGGACATGATCAATGCGTTGACCGACATTGCTGCCGATGGCGATCAGCGCCGGGCGGCGGGTTTTCATGACGACGGGCGTTTGCTGGTTCGTCTGCGCCTGGGTGATGAATGAGATGAGTTGTTGTCCGGATCATCCGATATGATTGCAGATCTCTGGACGGGATGATCTTCCTGGATTTTTGTCCAGTACTGGCATAATCTTTCCGTTACTTCCCCATTGGCGCCGCGCAGTAGCAGAAAATCGTAGGCTGCGCGAAAACGCGGATGTTGAAGCAATGCTATAGCTCTTTTGCCGCGCCGGTTTTCAAGCGCTTTTTGTAAACGCCAGATTTCCATCATCATAGTGGCCCACCTTCGAGGAATGGAAATCTGTTTGTTTTGTTCCTGCCAGACTTTCAGGGAGATGAGATCAAGTTGCTGCATATTTACCGCTGCTATGGTTTCGCTCTGACATTGCCGCTGCACTATGGGCCAAAGCAAGACAGCAAACAGAAAAGCAGGATTAACTGACTTGCCTGCACGGATCCGCGCATCGCTGTTGTTGAGGCCGCGACGTATGAATTCTTCGGCGTTATGATCTCCGTTCCTGATCATCTGATCCGCCGAGGGAAACATCCACTGGCTTAATTGATATTCGCGCAGGGCATTCCACACCGATTGTCCATAACCTGCCAGAAAAAGTTTGGCGCATTCGTCAAACAATCGAGCGGGCGGGGCTTCCTTAAGTAGAGCGCCAAGGGTCGGAATTGGCTCGATGGTTCCTGTTTCGATACTGAAATTGAGTTTGCATGCCAGCCGGATAACCCGCAACATTCTTACCGGGTCTTCCCTGTAGCGGCGTTCCGGCTCGCCGATCATGCGCAGCTGCCGCTTTTTCATATCCTCCAGACCACTCGAGAAATCGAGGATGGCGTCATCGGTGATCGAATAATACAAGGCATTGACAGTAAAATCCCGTCGACTGGCATCCTGCTCCAGGGTGCCGAAACTGTTGTCTCTCAAAAGACGCCCACTTTCCGTTTCGGGGTAGCGTTTGTCTGCTGCCGGAGGTGGGGCGCGAAATGTTGAAACCTCGATAATTTCATGACGATGGCGTACATGCGCCAGCAAAAATCGGCGACCAATCAGTCGACAATGTTTCGGAAACGCCTGCCTGACCTGCTCGGGCAGTGCAGCGGTGGCGACATCGAAATCTTTGGGCTTGATATCCAGTAACAGATCTCGTACACTGCCACCGACCAAATAAGCTTCATGATCCAATTCATTTAAGCGGGATAAAACGTGTAATGCGCCGTCGGAAATGCGTTGATGATTGAAGGGGGAGGATCCTGATTCGGTCTCGGGTGTTCTGGTTTGGGTTTGGATCTGTTGGGGGGCGTCTGGCAGTTCAATGTGGCTTGATAAGTGGCTTGATAAATTTTCCATAACACTATTATACTATACAAGCTGAGAAGTCACTTCATTGAAATTTCTTTTCTTCATTGCATTGTGTTGAATCTCCCATGCTCCGAGGTTAGCATCGGGAGTCATCCGCATGGTGGTAGTTCCGGCTCCCTTCGTCTAGTGGCCCAGGACGTTGCCCTCTCACGGCGAAAACAGGGGTTCGAGTCCCCTAGGGAGCACCATAAACTGGAGGCGTGTTGCCCCGGTTTGTTGATAGCGGCAAGATGCGATCAAGCTTTGTTCTGCCAGAGTTATCATCTGGTATACAAAAAGCGTTTCTGTATTCTTAGACTCGGATTGGTCATGCGCATGAATGCGTGCTACAAAGCGCGAAATGTGTATGTTGTCCCCGTTTTGTGATGGATTGGTAACGGAAGACGCATGGATCATGCCAATATTATTCGTTCAGTGTCGTATGATAGTATGGCATTGCTCAAGAGCCAGGTTCATTGAGTGTTGGACAGGATAATACGGGCTGAAGTTTTCGGCGATCAAGCTGTGCAGGATTTGGGGAGCAGTAGGTGGATCTTCCGTGATCAGTGAAGAAAGTATGAATACCAAACGTTACCAGGTCTCCCACGTGACCCGGTATCGCTATACAACCCCGGTCAGCGAATGTCACAATGAATCCCGCCTGATGTTGCGCCAGCATGGACATCAACATGTTCACCATAGTGAACTTAGAATACAACCGATACCGACCTGCCGCCATGATCGAACCGACGTTTATGGCAATCATGTGACTTACTTCGCCATCCACCAGCCTCATACCATGCTGGAAATCCGTACCGCGAGTGAAATCAGTGTCGGCAATTTCCATAATGACTATAGTGCGTTTGAGGGGCTGTCATGGGAGATGGCTAAAGAACAGTTATGGGGTGTTTCCATTGATCCAGCGCGCGCTGATGTCATTGAATTTGCTCTCGAATCCTCTTTTGTACCTCTTGATCGAACCATTGCATCTTTTGCCCTGGAAATATTTCGACCTGGTCGATCACTCTTTGACGCTGTTTGTGCTCTGAATCAATACATTTATGACGAATTTGTCTATGATCCCGCTTTCACCACGGTCATGACACCGGTTCTCGAAGTTTTCCATCATCGCAGGGGCGTCTGTCAGGATTTTGCCCATTTGTTTCTGGCCTGCCTGCGTTCTCTCGGGCTTGCCGCCCGTTATGTCAGCGGTTATCTGGAAACTTTGCCGCCACCCGGCGCTCAGAAACTGCAAGGTGCGGATGCTTCTCATGCCTGGGTTTCGGTTTACTTTCCATGCGTGGGCTGGCTTGATCTGGATCCGACCAATGGAACCCTGCCGGGTGAACAGCATCTGACATTGGCCTGGGGCAGGGATTATGGTGACGTCATACCGGTGAATGGTGTTTTGCTGGGCGGCGGAAAAACGCAACTGCATGTCGCGGTTGATGTGGAAAGAATGGGTTAGGGAACCTCTTGTATCTTCCACAGCGGCATTGTGTTTAGCTAACCACTGTCGCGCAGTTGATCAGAGGTTCCTTGGGAAATTCCTGAAGCATGCGTGGTGCTGGCGCGAAAACACTTGTTTGAAAACCAGGCGATATATGCATACGTCATGCAGCATCTGTTCATTTTATTCCGTTCAATGACAGGATGTTGTCATGATAAAATGCAGGTCGGTATGCATCCCTTCAAAGCAGCAGGGTGCTCCTGTACGAGCAATC
>DEIQ01000005.1:24892-39698 GCA_002352565.1 Proteobacteria bacterium UBA2770 | reverse complement strand
AACAAGCTAATTGAGAACGCCCCCCAGGCTTTTCCTTTGGCATTGTTATTAATAGCGTCCGGTTAAACTCCACAATCGGCAAGTAACCCGCTCAACAAAGGTATCAATCTGCCCCGGGGTACAACCCAGCAGCGGTGGTCCGGGAGGATTGTTCCGGTTGCCCATACCCAGACAGGCGGAAAGCCCACCCGAGCAATCAGGTCTGCCTGAATTTCCTGGAAGTCCGGGAGGATTGTTGCGTCCCTGCAACGCATTTCTGTGTTGATTCTGATCCGGGTAATGATGATTAACGGCCAGCACTGTTACGGGGGTGCTTAAACAGATGGTGAGGATGGCGGCCGAAAACAGGTGTAATCGTTTGAAAGGCATGAAAGTCTCCTTTTGTCTCTAAATCCATATAGGCGCATAGTCACATCATACTCCGAATCCGGTATGGGATGAAACAGCCTGTTTGAACTCTATATCTTTGGCGGGTTCTCGTAGTACGGCTCTCTCGCGTCGGCATCTGCCGGATTTCAACCGTGCAGGTTTAATTTGTCCCACATTTCATCGACCCGCTTGATGATCTCTTTCGACATGGTAATGTTTTCCCCCCACGGGCGGTCCACTTCCCCAGCCCATTTATGGGTGGCGTCGAAACCCATCTTACCGCCCAGACCGGGTTTGGGCGCGGCGAAATCAAGATAATCAATGGGGCTGTTGCGCAGGGTCAGTGTATCTCTTTCAGGGTCACAACGCGTAACCACCGCCCATACTATATCCTGCCAGCAGCGTATATCGATATCATCATCCACTACGATAATGAATTTGGTGTACATGAACTGGCGCAGGTATGACCAGACTGCCATCATGACCCGCTGGGCGTGGCCAGCATATTGTTTGCGGATACTGATTACCGCAAGTCGGTAGGAACATGCTTCAGGAGGCAGATAAAAATCGATAATTTCAGGAAATTGCCGGATAAGAATCGGGATGAATAATTCGTTCAGAACCTCGCCGAGCACGGCGGGCTCATCGGGAGGACGTCCGGTATAGGTGCTGTGGTAGATGGGGTTGGTGCGATGCGTTATGCGATCGACCGTGAATACCGGAAAACGTTCGACTTCGTTATAATAGCCGGTATGATCACCGTATGGACCTTCCAGCGCCGTGTCATTGGGATGGATATGACCTTCCAGGATAATTTCAGCGCGGGCGGGAACCTGAAGATCGACGCCGATACCTGGCGATATTTCGGTGCGCTCTCCGCGCAGTAAACCGGCAAAGGCATATTCGGACATCTGATCCGGCACTGGCGTGACGGCGCCAAGAAGTGTGGCTGGATCGGCGCCAATGGCTACCGCAACAGGAAAAGGCTGATCGGGAAATGCCTGTTTCCACGCCTGATAATCCAGTGCCCCGCCCCGGTGTGAAAGCCAGCGCATGATCAATCGGTTGCGCCCGATCACCTGTTGGCGGTATATACCCAGATTCTGCCGTTTTCGCAGTGGCCCGCGCGTGATAACCAGACCCCAGGTGATTAAAGGCGCCGCATCGCCGGGCCAACAGGTCTGTATCGGTAATTTACCAAGGTCCACCTCATCGTCGATCCACTGCTCTTCCTGACAGAGGGGTCGTTTGACGATACGTGGCGCCATATCAATGGCCCTGCGCAATTTGTGCCAATCCTCCCAGATTTCCCTGAGACCTGAAGGCGGTTCAGGTTCTTTGAGCCACGCCAGGATTTTACCGAGTTCGCGCACCTGTTGAATATTCCCGGCGCCCATTGCGGCGCAGACCCGCTGGGGCGAACCGAACAGGTTGCCCACTACAGGAATGGAATAGGCTTTGGGGTGATCGAACCATAGGGCTGGTCCGTTTTGCGCCAGTACCCGCCGACATATTTCGGTCATTTCGAGAGCGGGGTCGACAGATTCGGTGATATGGCGCAGCTGTCCTTCCTTCTCCATTTGGGTCAGGAAAGTTCTCAGATCACGGTAAGCCATGCCGGTTTCACCAACACCAGCGATGCAATACTGATGTCATTCGCAGGGTTAATGGGAATCCGAGAATAATATCTGGAACTATGCCTTGCATTCGTACCGTGAAACGGTACGAATGCCTCCAAAGCAAAGCCGAGAATTGTTTTTTGAGCAGTTTGTATCTCCTCATTCACCTCGAATCCAGCCAAATTCCTCGACCGAGCGCACGATATCGGTTTCACTGACCATGCCGATTGGCTCATTGTTCTGAGATACCACTACGCGGCGTATGCCGCGAATCATCATCATATCCGCACAATCCTGGATGCTCATATTTGCATCCACGGTAATAACAGGTTTGGTGGCAATTTCCCGTACTTGGGTAATCATCGTGTTTCGGTTGGCCTGAATGATGCGTGAAACCACATCGCGCCGGGTCATGATAGCCCATTGCCCGCCCTGTTCCGGATCAACCAGCAGACCTGAAATGTCGTTCTCACCCATGAGTTTGAGCGCCTGCTCCACCGTTGCATCGGGCGCGATGGTGATTAGATTGCGTGACATGATATCATCAACGGTCGTCGGTTTATGCCCACTGGCTTCCTTTTCCTCATCCGGGGTGCGTATGCGGCGCTGTTCCCTGAGTTTGCGTTCCTGTTGCTGCTGCTGTTCTTTGCGTAGTATGTGCGCTTCCACATTGATGCCCCGTTGAATTCGCTCGATTACTGCATCAGCGAAAGCACTGGTACTGACTTCCGTTGCTCCATGCATCTGACGGGCGAAGTCATAAGTGACGAAGCGATCGAGAATGGTTTCTTCGTAGGCAAGGCGAATCAGTTCAGCGGCATCTGTCCAGCCCATATATTCCAGCATCTCAACTGCGCTGAACAGCAAAGAGCCTGGATTGACTACATCCTTATTGGCGTATTTTGGCGCTGTGCCATGCGTGGCTTCAAAAACCGCGACCTCATCACCAATGTTGGCTCCCGGCGCGATACCGACGCCGCCTACCTGGGCTGCAATAGCATCCGATAAATAATCACCATTAAGATTCATGGTGGCAAGGACATCGAATTCTTCCGGGCGTAATAACATGAGCTGGAAGATGATGTCTGCGATACGATCCTTGATAAGGATTTTTCCCGCGGGTAATTTGCCGTTATAATCTTCATACAGTTCATTTTCACTGATGGTCTGATCTGGAAATTCCTCCCGAGCCAGATCATAGCCCCAGCCGCGAAAGGCGCCCTCTGTGTATTTCATGATGTTGCCTTTGTGGACCAGCGTTACGCTTTCGCGTCCATGATCAATGGCATAACGGATTGCTTTGCGAACCAGGCGTTTGGAGGCAAACGGGCTTATGGGTTTAATGCCAAGGCCAGCATCTTCAAAGAATTTGGCATGCAGATCCTGGCGCAGGAAATTGGCCAGAGATTTGTTCTTTTCTGAACCGCTAGCGTACTCAATTCCGGCGTAGACGTCTTCCGTGTTTTCTCTGAAAATCACTACGTCGATTTTCCCAGGCTCTTTGACTGGAGATGGAACTCCGGCGTAGTGCCTGACCGGGCGCACACAGGCATACAGATCAAGCGTCTGGCGTAAAGATACGTTCAGGGAGCGGAATCCTTCGCCTACCGGGGTGGTTAAAGGACCCTTGATCGCTATTTTTAATTCCTTGATGGCTTCAAGCGTTTCGTCCGGAAAATAGTTGCCATCATATAAGGCAGCCGCTTTCTCTCCAAGAAATGTTTCAATCCAGTGAATGCGCCTGGCGCCGTTTGAAACCTTATCAACGGCGGCATTGACGATTCGATGGGTGGCGCGGGTAATATCCCGACCAATGCCATCCCCCTCCACATAACCAATCCATGGTTGATCCGGCACATGAAGGATGCCATTTTCCATAGAGACGGGAGTGCCTTGCTCCGGGAATGTGACGTGTTGATAATTCATGAAAATCCTCTGCCGATTTCGGCTTTAATAGCCAAATTGATACTATGTTTCCTAAAGGTTTGAATATATCTTAGTTTCCAGGATTAATCAAAGAACTTGTATCCAGGTGCGTTTTCTGATATAAATGCGCAGATTATAAAATCTGCGCGTGCAGCGTGACCTCCCTGCCAGGTCAGCAAGGCATTCGGGTGAAATGGCAGTTTTAAGATATAGGCGTGAGTTTTTGAGATCCTGTTATTTAATGTTGACGGATTATATTCGGGTTAAAATCCGGCTGGTTTAACTGGTGTTTGAACATGGCTCAACGTTATTTTACACTTTTGGATCGCTGCATTAGCGAAATCGATCATTGTATTCATACTTTATCGGCTCATAATAAGGTTCCGAAAGATGATTTCCCTCCTGCTGCTGCATTGCCCGATGGGCAGCGCAAGCAAGTGGCGTCGATGATGCGAGTAAATCATGCTGGAGAAATCTGTGCCCAGGCTTTGTATCGTGGGCAGGCATTGACCAGCCGCGACCCAGCCATTAAAAGTTTGCTGCGGCACGCCGCATCTGAGGAAGAAATTCATCTGGGGTGGTGTCAACAGCGATTACAGGAACTCGACAGCCATACAAGCAAACTGGCGCCAGTCTGGTATGGCATGAGTTACATGATGGGAACAGCAATTGGCAAAACCTCGAACGGTTTCAGTATGGGATTCGTGGCCGAGACTGAGCGTCAGGTCGTGATTCATCTTGATCAACATCTCAAGAATTTACCTAAGAGTGATGCAAAATCAACGGCCATATTGCAACGCATGCGGCAGGATGAGAATCAGCATTCCACCATGGCATTACGGTCAGGAGGGCGCAGGTTACCCAGGCCTGCACGGTCATTGATGCGCGCTACGTCACGTATTATGATCAAAACGGCAGCGATCCTCTAAAAACACAATGTGTAACAGGTGCTTTCTCATTCCAGGATGATTTCCTCTTATAAAACGCGCCCGGGTTTGGGCAGCGAAGCTTGCAAGCGCCTTTGTCGAGCCAGGGTGTGTTCCTTTTACCTTTTTATACTTCATCAAAACAAAAATAGCACTGGCTTGCTTGGATTATGCCGCAGGTGGAGGCGAATTCTATGAATATTAAATGCAAGGGAACCGGGTGTCATCGTTTCTGAATTCCAATCGAATCCCCGAGACTTGCGCTAAACCTTTTTGCGTGTTTCATGTAAAATTCGCAGCCGCCCGTTGGCAGGATACGCTGGCAGGTCGTCGGTGGGATGGAGGGCCTTTTCATTTTTGTGCTTCGATTGGCTGGCGGTCGGATGGGGCACACCAAAAAGTCCGCGATCGATTATTGGAAATGGCAGACCGTTATCATGGAACGTTGCTGAATGAAATCATGTCCAATGTGGATAATGGTTCATTGCTTAATCATTTTGCTCGCGAGATCAATTGTGATGACATGGAACAGTTATGGTTAGCTGCGGGAAGCAATGATGGCGCTTCCATGGAGGCGGATGGGCGAACCCGCATATGGCGAAAATTTCAGTTTGAAGCCGCGCATCGCTTGCCACATGTAGCTCCGGCGCATCCATGTGGGCGGATGCACGGACACAGTTTTACCCTGGTCCTATCTGTCGATGCTGGGACTGCAGCACAATTAGATATCGCCGAAAGCGTATTACGGGAATGGCTGGATGGTCGTTGTCTGAATGCCATTGATGGGCTTCACAATTCTACAAGTGAGAATCTGGCGCGTTGGATCTGGCGCAGATGGCAACCGGCATGGGGATGTCTGCGTCGGGTGGACGTAGCAGAAACATTAAACAGCCGTTGTCAGTATGATGGTCAAACCTATATGATCCGTTACAGGAAAAACTGGGATGCGGCGCTCGGTGGTTATGGGACGATACCTCTGCATGGGCATGGTTATCTGTGCGATGTTTTTCTTCGCCCCGCTTACGATGAAGCCATGGGTTGGACCATGGATTATGGGGAGGTACGCCGGGCCATGGAGCCGTGGATCAAAAGGATCGACCATCATCGTATTGAGGAAGTAATCCGGCACGAACAAACTGATGACCTGCATATCGCAGACTGGATGATAAAAGCCCTGCTTCCCGAACTGCCGGATTTGTGTCAATTGGTAGTGAGGCGGCAGGACGGTGATGGCGCTGGCATTCAATTGGTCACAGAGTAGCGGATTTTGGTTTTTACCCCTGCAGTTTGAATGATCGCTCGTATAGAGGACATTTGATCTTTGCATTTTGACGTTTCGAGGGGTACAATGCGCATGTTTTCTAACATAAATCCCATTGATAGTAGAGCACTATTATATGAAAAAAAACAAGCCGGAGCTACAGGAAAAGACCGGGCAACAAGCCCCACTACAATCCCATAATACTGATGATCGGAATTCTGGTCGGCTTGAGGAAACAGGTGGGCCGAAAGGTCCCGAACCGACACGCTATGGTGATTGGGAACGCAAAGGTCGTTGTATCGATTTTTGAAATATTACGGTATAAAGGCAGGGTCCTATGCAGGAAAGACCACTATCACCCCATATCCAGATTTATAAGCCGCAATTGACCTCGGCTTTATCTATCATGCACAGGATGACCGGGCTGTTGCTCTCCCTGGGACTGATGGGTATGTCCCTTTGGTTGATCGCGCTATCAACTGGAGAAAAACCTTATGCTTTGTGGTTGACCATCGCCGGAAATATCCTGGTGCGGATTTTGTTGGTCGTTTGGACCTGGTCCTTTTACTACCATTTATGCAACGGTGTGCGTCACTTGTTGTGGGATAGTGGGCATGGACTGGAAATTTCCGCGGTTTATCGCAGCGGGTATCTGGCTCTCGGGGCATCTGTCGTGCTGACCGGGTTGACATGGCTGATGCTGGCGGCAGCAGGCTAAGGAGATTAATAATGGCTGATTATCGTACACCATTAGCGCGGGCGCGTGGTCTGGGCGCCGCAGGCAACGGATCAAAGCACTGGATCGGTCAGCGCGTGAGCGCTTTGGCGTTGCTGGTTCTTGGGCTGTGGTTCGTATGGAGCCTGGCTTTGCATAGCGGTTTCGATTATGATGCCGCCATTGCATGGGTGCGTCGTCCGCATGTGGCCGTGACACTACTATTAACGGTAGCGATGGGATTCTATCATATGTATCTCGGTCTGCGAGTTGTGATCGAGGATTATGTTCACCAGATAGCCTTGAAGTCAGCGCTGTTGGTTATGGTATTTGCTGGATCCTGTCTCATGGGTGTGACCGCGATCGTATCCGTTTTGAGGATTTTTTTCGGAGGTTCGGTTGATGGCTAATGCTTATGATATCGTGGAACATCAGTATGATGTTGTCGTGGTTGGAGCCGGTGGCGCGGGGTTGCGGGCTACATTGGGTCTGGCAGAACAAAATCTGGCAACTGCCTGTATCTCCAAGGTCTTTCCTACCCGGAGCCATACTGTGGCGGCGCAGGGCGGTATCAGTGCATCTTTGGGCAATATGGGTGAAGATGACTGGCGTTGGCACATGTATGACACTGTTAAAGGCTCAGATTGGCTTGGGGATCAGAATGCTATTGAAATGATGTGTCGCGAAGCTGTTCCGGCGGTCATCGAACTCGAACATTACGGTGTTCCATTTTCGCGTACTCCCGATGGACATATCTACCAGCGCCCTTTTGGCGGTATGACTACCCATTTCGGGGAAGGCCGCGCTCAAAGAACCTGCGCTGCAGCAGACCGTACCGGCCATGCTATGTTGCACGCTCTGTATCAGCAGGCATTACGCAACCAGGCGCAGTTTTTTATCGAGTATTTTGCTATTGATCTGATCATGGATGAACACGGCGCGTGCGTCGGCGTTCTGGCGTGGGATCTTGCAAGCGGGCGTTTGCATCGTTTCCGTGCTCATATGGTCATATTGGCGACCGGTGGTTACGGGAGAACATTTTTCTCCTGCACATCGGCGCACACCTGTACCGGTGATGGCAATGCCATGGCGATAAGAGCGGGCCTGCCCTTGCAGGATATGGAATTCGTCCAGTTTCATCCCACTGGAATCTATGGTTCGGGATGCCTGATTACCGAAGGCGTCCGCGGTGAAGGCGGATTCCTGACCAACAGTGATGGTGAGCGTTTTATGGAACGGTATGCGCCCAATGCCAAGGATCTTGCCTCGCGTGATGTGGTCAGCCGGGCCATGACCATCGAGATACGCGAAGGTCGGGGCGTGGGCGAACATAAGGATCATATCCATCTGCATCTTGAACATCTCGGTGCGGAAGTCATCCATGAACGCTTGCCCGGAATCGCCGAAACCGCAAGAATATTTTCCGGCGTCGATGTGTCCCGCGAGCCCATACCTGTCCTGCCAACAGTACATTATAATATGGGGGGAATTCCCGCCAATCCTTATGGTGAGGTCGTGACGCTCGATGAGGATGGTCATGACACGGTCATCCCCGGGCTAATGGCCGTAGGCGAGGCTGCTTGTGTGTCGGTTCATGGCGCCAATCGACTCGGTTCCAATAGTCTGCTTGATCTGGTGGTATTCGGTCGGGCGGCTGCAAAACGCTGTGGAGAATTGATAGAACCAGGCATGGCTCATAAAACGCTTTCTCAGGAGCTGGCAGACAAGGGCCTGGATCGTTTTGATCGGGTACGACATGCCAGTGGTGGTTCGTCAACAGCCGTTGTGCGAGACAAAATGCAGCGAGTGATGCAAAATCACGCTGCGGTTTTTCGAACCGGAGAGGTGTTGCAGGAGGGTTGGGATCAGATGCGTGAAGTATTTGCGTTGTGGTCTGATGTGGGATTATCTGATCGTTCCCTGATATGGAATTCTGATCTGGTGGAGACACTGGAACTCGAAAATCTGCTGACCAATGCCATGGCAACGATGTTTGGAGCTGTGCATCGACTCGAAAGCCGAGGCGCACATGCCCGCGAGGACTATCCCGATCGTGATGATCAGAACTGGATGAAGCATACTCTGGCCTGGATGAATGCGGATGGTTCGGTTTCCCTGGCTTATCGTCCGGTCAGGCTTGAGCCTTTGTCCGATGAGATCGAAAGCATTGAACCCAAAGCCCGGGTTTATTAATTACTCATTCCAGGAGATTTGAAGCCATGGCAACATTCCGTTTGCCCACCCATTCCAGGATCAATAAGAATGGCAAGACCTTTCGCTGTAAGGATGGCTCCGGCGATATCCGGGTGTTAAAAATCTACCGATACGATCCGGATCAAAATCAGTCTCCGAGACTCGATACCTATGAAATAGATTTGCAAAAATGCGGCACCATGGTGCTTGATGCCTTGATCAAAATCAAGAATGAGATTGATCCAACCCTCACGTTCCGCCGTTCATGCCGCGAAGGTATCTGCGGCTCGTGCGCCATGAATATCAATGGTCGCAACACGCTGGCCTGTACCCAGTCTATGGAAGATTCGAATGGGGATCTTACCATTTATCCCTTGCCGCATACGGAAGTGGTTAAGGATCTTGTGCCCGATCTGACGCATTTTTATGCCCAGTATGCGTCTGTAGAGCCATGGTTGAAAACTACCACGCCACCGCCTCCGGATCGTGAAAGGCTTCAGTCCGTGGATGAGCGTGCAAAGCTTGATGGGCTTTATGAATGTATTCTGTGCGCCTGTTGTTCGACCTCCTGCCCGAGTTACTGGTGGAATTCGGATCGATATCTGGGTCCGGCGGCTTTGTTGCAGGCTTATCGGTTTATCGCAGATAGCCGGGATGAAGCCATAGGTGAGCGCCTCGATGCGCTTGATGATGCCTATAAGGTTTATCGTTGCCACACCATTCTGAATTGCACCAATACCTGCCCCAAAGGGTTAAACCCTGCCAAAGCCATTGTCGAGATCAAAGGCTTGATGGCATTACGCCTCGTTTGACCTGATCTTCCAGCATGGATAATCTTGTTGATCCTGCGCTGCTACCCAAACTTGTGCGTTATCGTTGTCGGCGCGGGGTGCGGGAACTCGATGTCCTGCTAGGGGGATTTTACGATCAGTGTTTTTCCTCATTATCCACCCAAAGTCAGCAGGCAATGTTGCGCTTGCTGGAGTGGGAAGATATGTTGTTGATTGATGCGCTCTTGGGTAGATTTGAGGACACCAAAGACCGTGAAGTGGAACGATTATTGGAGCAATTACGACATTATGCAAACCGTCTATAATATCAAACCTTCCACGTCCATGGCTGTTTTTATTGCTGTCTTGTATTTGCTATGCGCTGCCTTGATTGGTTTGTATTTGTCACCATGGCTGGCGGTGTCAGGATGCTTGGTTCTTGGGATTGCCATGGTGCGCATTGGCGCATATCATTTCGGCGATATTTCCGTTGGACGGATTGTGCTTCAGCCGCAAGGCGAATGGATTTTATATGATCGAAAAGGACGCTACTGGACAGCGGAAATAGAATCTTCCAGCGTGATAACACCCTGGATCATGGTATTGAATTTCAGAACCGGCGCCCAATCACACAAGTATCTCGTGCTGTTGTGGGATAACCTCGAATCTCAGTCTAGGCGCAGCTTACGCATCCAATTGAAAAGTTCGCATGTGTTGTGTCTCAAGCGCTTGAAACATCGTCACATTCGGTGATGGTGTTTCGCAATACTATCGTCCGATAGACGCTTCTTATGCGTTTTGTCCTGTCATGCCAGAAATGCGGGTTCATCCATGAGTTGACTGGTTGAATTAACCGGCTTGGTACGGTTTGTTGTAAATATTCTAGAGTTAAATGTTAGCGCACTACTTAATATCAGTGTTTCCTTAATTGTAAACCAAATTTAGTCTAAATGGTATAATATCTGGAAAGCAGTATCAAGAATTTACAACATAATAATATATCTTGGGGATATCCATGAAGATCTTGAAGCATTCTCTGACCCTTATGGCAAACTGGATCAGTTTCGGGGTTTTAAGCGCTGTTTCAATCGCAACACAGGCCGCCGACATCGACATTGGCGAGAAAGGCCACGACCAAAAAAATTATTTCGCTATTTTCGGTGCCTCTTTTCCGAGGATCGAAACCAAGCGCCGTTCGGCCGATATTGTCTCCGAGATCGATATTCCCGGATTGGGTCCGAGGGAACTTCCGTTGCCATCCTCTGGCCTGAAGGTGGACAGCTACTCGGTAATGCCCACCATTCTCATGGGATATTATCCGATGGGTCAGGGTTACATATCCATTAACGGTTCGCTTGGCGCGCCGGTTTTCAGTCAATCCGTCTACGGCAATGGATTTCTGTCGCTTGCCGGCGAGATTGCCAGTTTGAAGGTGCTGCCTATTGTAGCTCTGGTGTCAGTCCATCCTTTCCCCCATGCCACGGTAAGCCCTTATTTCGGCATTGGTGGGGCATGGGTATGGACCTACGATGAAAAGATACAAAACAAGTTTTACCTTGGTGAGGATGCCAAGATCAAAACTTCCGATCCCTTTGGGCTGGTGTTGGCAATTGGCACTGACATCAACATCAGCGAGCGCTTTTTCTTCAATATGGATTTCAAGTACATAAGCGGCACCAAGTTCGACAACAGCATTGATAACAGCCAGCTCTTGGGTCTGATCCATCAAGATTCCTTTGTCGAGGGACTGGAATTGGACACCTATGCCGTCAATCTGGGAATGGGTATACGTTTTTGAATGTTGAGCGTGCCTCATTCGAGACCAGGACCTATGCCCCGTACTCATTCATTATCCCGCAGCAGATCTTTTATACTAATTACAGCGAGCGCTGTTGTTCATCAACGTGCAGTAGCGGAAATACGCATGTCCCTTAAAATACATCTGGCGGAAATTACAGCGGATGTGATCCGCAAACCGATCAGGAACATTTATTTGCGCGTCTGCCCGCTGACGGGCGCGGTGCGCATATCTGCGCCTGAGCGTATGAGCATTGATGCTATTCACAAATTTGCGTGGCCCAGATTGGGCTGGATCAGGAAGCAACAGAGCAAAATACGTGAACAAGTGGATGAAAACCCGTACGAATATTGCGGCGGAGAAATCCATAAACTTTGGGGCAAGCCCTATTATTTGAAAGTGATCGAAAAAGAAGACACCCCAGTTGTATATCTCATGGCATCAGAAATCGCACTTCAAGTGCGCTCTGGCGCGGATCAAGCGCAAAGAGGCGCTGTACTTGATGCGTGGTATCGCACGCAGCTCGAACAAGTTGTGGCGCCTTTGATCAAAAAGTGGGAACAACAGCTCAGCGTTTCCGTTGCGCGGGTTACGGTTCGGAAAATGAAAACCCGCTGGGGGAGTTGCACGCCCTTAACGCGCGCCATTCGTATCAACTTTGATCTGGTCAAAAAACCGCAACGTTTTTTGGAATATATCGTAGTTCATGAATTACTGCATTTGATCGAGCCAAGCCATAACCAGCGTTTTATTGCACTGATAGATCAAAATTTGCCGCAGTGGCGTTACGATCGCGATGCGCTGAATTTTTCTTCGCAGCGTTGATGCAGATTATCTTTGTGTGGTGGTACCCAGGTATGGGAGAAACCGGGTAAAAGGCACGATATTCTGCTCAACACTGGCGGCTTCAAGCGTACTCATGCAGGTATCGCGCTTTCCGTGGGATACCCAATCATGGGTAACCGCCAGTGGCCAGCATCAGGTTCATGAGGAAGCGGCCTGTTCGGTCATTCCCATCAATGAACGGATGAATGGTTACGGTATCCGGCCAGATTTGAATCTGTTGGTAACGGAACTATCGAGAAAGGAGCGAATGGGCTTGAGATTTATATGAATTGGGTATGGCATTTCTATGATAGCGATAATAATTTGATAAGCAACAGTATTGGTACCCAGATATGGGAGTGGGTGGAATGATCAATAGATCAATCTTAAGGGATCTCTGGTCAGCTGTATTATAGTATTCGATCCAGTCGTCCAGATCTTTTTGTAGCTCTGCCATAGTTGCGTACAATTTTTTGCGAAACGTGATTTGATAGAACTCGTTGAGTATCGTTTTATGACAACGTTCACAGATACCATTGGTCTGTGGTGACATGGCTTTTGTTTTAGGGAACCTCTGATCAAGTCTGGGCGAAGCTCAGGTGTGATCCATCATGCCCAGCGTCTTTGTTGACAATCTGCGCAATAGCCCTGCTATACTATGCAGTTTACGCCTCGAATCTGAACATAATGAACCGCATCTGAGCTTCGCCCAGACTTGATCAGAGGCTCCCTGGAGGAAATGCAGGAATGTTAAAAGGTGCTTTCACAGATCAGGTAAGGGCTAGAAGAACGTTTGCTATCATCTCCCACCCGGATGCCGGGAAAACCACGCTGACCGAGCAATTGCTGTTGGCGAGCGGTGCGATTCAGCTCGCCGGAGTGGTTAAAGGGCGCAAGAACCTGCGCCATGCTACGTCCGATTGGCTGGCCATTGAGCAGGCGCGCGGCATATCGGTCAGTTCGTCGGTCATGCAGATTGAACATGGTGGCTGTGTGCTTAATCTGCTCGATACTCCAGGGCACGAGGATTTTTCCGAGGATACTTATCGCACGCTGACGGCAGTCGATTCCGTTCTGATGGTCATTGATGTCGCCAAGGGGGTGGAAGAGCGCACGCGCAAACTGATGGAAGTCTGCCGGCCGCGCAAGGTTCCGGTCATCACGTTTATAAACAAGCTTGATCGCCACGGGATCGGCCCGATTGAACTGTTGGATGGAATCGAAGCCGAGCTCGGGCTTGCCTGTACCCCGATGACCTGGCCCATAGGTATGGGACGTGAATTCTCCGGGCTTTATGAAATTGAAAGTGCAAAAGTGCATTTATTCGGCGAGAAAGGGCAGTCCGAGACCATCGGTGGGCTGGATGATCCCGAACTTGCCCGGCGCGTTAATCCAGCCATCCTGGATACTGTGGGCGAGCAGGTGGAGTTGGTGCGCGATGCCGGCTTCCCCTGGGATGAAGAAAGTTATCGATTGGGAGAACTATCGCCCGTCTATTTCGGTTCCGCGTTGCATCATCGTGGCGTGCGTGAAATGCTTGATGGTTTTGTGCGCATGGCGCCCGCTCCTTTGCCGCATCAGACGGAAGAGCGCAGCGTGGATCCCTATGAATCTGCGTTTACCGGCTTCGTATTCAAAATACAGGCCAATATGGATCCGGGGCACCGGGATCGCATAGCATTCGTGCGTATCTGTTCGGGGCAATACCAGCCAGGCATGCGCATGCGTCATGTGCGCCTCAACCGCGATATGAAGATCAACAACGCCCTGACTTTTATGGCGGCAAGCCGCGAACGGGTCGATCATGCGGTTTCCGGAGATATTATCGGTTTGCCCAATCATGGCAATATGGTGATTGGTGATACTTTGACCGAAGGGGAACGCCTGTTTTTTACCGGCATTCCCAACTTCGCCCCCGAACTTTTTCGCCGCGTTATCCCGTCCGATCCGATGCGCACCAAAGCCATGCACAAGGGTCTGCAGCAATTGAGTGAGGAAGGGGCATTGCAGTGGTTTCGCAAACTTGTGGGATCTGATCTGATTCTCGGCGCCGTGGGCCCTCTGCAATTTGAAGTCGCCGCGCACCGTCTTGAGAGTGAATATGGTGCCGCCTGTAAATTCGAGGGTTACGCTGTTGCTACCGCTCGCTGGATTGGTTGCGACGATGCTAAAGAACTGGAGCGGTTCGAGCAACGCATGGCAGAATACCTTGCTATGGATCATGCGGGCTCCCTGGTTTATCTGGCGCCGAACAAAGTGCATCTTGCCTTGAGTGAAGAACGCTGGCCGGAGGTGCATTTTTCCGCTACGTGCGAATATCGCCATGCATGAGTGTGCCAGGCTTTACTAGGGAACCTCTTGGATCTCCCACAGCGGCATAGTGTTTAGCTAACCACTGTCGCGC
>DEIQ01000005.1:0-24760 GCA_002352565.1 Proteobacteria bacterium UBA2770 | reverse complement strand
TAAGGCCAGGCTGGATCTGTGTTGATTGCGGGATCAAGACAAGGGCAAGGTGAAAACTAATCTGAACATAATGAACCACAGCTGAGCTTCGTCCAGACTTGATCAGAGATTCCTTAATCGGAAATCTGGAGTATTGCATGAAAAAAACATCGACAGACGCTGCTGATACTATCCATCATGATGACCGTATGGAAACCCGGTTGCTGCATGTGGAGCGTCATCCCGAAGAAAATTTCGGCATCGTCAATCCGCCGCTTTATCGCGCTTCCACCGTGGTGTTTCCTTCGCTGGCCGCGCTTAGATACGCAAATGCCCATCCTTATGAAGGCATTTATTATGGTCGCCACGGAACGCCGACCACCATGGCTTTCGAAAACGCCATGGCGGAGCTCGAAGGTGCCGATGGAGCGGTAGTGACATCATCAGGGCTGGCGGCCATTGTTATCAGTCTGCTTGCGTTTACTCGGCAAGGCGATCATGTGCTGATTGCGGATAATGTTTATGGTCCAACGCGCCATTTTGCGCACCAGTTTTTAGAGCGTTTCGGGGTCGGAGTCCATTTTTTTGATTCCACAGGCAATGATCAGCTATCAGCTTTGCTGACAGCGCAAACCCGGGTGGTCTTTCTCGAGTCTCCCGGGTCGCTGACTTTTGAAATGAGCGATATGTCTGCATTGGCAGCCACGGTGCATCAGCGCAGCAGTGCGCGGGTATTGGTCGATAATACCTGGGCCACGCCGGTTTATTTTCGTCCTTTAGCGCACGGCGCCGATGTATGTATTCATGCCGCCACCAAATACATTACCGGGCACTCCGATGCCATGCTCGGGGTGGTCAGCGCCTGCGGCGATGACTATCTCGCCATCAAGCGCAGTACTGCTTTGATCGGCAATTGCCCCGGGGCGGAGGAATGTCAGCTGGGATTACGCGGATTGCGTACCCTGGGCATTCGGCTGGAACGTCATTATGCCTCTGCTCGGAAGATCGCCGACTGGCTGTGGCAGCAGGAAGCGGTAGCGCGGGTATTGTATCCCCCTCATCCCCGTGATACGGGGCATCAACGATGGAAAAGAGATTTCAGCGGCGGATCAGGACTTCTGGGCATTGCATTGAAAGCCGTTCCCCAGGCCCAGGTCGATGCTTTTGTGGAAAGCCTGCGCTTGTTCGGCATCGGTTACAGTTGGGGCGGCTATGAAAGTCTGGTGTTGCCGGTGGATCCGGCGGCGCTGCGTACAGCGACTCCGTGGCTGGATGATGCCGCACCGTTGGTGCGACTCCATATAGGGCTCGACCATCCCGATGATCTGATCGCTGATCTGGATCGCGCCATGACGCATCTGCGTCGGTGAAGACGCGGTTCAACTGGTTGGTGTAATCGAAATTGCTACGGAACTTGATCTGGTGCAGGTTTTTGGGATGCGAAAAAGGACAGCATTGTCTGATTGCGCCGAGGCCAGCGCAAGTGTCCGCCCGATAGCTCGCAATAACGCACCGGGGACGAACAATCCTGATAGCGCAGACAACTCTGAGCATCGACTATGGGCTCTCCGGTGCAATGGTTGCAGCGGGCCCACCAGCGCGACGTTTGGGCGCCGAAATCAGGAAAAAGGCGATCCCCTTTGTTGTGGAATACCATGACCGGAACGGGTTGCGGGCAAGCGTATGCCTCCAGATCCTCGCCTGAAATTCCGGCGGAGCTCGGGGCAATGGCGGCGGGATGCAGCGGCGATTCGGCCATGAAAGCCAGCGCCATGGATACGGTTCCTCCATCGCTGTGTCCGCTTAGGTAGACGCGATTCCTGTCAATGCACCATCGGTGCGAAATCTTTTCGGGCAGGCGCCCCAACTCGGCGATGCTGTCGGTATTTAAGGGGATGCTTTCGGCATAGGCGACAATAAAACCCAAAGCGGTTGCCTGGTGGGTCAACCCGGTGAATTGTTCCACCATTCTGGAGCCAATGCCGCTCGGCGCATAAACCATCAGCAGTGGATGAGGGTAGGTAGGTTCATAATTAAGCGGCGTTCGTATCACCGCCGGCAAGGCGTTCTGGTTTTGTGTATCCTGAACGGCCGTCCCGCTGCATGCGGATGTCCAGTCCAAAGGATAGGCGTAGGAAGCGCTTTGCAGTGCTTTTCCCCAATAGGGCCGTGGAATGGTGCGAATCCCCATCCAGCCAACAAAAATTACGGCAGTGACGAGCGCAATCTGGAACAGACGAAAGATCACTCTCAATTGGCGGGCGGTCATTCCGTGTAAATCCCAAGCAAACAGGGCAGTAATCTGGTTTTAAGCGAGTGGTTCACATGGCAAGCTCATGGCGATGGTAGTAATCCCGGATGGTCTCGACGTTTTCCTTCGAGCCCATCACCACGGATACCCGCTGATGCAGGCTTTCGGGCTTGATTTCAAGCGTACGCTGTGTGTTAGAAATGCTGGCGCCACCAGCCTGCTCAACGAGAAAACCCATGGGATTGGCTTCATAGAGCAATCGAATCTTGCCGGCTCTGGACGAGCGGGTATCGCGCGGGTACATAAAGACGCCGCCGCGCATCAGAGTTCGATGGACATCTGCAACCATTGCGCCGACCCAGCGCATGTTGAAGCGGTGACCGAAAGGACCTTCTTCACCCGCCACGCAATCATCGATATACTGGCGGATAGCCGATTCCCAGCCAGCGGCATGGGCGGCATTGATCGAATAATCATAACTGTGGGAAGGAATACGCAATTTGGGATGAGTCAAAACGAATTCACCGATACCGGGGTCGAGGGTAAAACCATCAACACCGACGCCAGTACTCAGAACCATCATGGTCGAGGATCCATACAGGCAATAACCGGCGCATACTTGCTGGATCCCGGATTGCAGAAAATGTTCGAGTTGGGCTTCTTCCACGCCAGCGGGAAGGCGGAGAATGGAAAAAATAGTGCCGATCGGCATATTGACGTCGATATTGGTGGAACCATCGAGCGGGTCGAACAGCACCATATAAGGCCCTTTGGGATATTCGGCTGGTACGGGGCATATATTTTCCATTTCTTCGGACGCCATAGCGGCGATATGCCCGTCCCACTGCATGGATTTTATCAGCACTTCATTGGAGATAATGTCAAGTTTGGTCTGGGTCTCGCTCTGGACATTGATGGTGCCGGCACTGCCCAAAATGTTGACCAGTTGCCCCCGGTTCACATCATGCGAAATGCGTTTGCAGGCGCGCGCGATATCGTTAAGCAAAGCTGAGAACTGACCCGTAGCTTTCAAAGCGCGTTGCTGTTCGATGATGACCTGGGTCAAAGATTTGGGCAATTTCATGAACCTGAAAGTCCTTGGTTTTTTTGTAATCTGGTAGCAGATGTTCCGTCTTTCTTTATGAAAGTATAATATAAAAAGCCATGATCTGAAAAATTGCCGCCGACAGATGATTCTTCATTGATCAAAATGACGAAGTTTTAAACTCTTGGAAAATCAATGGAATAGTACCGATGGAACAGCAATATCTTGCGCTCAATCGTTTGGATCGGCTCTTGGGGCGTGCGGGGTGGATCGATCAAGCCACAGCCATGCAGCCTTACCTGAATGAAAGGCGCGGCCATTTTCACGGTGAAGTGATGGGCGTGGCGCGCCCTCGGGATTCCGGGCAACTGGTTGATATCGTGACTGTGGCGGGCGAGTATGGTTTGGGGGTCATAGCCCAGGGCGGGAATACCGGCTTATGCGGCGGGGCGGCGCCGAGCGGGATGAAACCTGAAATCATCGTCAGCCTCGAGCGCATGAACCGTATACTGGCCAGTGAGCCGCTCGACGATGTGATTGTCGCCGAAGCCGGTTGTACTCTGGCTCAAGTACAGCAGGCGGCTGAGCGTATTGGTCGGTGTTTCCCGATCACCTATGCCGTACGCGAAGAATGTACGATTGGCGGTAATATTGCCACCAATGCTGGCGGCATGAACACCATACGTTATGGCAATACCCGGCGCTGGGTGCTCGGTCTTGAAGTAGTTCTGGCAGATGGAAGCCTGTGGAACAATCTGAAATATCTGCATAAGGACAACAGCAATTATGCTTTGCAGGAATTGTTCATCGGCACTGAAGGTACGCTCGGAATTGTAACCAAGGCAGCGTTGCGCCTTGCGGCAAAACCGGGGCGCGTTTATACTGCGATGTTGGCGGTGCCAGATATCGGTGCGGCGGTGAAAGGCTTATGCCATTTGCGCCGGGTAAGCGGAGACAGGATCATTACTTGCGAACTCCTGTCCCGCGCTTGCGTCGAGATTGTGCGACGCCATATGCCCGATGCGGTGATGCCTTTATGGATGGATGCTCCGTGGTATCTGCTTCTGGAAATCGAGACAGGTCGGGATGAGACTATTCTGGATGAATGCCTGGCAAGCGGCATCGAGAGCCGATGGTTGCTGGACTGGAAAAAAGGCGGCGACGATGAAATCCGGCGCCAATGGTGGAAGATTCGCAATTCCATTCCATCGATTCAAAAAATGGAAGGAGCCAGCATCAAGCACGATCTATCCGTTCCCATATCGCGTATGGATCAGTTGGTTACTCAGGGCTGTACGGCAATGAAGGCTATCTGTCCCGATGTGCGGCCGATGATTTTTGGTCATCTCGGTGATGGCAACCTGCATTTTAATTTGAGTCAGCCGCCTGATATGGCGCCGGAGCGTTTCCTTTCCATGTGGGATGAGTGCAGCGAACGCATGCATGATCTGGTAATGATGCTGGGAGGATCGATCGCGGCTGAGCATGGCATCGGGCAACTCAAGCGCAGGGAACTGCAACGTACCCAGTCACCACTGACCCTGCGACTTATGCGCGCGGTCAAAAACGCTTTGGATCCCGAAGACATATTGAACCCCGGCAAGGTGGTGCCACCTGCACCGGGGCAAGCTGTGCGTTCGGTGTCGTCTTTGATCGGAGTGGATGGCGCAAGCGAGAATCAGGGAGAAACGGATGGATCAAAATAATTCCTTGGAACCAATGGTGAATCTGGATTTTCCGCCTGAACGGCTCACCGAGCCGCCAGCCGAGATGCAGGCTATGCTGGAATGGGCGCTTGACGAAGCGCGCAAACGTGGGGTCAGCAGTGCCGAAGCAGGCGCCCATTTCGGTACCGGGATCGAAGTTTCAGTGCGACTGGGGAAGATCGAATCCATTGAACATGCCCGTGATCGGGGTTTGGCGCTGACCGTTTATCTGGGGCAACGCTGCGGTTCGGCGAGCACGGCTGATTTTAGCCGCGCCGCTATCACCAGGGCGCTCGACGCTGCCTGCACTATCGCCAGTTATACCATGGAAGATCCGTGGTCGGGTTTGGCGGATCCCCGTTTCCTTGCCCATGACTTCCCGGATCTGGATCTGGATCATCCCCAGGACATTACAGTAGAGCGCCTGGTGGAAGTGGCGCAACGCTGTGAACAAAGTGCCATGGAAGTGGATGAGCGGATTTTCAATTCTGAAGGCGCGAGTTGTAGTTACAATCGTGGCATCCATCTTTATGCCAATACCAATGCTTTCATGGGGCTTTCCTGTGGTACCCGCTATAGTTGCGGCGTGAGCGTGCTGGGGCGAGATGAACATGGCATGCAGCGTGACGCCTGGTTTGATGTCGCACGCAAGTTCGCTGATTTGACCGAGGCGGAACAAATGGGGGTGATCGCGGCCAGGCGCACTTTGCAAAAGCTGGGCGGACATCGGATCCCAACCCAGCGCAGCCCCATTATTCTGGAAGCGCCGATCGCTTCCTCCCTGTTTCGCGCCTTGACGGGCGCCGCCAATGGCAATCGCATTTACCGCCACAGTTCCTTTCTCGAAGGCCAGGTTGGGCAGCCTGTATTTCCTGAATGGCTGCAGATCAGGGAATATCCTCATTTGAAACGGGCGCTGGGCAGCGCTGTGTTCGATGCTGAAGGCGTTGCGACAAAAGAGCAGTCGCTGATTGAGAGCGGGAGGTTGAGCCGTTATGTGCTGGATAGCTATGCAGCTCGCAGGCTTGGCCTCGAAACCACCGGAAATGCCGGCGGGGTGCACAACTTGACCGTTGAATCCAATGCCGGGGAGATTGATGAACTGTTGCTAAAAATGGATCGCGGCTTGCTGGTGACCGAACTTATGGGTCATGGCACCGACTTGACCAGCGGCGATTATTCCCATGGCGCTACCGGGTTCTGGGTAGAAAACGGTCAAATCGTTCATCCGGTGGAAGAAGTGACCATCGCTGGGAATCTGCGCGATATGTTCAAGCATATCGTTGCCATTGGCAATGACGTGGATCTGCGCCATAACATTCGTAGCGGATCGGTTTTGCTCGAAGGGATGACCATCGCTGGGGCGTGATTTTTCAGGCGCGTACATGGTATCCAGTGACCAGGGAGGCTCTAAAATCTGGAATGGATATCGATTTCAATCAAGCCATTCTCTACGCGTAGAGCGATGCGTTTGAGCCGATCTCCGGCGCATGGGCCGTAGATACAATAACCATCCTCCAAACGGAACTGGGCAAAATGCATGGCGCATTGAATGGTGCGTTGATCCAGACTCAAAACATCATTATGGTTATCATCGAGCGGGATGAGTGCGTGGGGGCAACGATTGATGTAAGCTGCCAGGATCTGGTGATCACGAACAATGATGACCGATGGCGGCGTATCACGACGAACCACGATGCTGCCGGGGTTCTTGAGTTGGTCCAGATGTGCCACATGCTGCCAGGAGCGGGAATCATTATGCCCCTGTTCGTGAATGTCCATGGCTTCCTCATGATTGTCAGGTTTGCGATTTGTCAGGAACAGGTATCAGATCCCAAGCCATGATGGGTTTCAGTGCGCATAAGTGATATGAGATAAGAATGGTCTCGTTGCAGTTTTATCCTGATAAGGAGCCACCATCACCTTCGCCCGGAATTAATCAGAGGTTCCTTAAAAAATATGCCCAGACCCTATGCGACCGACTCTCGAAGAGATACATGGATCGGCCGATATTATAACACCAGGTCCGGGTAATCTATCATCGCAGTGTGCGCCATCGCTCGCTACAAAGATAGAGATTGATAAAACGCGCGTAAGGATAGGTCCATGCTCTGCAATGTGCCGCGATCTCGCATGATTTTTCTATAATTTACAGGTCGATGCCTGTTTCAAGGAGTTCCAATGTCGCAGGCAGCCGGGATACTGCAGGAAAGCCATGCGCTTTTGCGGCTGAATTCGGCCCATAGGAGTTTGGCGCTGGAACTGGATCCGCTATTATCCGAAGTTCTGATCACATGGGATCGTGACAGGAGCTTGCTGAAAAATGCCGCGCTCGGGGTGTTTTCGGATGACAAGCAACCATGGACGGAAAAGCTGGTTCGGATTTTCCAGCACTGGCGCAATGGCGCGGCGCCAAGCATTGCAGCACTTATGAGCCATGCGATGGCGGCATTGCAGTTGTCATGGGAACATCAAAATACGCGCGCCGCTTTGTTGTGCGCGCTTCTGGCCCAAACGTCGCATCCCTATCCCTATCACAATCACCATCATTGTCGGGAAGTGGTAGTGTTCACCTGGTTGCTGCTTGATGCGCATCAGCAGGCCAGCTTGCGGGATCGCCGAGCCTTTCCACCTTTTACACCCGCGCAAATGGCTACTTTGCTGCTCGCGGCAGCTATTCATGACATGGATCATGATGGAATCGACAATACCGTTGACAATATCCACACGCCTTTTCGGCTGGAAGATCGTGCCTTTCTCCGCGCGCAGCCGATCATGCAGGCCATGAATATGGCGCCGCAAGCACAGAGTCAAATTCAGTGCCTGTTGCGGTGCACGGATGTCAGCGCGCCGCCCAGATCCATATCGCCGAGGGGATATTTGCGGAATGTCGTCAATTTTCGTGCTATAAATCCGGATCAACCCTACCAGGGAACTTTGCCTGACGTGCTGGAAGGGCTGAGAAACGATTTCTGGCTGACGCGCATGGCGGCCATACTGGGTGATGCGGATCTGTGTCCTTCATCCTCCACCACCTATGAATACGCTCTGTTTATGAGCGGGCAGGTGGAAATGGAGCATCTGGGGGAAATTCGTAATCCAGAGGCGACATTGAGATATTTTATCAGGCAAATCTTGCGCGAACAATTTCTGTCGCCAGCAACGGAGCGCTGTTGCAATCGGGCGCTCGCAGCCATTATTTCAAAGCTCTGAACGCACAGGAAACAGGGTCTACGGGATTAAGGGACCTCTGATCAAGTCCGGGCGCAGCTCAGGCGTGGTTCATTATGTTCAGATTCGAGACGACAATCGCGCGGGTTAGCAGGGCTATTACGGAGATTGTTAACAAAGAAGCTGGATATAAGGGCCGCAAGAACCGAATTCATGACTTAATCAGAGGTTCCTTAACACGATTCTGCCATGCGCCGGACCCCGCATGACTTTCTTTTGTGCCTGCGCCGCTTGTTCCATGGGAAATGTTTCGGCAATCACAGGTTTGAAAGGTGTCTGCTCAAAAAAAGAGCGCAGTTTCTCCTGAACATCCAGCATTGCCGATAATGGCATGTGCAGGAGCATGATACCTCGGATATCGGCATTGTTTTGCATCAAAGCGCGAGGATCAATGGCAGCGCTCTGTCTGCTTCCCACGACCATCACCCGCCCCGAGCGTGACAAAAGTTCAAGATCCATTGCCAGATTTTGCCCGGCGAGCATTTCAACGATAAGATCGACTCCTCTGCCTTGAGTATATTCCATGATGGCATCGGTATCCTGATGGTTTGTTGCCAGGGCTGCGCCTTGTGCCTGGATCAGTTCACGGCCCTCATGGGTTCTGGCGGTGCCGATAACATTCAGGCCAGCGTGGCTGGCTAACTGGGTAGCGGCCAGACCTACGCCACCACTGGCGCCATGAATCAGCACAGTTTCTCCAGACTTTGCATTGCCCCGGCCAAAAAGGGCGAGATGCGCTGTGGTGTAACTGACGAAGATACAGGCGCCTTGCTCAAAAGAAACCCCATGCGGTAAAGGGACGGTTTGGTAGGCGGTGACCAGCGCTGCTTCGGCGTAGGTGCCGGTCAAGCTTCCGAGGCAGTAAACGGCCTGACCGGGTTTGACATGGCTTACTTCCGGGCCAACGGCCTCAACGACCCCGGCGCCTTCCATCCCGGGCGTAAATGGAAATTCGGCGCTGTAGCCATAAATGCCTTCACGCTGGTAAATATCGGCAGGATTGACCGCTGTGGCTTTGATACGTACCAGAATTTCGCCAGGGCCGGGCCTTGGTTCCGGCTGCTGTTGCAGTTGCAGAACTTCGGGGCCACCATGACGGTCAATACGAATGGCTTTCATCTCAATGTTTCCTTTTTATTGGTCACAGAATAGTATGAGCTATGAACGGCGTGGTGCGAATTAAAAGTGCAATCGAGCCGATTCCAGGCAGTGGGATGATGTCGGTCAGGAATGCTTGCAACCCTGCCCTGTGTATCACGGTATGCTCACGGGTTGATTGATATTATAATCGCAAATCGGCTTTCACTATGCTGTATTCTTGCTGCGTCACGCAGCTTAACATAGCAAACAAAGCGCACCGTGTGAATGTTGCTGCGCAGCCTTCGGGATATGAGGCGATTCAACAGTGCCTCGCCCAGGCTTAATGTTATCGCTTGCTTGTTGCCTGAAAGTAGCGCACAGGCGTAAAATGCCTGGTCAATCAGGTATCAGCATAATTGTGATACACAAGGCTTCACAAAACTTGTGCTTGGCTCGATCACCTTCCAGTATAACTCTGGCATATAATCAAAGCAGGATGTGCGAAAATAGCATGATCGTTGCGTCAACCTTGCAGCCATCTCATCGGGAAGGATGCTGCGGTGATTGCACATGGTTTAAATACATAATAGAATAAAAAGTTGAGATTGTTATTCTAAATGGAACTATAAGAAAAATGATGAGGTCAACCGACAGTGCCATGAATTGGACTTTTCCATTTGAGGAATTGCAGAGAGCAGACGGATTGCAACGCCTGGATGAGGCTTTCGCGGCCTTTCTTGGAGGCCAGGATCCGGATTGCTTACGGGAGCTTGGAGATTTTCGGAATTCAGCGCAACCCATTGAAAAAGAAGAGATCAGTGATTTCCTATTAAAGCTGGCGCCATGGGTTGAGCAGTTTATCGCAGATGTGTTTGATATCAAGCCTGAGATGGAAAGCCAAAGGCTGACGATTCTTTCTCATGACCCGGTCATGGCATACAAACAGGAATTTGTTTTGAATCGCGCTCGACGTTATAAAGGCGATATCGATCAAACATTTTCCGAACTCAACCAATGGCTTGATGGCATGATTGGGGCTGCCGATCATCAGGACCGTGAACTGGCGGTTGCTCGTCTGGCTGTCCAATGCCTGGAAAATGCAAGCGGGCATGGAGATGTCATCGAAAAATTGACCCACTGGACCGCTCTGGCTCTGCGCACAGCCGATGGCGCCCACTGTGTGCGCCATTGGGCGGCTTTTGATATGCCACACAAGCTGGATCCCATGAACCTGGTTCCAGTTGAAACCATCCATGAGCATCAGATCGATAAGCGCCGTTCGCCAGTACAAACCTGGCGCAAGCGAGACGGATTCAAACTTACAGACGGGCGCATGAATGCGCGCGAAGTCCAGGGTCAGGTGCATTACTGCGTTTATTGCCACGATCATGGCGGTGATTTTTGTTCCAGGGGGTTCCCGGAGAAGAAAAAAAGGCCTGAACTTGGCTTCAAGGTGAATCCTCTGGGTGTGCTTCTCACCGGGTGCCCTCTTGATGAGCGCATTTCGGAGATGAACGTGCTGCGACGTGAAGGGCGAAATATTGCCGCCCTGGCCATGATTATGGCGGATAATCCCATGGTTCCCGCCACCGGTCATCGTATCTGCAATGATTGTATGAAAAGCTGCATCTATCAGAAACAGGATCCGGTTAATATCCCTGAAATTGAAACCCGAATTCTGACCGATGTGCTGGCATTGCCCTGGGGTGTGGAAATCTATCATCTGCTGGCGCGCTGGAATCCCTTGCGTGCCCGGCAGTTTCGGCTTCAACCATGGAATGGGCGCAAGGTTCTGGTGGCAGGGATGGGGCCGGCAGGCTTTTCCATGGCACATCATTTGACCATGGAAGGTTGCGCCGTTCTCGGGATTGACGGTCTCAAGATTGAGCCGTTGCCGGATGACTGGCTGAATCGCCCTGTAAAAGACTGGAATGAGCTGGTGGAATCCCTGGATGAACGCATCAACTGGGGCTTTGGCGGTGTCGCTGAATACGGTATTACGGTGCGCTGGGATAAAAACTTCCTCAAGCTGGTTTATTTGACGCTGGCGCGACGCCAGACTTTTGACGTTTATGGTGGTATAAGGCTCGGCGGCACCCTCACCCTTGAGGATGCCTGGGATCTGGGTTTTGACCATATCTGTTACGCTACCGGCGCGGGGCTTCCCCGTGTTTTGCATATCGACCACAGTATGGCTCGTGGCATGCGTCAGGCCAGTGATTTTCTGATGGCGTTGCAGTCTACAGGCGCTGCCAAAGCGGATTCGCTCAGTTCCCTGCAAGTTCAGTTGCCGGCGCTGGTCATAGGCGGCGGTTTGACAGCGGTGGATACCGCAACCGAAGTTCAGGCTTATTATGTCTGCCAGGTGGAAGAAACATTGAGCCAATGGGAAGATCTTTGCGCTCGGGAAGACGAAGCTTTATGGAAAGCTCGATTGAGCGAAGAAGATCACGCCATTTTGGATCGCTGGCTCGAACATGGACGTGAGGTGCGTTTTGAACGTCGCCGGGCTCAGGAATCCGGGCAAGCGCCTGATTTTATTCCATTGCTCAATCGCTGGGGCGGTGTGACATTGGTCTACCGGCGCGGGATGGCGGATTCACCCGCTTATGTGCGCAATCACGAGGAATTAACCAAAGCCATGGAGGAAGGTCTGCACTACGTGGAAGGGCATGATCCCATCGGAGTCGAGGTCGATTCATACCAACATGTCCAGGGCATGATTTTTCGCCGCATGCAGCGGGTGCAAGGGCGCTGGTTGGCCACAAACGGAGAAACGATCCTTCCGGCGCGATCGATTTTCGTTGCCGCGGGCACGGTTCCTAATACCATCTATGAGCGTGAACATCCGGGGAGCATACGTCTTGATGGTCGGCATTTCGCTCCACACATGCAATTTCAGGGAAAACTGCATCCGGTGGATGTGGCGGATCACTGCAAAAGTCTTGAGGTCGGCGCACTCACCTCTTATGATCGTGACCGGCACCGGGTTAGTTTCCTGGGTGATGCGCATCCGGTTTATGCCGGCAGTGTCGTAAAAGCCATTGCCTCCGCTAAAAGATGTTACCCGCAGGTTCTCGAAAGTCTGGAGCTATTGGATCCGCCAAAATCCTCTGAGACTGTGGCGCTGGAGCATTTTTTCACGCGCATGCGTGACGCTTTTGGCGCGACGATCCATGCTGTACGCGCCACTGGCGCGGCGGTTGAGTTGTTGGTCAAAGCGCCACTGACAGCAAAAAGTTTTCGCTCGGGACAGTTTTTCCGCATGCAATCCTATGAAACGGGCAGGCGTCTGATCGAAGGGTCGAAAATGATGATTCCACCGATGACAGTCAGCGGTGCCGGTATCCGGGACGATCTGGTTCGTTTGCTGATTCTGCAGTGGAAACCGGCGTCAAAGCTGGCAGGTCGTTTTCAACCCGGTGATCCGCTGGTGCTTATGGGTCCTACCGGAGAAGCGACAGAAATCCCCGAAGAAGAAACCGTTATGGTTATCGCCGCAAGCTGGGGCGCTGCAGCAATGCTGGATCTGGGCGTTACGCTGAAGACATCCGGCAACCGGGTACTATTACTCATGCTCGGTGTCTCGGGTCCTGCAGCAATGTGGCAAGATGAACTGGAAAGCGCCAGTGACCAGATTGTATGGTCTTGTGTTGCGGAAAAGCTGGTGCAACCACAAAGAGTTCAGGATATCAGCCTCGTGGAGCCAGATATCGTCAAACTGCTGCAAACCTATGATGCCATGAGCGGCAACCAGAAACTGATTCCGCTGAACCGGGTCAACCGCATCCTCATCATGGCCGGGACCGGATTGATGGAGGTGATGCATCGGGAGTTGAGCGGTGGGCTTCTGATGAACTTGTTTGATCCACAGGTCAAAGCGCTCGGGACTGCAGCCAGTCCGATGCAATGTATGCTCAAGGGAGTATGTGCACAATGTCTGCACTGGCAGATAGACCCGCAGACTGGCGAAAGAACGCAGGCTGTTTTTTCGTGCGCCCACCAGGAACAACCCATTGCCTGGATCGATTTCGAAAATCTGGCGGCGCGTCAGCAGCAGAATCGTTTGGCGGAACAGCTTCGAAGCTGGTGGTTTCAGCCGCGCTTATAAATTGCTTCGGGATGAACCACCAGTCTGCTTGACATCAGAGGCCTCGATAGGCAAAAGGGAGTTGCGCCTGCTCCTGATTCCGGTAACGGTCGCGCAGATGGCGTTGTCGGCTGTCCAGATTCTGCCAGCGGCCGTTGATCATCACAGCATGGGCATACGTACTTAATTCCAGCGGATCTCCATTCCAGATCACAAAAGTCGCGGGAGCGTTTGAACGAAGATTGATGATGGAGCCCTGGTATTTCCAGATGCGGGCCGGTTCTGTGGTAATGGCGCGCAAAGCGCTGATCCACGGCAATCCATGGGCAACGGCGATACCCGCGCTCTGGCGCAGGCCAAGCGCGGCATTGCCGTTTGAGCCCCAGCCCATGAGTTCCTTTGCGCCGCAGGCGGTGAAGGAAAAAATTACCCCGGCCTGATGCAAAAGGGTGGCTTGATCCTCGCGTACATTTCTGGTTTCAAAGGAGGTGGGCAAATTATTACAGGGGTCAATGACTACCGGGGTATGGGTGGAAGCCAGTCGATCCGCGACCTTCCAGGCTTCGCTGGCGCCGATGATCACGATATCAAGTTGATATCTATCAGCCAGATCGAGAGAGGCAAGAATGTCCGGCGCCCTGTGTGCCACGATACCAAGGGGTATTGTATGATCCAGTACAGGCTGCAGGGCCTCGAGGTGTTGCCGGGAGAGATGATAGTCATAGCGCTGTCCGCGCAGGTAATCTGCCCGATTGGAACGATAATCAAGCGCTTCATTAAACGCCTGCTCGAACGCCAGCATGACCGCAGCCCTCGATCCCCCTACCAGGTGGGATGCTTGTGCATCGAAATGGGCGATTATGGCGGCGCGGGGCTGCACTAAGCCATCGAGGGTGTCGCGGGCATCGATAATGCTCGCCTGCCCCGAGAAAACAGAAGCGCCCAAAGCAGGCGCCACCATGATATTAACCAGTCCATTGGCGCGATTGAGGATAATTTCCTCATCTGAAAAGTCGATGACGGAAGCCACGTGAAACGCTGGACCAGACCACAAGGCATGGGTGCTTTTTTCGTCGTTGATCTCCTCCACCTGATCAATGGCGGAAAGTCCCAGCGAACTGAAGGGTTGAAACAGCCCTGGGCTAATGACCTGGCCATCGGCGCGAATGATCCGCGCATCAGCAGGAATCGCAACGCTGGCGCCGAGCTCCGAGATCTTTCCATTGCGGATGACCATGGTGGCTCCGCGCAGCGTGCCCGATTTTGTCATCGTATGGATCGTTGCTCCGGTAATGGCGATCACGCCTTGATTCTGAGCGTGTGTGACTGAGAATACAGCTGTGGTAATCAGGCACAGGGTAAGTAAAACAGCGCGCATCATTGGAACGCTCCCCGCGCCTCGACACCGACCATAAAATCGGATACGGGCTGCCTTTTGGGGTCGTTGCGATCGAATACTCGAGCGCCATCGATAAAGACGGATTCCGGGCGGCTGTAGATGCTGAAAGGATCACCATCCCATATGACGATGTCTGCCATTTTCCCAAGTTCAAGGGTTCCGGTCTGCCGCTCGATACCGATCATCCGGGCGGGGTTGCGTGTGATCCACATAATCGCCTGGGCGGGGGGAATAGTAAGCCCCATGCGCGAGGCGGCACCCATGGCTTTGGCGGCTTCCTGATTCAGCCTCTGGATGAGTTGAGCTGAGTCGGAATGAACGATGGCGCAGGCTCCAGCTTCATGCACGAGGGCGATATTTTCTTCAATGCCATCATTGGCTTCAAGTTTGAAACCGCGCCAGTCCGGCCACATGGCGGCGCAGATACCATAGTGCCTGAGCATATCAGGAATTTTGTAGGCTTCCGTGGCGTGGTGAAATCCATCAATGTGGAAACCGAATTCTTCAGCCATAGCCATCATAATAGCCATTTCATCGGCCCGGTAGCAATGAATTTGTATCGTTATTTCCCCCTGAAGTGTCGCAGAAAGGGTTTCCAACAAGAGGCGTTTTGAGCCATCTATGGCGGCGCGTTCCTTCTCATTAAGGTTGAGATAATGCTTGGCGTCAAGAAAGGCGGCGCGCATTCCTGCGACATTTCCCATTCGCGTGCTGGGGAACCGCTGATTTTTACTGCCATGCCAGCGTTTCGGATTCTCTCCGCAGGCCATTTTTAATGCCTGGGGCGCGCCGGGAAATTTCATTTCGGCCACGCCGCGGGCAGGGACATTCTTCAGTACCACTCCACGTCCGCCTATGAGGTTGGCGGATCCGGGCAATACCAGCAGACTGGTGATACCACCTGCGAGCGCTGAGGTGAACTGGGGATCCTGGGGCCAGATTGAATGCTCGGCCCATACATTGGCAGTGTTGGGTGAGGTCAGTTCGTTGCCGTCTGCATGTGCTTCCACATAGGGCGCAGGATAATCACCGAGATGGGAATGGGCGTCGATCAAACCGGGGGTTATCCACTTCCCCCCCGCCTGGACAACGGTGGTATTTGCCGGGGTCGCGGGCAGTGTTTCACCGATGAAACGGATTCGCCCATGTTCCACCAAAATATGCCCTGTATTGATGATTTCGCCAGTGCCGGTGAGGATCGTGCCGTTGACGATCAAAATCGGCATGGAAGGCAAAGGATGATAGCGCGAAGCGTAGGCCGAATCGGGGTCGGCAGGATTTTTAGCGGAAATGGTGGCGCGATCCTGTATTGAAACGGCACGGGTTCCCTTATTCACCCCGGGAGCGGGAATCTGCGTTCCACTATCGTTGTTTCTGCCGGCACAGGCCGCCAGCCATAGGCTTAAACCAACAGCCATCAATAAGAACAGACGCTGATATTTATTCTTTCCCATAAGCGCGGCAATCCCTGATTGTTATTGCTACTGGATCAATTAAGAGGTTGTTGCTTCACACCCCATGAATTGGCGCTAACATCGCCCGTAACCTTCTCGCAAGGTTGTTTTGTGCTTATCAGGTGGTTTGATATTCTTCCGTATAGCTCTATAATTTTTCTGCAGTCCATTGTCGCAGAATTGCGTTGAATTTGTCGATACCCGAGCCATTGAGTGATGAAAACAGTTGAATATGTTGCAGGAATGGGTAATTCTCGATTTTATCTCTTGTCTGATGTAAAATTGCTGTAGCGCCGTTTCGGCTTAGCTTGTCACTTTTGGTCAGCAATAGTGCGCACGGTATTTCGTTTTCGCTCAGTTGGGCAAGAAAATCCTGATCAAGTGGCCCCAACGGATGGCGGGCATCTGATAACAGAACTACGCCGCGCAGACAACTACGATGAGACAGGTATGAACCAAGCAAACGCATCAGCGCTTGGTGCCTGGACTCTGGCATACGAGCGTAACCATAGCCGGGGAGATCGACCAGCCGGGTATCCGCGCCAAGTTCGAAAAAGTTGATTTGCTGGGTGCAGCCTGGGGTTCGCCCACATCGGGCAAGTTTTTTGTTGTTCATCAAGCGGTTGATAGCACTGGATTTCCCGGCATTGGATCGGCCGGCAAAGGCAATTTCACGGCCGGTATCGGCGGGAAAATGCCTGGAATGTTCGGCGCCACAAAGAAAACGGGCACAACCTTTCCACGATTCCGGGCTTGAACCGACGGCTGCAGCGTGGGAGTTCATGTCGAACTCCGATAGAAAGTAGCGCGATATGGGTTAATCGGTGTACAATCCTCAGAAAATTTGATTTTAAATTTACCATAGTATAAGGGTGTGAATAAATTGTGTGCAAGTGCTATCTGCCATGGATTCCTGTCACGGGGAAATAATGGAGCGGTGACGCGACGATGATGGAACCCGGCGTTTGATAAAGCTGCCACGGATTCCCTGAATCAACAATATTTTTGGAATTCGTTGAATGCCTTTGCGCGATGAGTCGTCAGCCAGTTGGTATAGAATTCTTATATATTCGAGGAGTAAGAACGAAGGTGACAAAAGTAAGGAAATTCCTATTTGCGGGACTGTTCACGATACTTTTTTTAGATGCCTACTCAGTCGTAAACGCGCAAAAACCGCTACAGAGAGGAGATGCGCAGGCAGGCAGTCAGAAAAGCGCGACTTGCGTGGCTTGTCACAGCTCGGATGGGAACAGTCTGAGTGGGCAATGGCCCAAACTTGCTGGGCAGAACGAGAAATATCTGTGGCAGCAACTCAGAGCGTTCAAGGACGGTAGTCGGCCAAATCCTGTTATGGCGGGTATGGTTCAGTCACTTAGTCCTCAGGATATGGCAGATTTGAGCGCTTTTTATGCTGAACAGACCATGTCCGGTGGAAAAGCGGATCCCGATCTGGCGGAACATGGGGCGATTATTTACCATGGTGGTGTACCAGACGACGATATCCCGGCCTGCATGGGGTGCCATGGCCCTGCCGGTGGGGGCAATGGTCCGGCAGCTTTCCCCCGATTGGCAGGACAACATGCGCAATATGTTGAGATGCGATTGAAAATTTATCGGGAAGGCGCTATGGTCAGTAATAATGCCGAAATCATGGATGACATTGCATACCGGATGTCTGACGGGCAGATCAAGGCAGTGGCTTCCTATATAGAAGGATTGCATCGTGTATCCAATAATTAAGTGCTTGCCCAACCTTGCTGTGGGCAAGATTTTATGGCTGGTAATATTTCTCATGGGGCTGGGCTTTCACCCTGTTTATGCGGATAGTGCGCCCACTTTCGAAGAAGGAACGCATTATCAGAAAATCAGAATGGCTCATCCCCCTGAGGATGCATCCCGGGTGCAGGTGAGCGAAGTATTCTGGTATGGATGCCCCCATTGCTATAAACTCGATCCTGCCGTGCAGGCATGGCGACAACAGATAGATAACGATCAAGTGGTGTTCGATCGGCTTCCAGCTACCATGAATCGGCAATGGAAAATTCATGCCCGCATTTACTATACTGCCGAATCCTTCGATATGGTGGAGCGTCTGCATCCCCTCATTTTCAGCGCTATTCATGAAAAAGGGCAGAAGTTGCTCAAGGAAAAGGAAATCGCCAGTTTCTTTGCGGCGCAGGGTGTGGAACGTGACCGCTTTGACGATACGTTTAATTCATTTGCCGTAGAGACGAAATTAACGCGTGCAACCCGGTTGTTGAGTGATTATGCTATCTGGAGCGTGCCCGTTATGGTGGTCAATGGTAAATACTGGACCTCACCTTCATTGGCAGGGAGCTACGATAATATGATGCTAGTGGTCAACTACCTCATTGACCAGGAATCTCAAGCCAGCGCTGGTCACTAATCAGCCTTTTATCCACAGGAAAATTGATCAGCGCTCCATTTGATAAGGTAACAGACGTTTGTAAACCGGGTAGTTTATAACCCTCCCCAGGCACGATACTTGCTTTGTGATGCTTGCCGTAAAGCTAAATCATAAACAATTTTGGGGAAGGAATTAAGCACATGTACAACTCTATCCAGTTTGGCTCATTGAGGGGAGCCATAGTATTCCGAATTCTGCTATGGTTTATCCCTTGGTTTTGGGTGCCATTGGCGTTATCATCAGATTTCAGCACTACCAATGTTCAGTATCTTTACGGTACAAATTATGCCGACGGCCTTGATGATGGGCTTGCCGCTCCGATCGACAAGGAAGAGCGTGCGGTATTAACGATTGAAAATGCTCTCCGGTGGCGCTATGGCGATGTTTTCTTCTTTGTGGATATCGAAGAGCCGGATTCGGAGGGTACGAAATTCCATGCTGAGCTTCAACCGCGCTTCAGTCTTGGACAAATCATCAGTGGCAGGCCATGGCAAGCGGGTATAGTCAAGGATGTATTCGTTGCTACTCAGATAGAATCGGGTAATGGTTTGCGCGTCTATCTTTATGGCGCGGGATTGTCTCTTGATATTCCCTATTTTTCCTTTTTTAACCTAAATATGTATGCGCGTGAAACCAGGCGGGATTTCGTTGCTGAAGATACGGATACCGGGGGGCAAATCACCATTGCCTGGAAGCTTCCCTTCACGATTTCCAGTATGGATCTGGTTTTTGAAGGGTTCGCCGATTATACCTTTTCCGAGAATGGCGGCAGCAACCCAAGGGAAGCCAATCTGCTCGCTGCCCCCCGCCTTTTGCTGGACATCGGCAATTTCTGGGACAAACCGGGGGTGATTCAGGCAGGTATCGAATATCAGATTTGGCGTAATAAATTCGGCATCAATGGTGTTGATGAAGATGTCGTGCAGGCCATGATTAAGTGGATCATCTGAGTTATGGCCTTTTAGCCAGGGAGACAGGTTTGCACTTGGCCCCAAGTGCAAACTAATCGCAGATTCAAGTCCGAAGTGCATTAGGATTTAAGCTGCAAGAGCAGCCATATGTTTTTCCATTAATTGTTAAACATCTTGAAATCCGTATGCTTTGGGAAATACTGACGAAGCAAACCTGTTAGGGAACCACAATCACCTTCCTCTAAAATTAATCAGACTAATATCAGAAAAATGTCGATGATTGCGTCAGCGCCTCTTGAATCAGAATTACAGCCAGGCTGGAAGTCCACTGATTGGGTTGCCTTTTTTTAGATCAATATTCAACCATAAGATCCTCATCCCGGACAATCATCTGACATGCCAGGCGCCAGGAAACAGGTAAATCATCTACAGCCATTCTTTCTATTTCTTCCTTGGAGATTTTCCCCATTTCCCGAAGTACTAATTGTTCTTTTTCGGTCAAGGGACCGCCCATGCGCCCTTTATCATCGAGTGAAGACACTTTAATCAGGCAGGTGCCGCATTCACCATCCTGACAATTGAAGTTGATGGGGATTTTGTTTTCCTTGGCGATTTTGAGCACGCTTTCAGTATGACTCCCGGCAACCGCATAGATGGTTTTATCTTTATATTCCGGGCTGGTGAAAGTAATGGTGGGCATTTTGAACGCTCCTGTTGAATATATATAAATAAATAATCTGAGTTCTCAGGCTGGACTCACCGTCACGTCACCGAGAACCTGAGCTTGACAAGCAAGACGGTAATGTCTGCCGGCTGCATTTTCTCTCAATACCTTATCTTCCAGAACCGAAATGGTGGACAGGTTATCCCAGCCTTCCTCCACTTTCATCATGCAGGTGCCGCAATCCCCTTCTCGGCAGCCATAAACAATGCCCGAATTCACCTTTTCAGATATTTCGATCACACGAACGCCAACCGGCACCGTTATGCTTAGATTGATATCCTTGAATGTTAATTTTGCTTTAGCCACAATAACTCCATGGTTGTTTTCATAGGTTTGCGTGTTTAACACGATGAAAATATTATATTATTGAGTAAAAGCAAATTATGTACCATAGCCGCAATCATTATATAAATTGGCCAGGCGCGAAGTAGAGAGAATGTCGTAAGCCATGCGGTGTAGTGTATTGAAATCAGCAGTCGCGATTCTTATCAATGCTCCCAGTTCGTCGGAACCCCCACTGAAATCATGGTTGGCGCGGATTCTAGCGTAAGCTTAAGCTCTAAAGATTGGGGATTTTTCAGGCTTTCGTTGATTGTGGAAAGCAGAAAACGGGTAGAAGTTGTTAAAACAGGCATGGAATAATTGCCGATCCTGCGAAACCCAAAGGATTTTATTTGCGCGTTATGCTGCTATGATTGTTATGGATGAGACAAAATTGATACGGTTAGTCTCAATATTGACAATGATTCAACTGGAACAGGAGTGCAATGATATGGACGGGAAAAAGTCGATTTCTTCTACATTGAATGTGGGAGATCAGGCGCCAGATTTTGAATTATCGTCTCAGAGTGGTGAAAAGGTTCGCTTGCGTGATTTCAAAGGCGCGGGGCCGGTGGTCGTGTATTTTTATCCCAAAGATAACACGCCGGGTTGTACCGCTGAAGCCTGTAGTTTCCGCGATCAATATGAAAGCTTCAAAGAGATGAGCGCTGAAGTCATCGGGATAAGCTCAGATTCACCCCAGTCCCACGAGAACTTTTCTGGTAAATACCAGCTGCCTTTTGTTTTGCTCTGTGACGAAGATCAAAGGGTGCGCAAATTGTACGGTGTTCGGTCGAATTTATTCGGGCTTTTCCCGGGTCGGTTTACTTTTGTCATCGACAGTCATGGGGTTATCCAACATATTTTTGCATCCCAATTACAGGCTAAGCGCCATGTCTCCGAAGCGTTAAATATCCTGCGTGGACTCGCTCCCGCTTGATCGCCTGGATCATGGCTTATGTCTTGTTCTCGTCGTTTCTTCGCCGTGGACAAGGGATGATTCGTTTCCCTCATCTGCTGGTTCGGTAGTTCTGAGCACCGAACCAGCAGCGCCGGATGCCGCCATCAGTAACGCGGCGATTCCGGCGGGAACCAGAAGATAAACCCAGGTGGCCTGGGCATGTTCCGGTTGTAGAAGCCGTTGTGCCATGCTTGCTCCAAGCCAGCAATAGATGATGGCATGGGGGGTTGCCCCGATAACGGTCGCAGTGATATAGGTGCGGAAAGGCACAGGAAGAGCGGCGGTGAGCCAGTTGGATGGCATGAACGCGAAGAATACCAGGCGAATAAACACCACGATAGCGAAGGCCTGGTGAGGAAGAAATTTTTTCAGGCGTTGGATTCGTTTTGCCATCAGTCGATGCAGAGTGGACTGCAAGCGTCCTTGCGCCAGGCCATAGATTAAAGTGCAGCCGCCAGCCATGGCGCTGAGCATGGTTATACTGCCAGCCCAGGTGCCGAAAATCATACCTGACAATAAGGCTAACAAAATAGCGGGTACGCCAATCAGGATAGCGATGGCGCCACCTATAATGCTTAATGCCGGACCCAACAGGTTATTTTGAGTGACCCATTGCTGCAATGACAATAAATGTTGTCCGTGCGGTCCCCCGCTATTCCATTGGACGAACACATAAATAAAAATCGCGAAAAAAATCACCAGAACCATCAGCCGGATCAGCGCCATACGCATGAATCGTGCTTTCATTTCGCCTCTGCTGCTGGTATTGTTCATGGTTGATAGTTCCAGTGTTTGAAAGCGGGCTCCCAGCGCTGACAGATCAATTCTCGTTCAACGTTCTCCAATGGAGGATATTGATTATTCTGGTAATCGCTGAGGCTGTTCAGATAAGCCCGAATCCGCGGTTGCAAGGCGTCAAATCCATTGAATCCAAGATGCGCATACATTTTTTCCATCTCGATTTCAGGTTGGGTTTTCAAATGATCATAACAGGTTTCAAACCAGTTTCCATTTGGTATCTTGGGTTGATGCGCAAAAAATGAATCGTACACAATCCGGTACCAGCGAAGCACAGTATTTTGCACATATTCCGGCGTCATGCGCTGCAGGTTTACCAATCTTACAAGGGAATTATAAAAATGGCTGAAGGATTGGAATACTTCATACGGATGGCGGTGGATGTGAATGAATGATGCATGGGGGAAAAGCTCAAGCAGCAACGGGATGCGCGCGGTATGAGGGGGGGATTTCAATACCAGTCTTTTACCTGGATAGCGCAGGCTCAGTTTGCGCACCAGCCACCGCATGGTGGTTTTCCATTGTTCTCTTTCCTCATCGCTGGCTTGCTCGAAGGTGAAAAAACGCTCGTAATAAGCATGATGTCTCGGGAAGAGCCAAGCCCCTATGGGAGAAAGGGTTGAAGCCATAAAAAGTCCCTGCTCATCTTCCTGTGGGCTTTCCAGCGAAACACGAACCTGATCCATGGGGCGTGTTTCCGGGATCAGGCCAAACCGTTTGAGCAATCGGGCCGGTAGACTCACCGCTTCCTGGGAGAGAAAGTTGAACGGACTGGCCATCTGATAGTTGTTCGGAGTGGCCAGTTGATCATCAAGACACAGCAAATAATGTAAAAGTGTTGTTCCGCTGCGCCAGTGTCCCAGTATAAACACCGGATCCTCAACAGAATCCATGGCGTCGATCTGTTGTTTCCATTGTCTCTGCTCTTTCCGTTGGCCGAGACTGTTAACGGGCGCCATCATGCTGATCAGCCCTGCGCGAAACCAGAATGGAAAGTCAACCGAAAAATGGTTATCCTTCAGTAATTTCCACCAGATGCCCAGCGGCTCCCCCAACATAAAATTGGTGATATTGAACAGCGGCTGATGGGGCGGGGCTTTATGTGGCGCGCTGTGTTGAACCCGGGGGATATTGATTTCCGACTCCTTGTCAAGCTATATGAGAATGGAGTTTATGTCTATTCGTTGCGATGCCCTGTTGTTCGATCAGGTCGATGATTTCATCCGCTGCCCGCACAGTTCCGCCAGCAACCTTGATCTGCTGGCCTATTACATTTGCTGCTTCGGCGAAACGTTTACTGCCAAGGATTTTATAAATGGAGCGACGCAGATGCGTTGCAGTGACCCGATGCATAGGAATGAACAAGCCGGCGTTCATGCGTTTTAACTGTCGGGCGTTGAAAGCCTGCTCAAGCTGCATGGGAACGATCAGCATGGGCACGCCATGAAGCATGCTTTCGTTGATACTGTTGCAACCGCCATGGCTGATGAATAAATCAGCATGTTTCAAAACATCAAGTTGCGGTACTTTGGAATAAACCGCGCAATTAGCCGGAATGGAGCCCAGATCTTCAATATTGATGCGCTCCCCTACTGACATGATGACATCGAAGGGCTCATTTTCCAGCATGCTCAGACATGTGCGATAAAAACCCGGTTGTGCGTTGTGCAGGGTGCCCAGCGAAATATAAATCAAGGCCCGATCGGCGGCGGGATAAGAGATATCCGGGCCTGCCCATGAGCGTAATTCAGGAACCGAGGCGCCGACGAAACGGTAACTTTTACCCAGCAGGCGATGGTAGGGCTGCATACAGGCTGGAAGGAAAACAATATTCAAGTCTCCCCGGTTGGCCAGCAAATCAAAAACGTGATACCAAAATCCTTTATAAGGAAAGTTCTCGCGTTGTGCCAGTTTCTTGATGCGCCGGATCATGGGCACAAGCTTCCCAACCCGGATCAGGATCTTGAATATTTCCTTGGCCATGATGGTATCCCCAAGCATCAGGTAGGGGGAGCTGATAATGGTGCTATTGAGGCATATGCCCGGAACTTTCAAGTGTGCTGCGATAAATTTTCCCCACGGGCATTGTCCGTCGTAGAGTACGTAATCCACATGATCGTTTTTCAGGCTGACGGATAAAGGCCCCACTCCTTTTTCGGTGGCCGATAACAATGCCTGAGCGGTGAGGATGACGTTGTCGGCAATCTTTGGATCATCATGTGAATAGTTCAGAAGCTCTTGACATGAGCGGAATTCAGCGCCCGCCGAGGTGATTTGAGCTTTTGCCTCTTCACCGGCATAATAAATCACTCTTTCGCCGCGTTGCACCAGATTTTTCACCAGAGGGACAGTCGGGTTGAGATGACCGATGGCTCCAGGTAA
>DEIQ01000048.1 GCA_002352565.1 Proteobacteria bacterium UBA2770 | reverse complement strand
CGAATTCTTTCCCATTGGTCATCAGGAAGAGACATTCCGGCCATTTTCATCCTTTGAAAATCACTACAAAGCCAGAATACCAAATGAAAACCGCTTAAAATAACAAGCTAATTGAGAACGCCCTCTAGCGCCACGAGGTAATACGATGATCCACCATAGTCCAGCCCATACTCCGGTAATGGCGATAACGTTCGCGCGCCAGATGGCGTTTTTCCGGCTCACCCCATACCAGTTCCACGATCATGGTGGCGTCATCCAGAGGAGCGGGCAGTTCATCCGTAAGATTCACCAGACATTCACCCCACTCCGCACAAACCGGCGGACGACCTATAATCACTTTCGCATGATCATCTTTTTCGGGCCATACGGTATGCGGAACAAAAGCCAAATCCCTGAATGTCCACAGAAGGCTATCCAGCCTGAGGCTTTGCGCTTCAGAAGCTGTTAATAGACCAACCCTGATCCCGCTTGCAATAATTTTCTCAACCAGACGGCAGGTGAAACGCCATACCTTGTCTTCCTCAGCCTGATCCGGCAACACATAGAAAGACGCGGTGACAGCCACAGATTACCTGCTTTCATTCTTGTGCGCCATGGCGCACAGGTAATCCATCAGCATGGCCACCGGCCTGCCGGTGGCGCCCTTTTTCGCACCGCCAGAATAAGCCGAACCGGCAATATCCAGATGCGCCCATTTTCTGCCCGCAGGTACAAAACGGGAAAGGAAACAGGCCGCCGTAATACTGCCAGCGGATCTATCACCCACGTTCGCCATATCAGCGAAAGAACTTTTAAGCGAAGGCTGGTATTCCTCCCACAGAGGCAGACGCCACAGTCTGTCGCCGCTGCGATCCCCTGCGGCAAGAATGGCATCGGAAAGTTCATCATCATTGCTGAACAAACCGGATGCCTCATGTCCGAGCGCGACCACGCAGGCGCCCGTCAGAGTCGCCATATCAATAGTTATTTCAGCATCATAACGTTGACTGTAGGTGAGTGCATCACACAGAATCAGCCTGCCTTCGGCGTCCGTGTTCAGAATTTCAATCGTTTTACCCGACATGCTGGTGACAATATCACCGGGCTTGTTGGCTGCGCCATCGGGCAAATTCTCGGAACTCGGAACGATAGCTACCACATGAAGCGGCAGTTTCATCAGGCTCAAGGCCTTGATTACACCCAGAACCGCAGCGCCACCACACATGTCGTATTTCATTTCATCCATCTTGGCCGCAGGCTTGAGAGAAATACCGCCGGCGTCGAAGGTCAAACCTTTTCCCACCAGCACCACTGGTTTTTGCTCGCTGTGGCCCCCCCGATACTCGAACACGATCAATTTTGCAGGTTCCCTGCTGCCACGGGAAACAGACAACAGCGCACCCATTCCAAGTTCCTCCATCTGATCCTCTTCCAGCACATCACAATGAAGCAAGTCGGAGTGCTCCTGAGCCAGTTGTTGCGCCTGATCCGCCAGATAGGAAGGCGTACATCGATTGCCCGGAAGATTGGCGAGCTCTCGCGCCCAGTTGATGCCCTCGGCCACCGATTCGCCCCGCTCCAGCGCCTGGTGGATGTTGACCCGCTCTTCATCCTCGGGAATGAAAAAAGTCATCTCGCGCAATGCTGTCTTTTTGTCATCCTCCGGATCGACACTGCTTTTGCAGGCCGAAAAACGGTATAATTGATACTCGGTGTTAATGATCGCCTCCTGAACCAGCGCGGCCAAACCGCTCTTGGCGGGGGCATTCACGACCTGGGTGAGAGGCAATAAATTGAGAACGCGACGTACACCGGTACCCTTTAGCGCAGCGATAGCGCTGGCCATGGCCTTACGCCAGGCTTTCATGTCGAAGCGCTCTTCACTGCCGCAGCCAATGACCAGCAAACGATCGGCATTCAGGCCGGGAGCTTCGTGAAGAAGCAGAGTTTGTTCCAGCCTGCCCTGGATATCCCCATAGGCCAGTTTGGAATTCAGGTATTGTCTGGCGGTTTCAGGCAGATAGTCTATGGCCCGGACCGATTTTTGTTGATCAAACAGTCCGAGAATCACGCAGTCGCACTTTTGATTTTTGATATCATCATGAACCGCGTATTGTAATAGCATTCTGCTCTCCTGAAATTCTGTTAAAAATATACCATGCTTACACGTGGAAAATATCACAATCATGGGCGACCATCAAACATGAACCATTTTTTATTCCCATACATGCGCTTTACATGTATGTTTTCCGGGATAGTTTGAACCGTGCATACTTTTGAACGTTACCTGTTCAAGGATGCTATCGCGTCCGCAGTCTCCATCATGCTGGTTCTGTTCGGCATTCTGCTGGTGGTGCGATTTGCAACCTTTCTCGGAGACGCCGCCACAGGCAAGCTTCCCGCGCGATTTGTCGTCACCCTGATGGTATACGGCTCGTTGGAGCTTCTCTCCATACTGCTTCCCATCAGTATGTTTCTCGGTATCATGCTAACACTGGGTCGTCTTTATTTCACCAGCGAGATGATTGCCGCTACTGCATGCGGGTTCGGTTCGCGCGCTGTGTATGTTCCCGCATTATGCAGCGGGCTTCTGGTTGCGATGTTGGCCGGCATCTGTGCCACGCAGCTCACACCATGGTCGGCTTTGAAAATAAACCTCTTGCGCCAACAGGGGGCAAGCCTGGTTCAGGCTGAAGTATTGCCCCAGGGAGAATTCCGCTACCTCGAAGACGGCATAACCGTAATCTATATGGAAGATGTCATAGACAAAGATCAGCTCACAAATATCTTTGCCAGTTCTCTGGTCAATGGCAAACGGGTGATTCTGACCGCGCACGCAGGGCGTTTTTTTTCCGATGAAACCGAAGCCGGGCGCTATCTGATCCTCAATGACGGCTGGCGCTATCAAGGGCAAACCCATAGCCTGGATTCACAAATCATCACCTTCGGCGAACATCGACTGCATTTTCAACTCGAGCATGAGGTTAAAACATCCCAACGGCGCAAACTGCGTGCCACCCGAACCCTGTGGGGTACGGGCGACTCCAGAGACCAGGCTGAACTGATCAATCGCCTGTCGGCGCCCATCATAGCGATGCTGCTTGCCGCGCTTGCACCTTCTATCGCCCGTACCGCGCCTCGTTCAGGACGCTACAACAATCTGCTTCCGGCCATCGCCGTTTACCTGGTCTACACCAATCTCATCAATGCTGCTTCATCTTATATCGAGGAAAATCCCTTGCGGGGCATCATTAGCGTATTTGTCATACATGGCAGCATGTTGCTGTACATTCTCTCATCCAGCGGCTGTATCCCGGCTCTGAAACGAAGGTTCAGCCCATGAGTCTGTTACCACGCTATTTATGGCGAACTATATGGTCTATCAGCTTTGGAGTCATCGCCGGTCTGAGTGCCCTGGTCTACTTCATCACGTTCATGGGTGAAGCGGATGATATCGGAACAGGTGGTTACCACCTGGTAACGGGCATGGTGGTGATATTGCTGCGTATGCCTGAAGTACTCTATGAAATGATCCCCATAGCCTTCTTAATCGGAACCATCCTGGGAATCGGACAACTCGCGAGCCGCAGTGAGCTCATCGCCATGCAGGCATGCGGCCTGTCAAGACACCAACTGGCTTTACGAGCCAGCGTCAGTGCCCTGCCCGGCGTTCTATTATGTTTCATAATCGGAGAATTATGGCTGCCCTGGGCGGACACACACGCCGATATCGTCAAGGAACAGGCGATCAGCGGCAAGATCACCACCGATACCCGTCCACTGTGGATTCGCCATGAAAATTCATTCATATCGGTTGCCGGGTTCACAGCCAACCATCAGATTTTGCATGGTGTCGAAATCTTCCAGTTCAACCAGGATCTGCACCTGAAGCAAATTATCAGCGCACAAAAGGCGCGCTTCGGCGCCCAGAGATGGGATCTGTACCAGGTACAGCAGGTCGATTTTGAAGATGAACGCATCAGGCATACCTATCTGGAGCAGGCCGTATGGTTCACCGAACTCAACCCTGATCTGCTCAGCGTTCTATCCGTTCCATCTGCCCTCATTCCATGGTGGCAGCTTGGCTCGTATATCGCCTATCTGGAAGAAAACCACCTGGACAATCACGCCTATCGAATCAGCTATTGGGATAAACTCGCCCATCCGCTCTCCACACTCTTTCTGGTTTGGCTCGGCGTCCCTTTTGTCTTTGTCTCCTCACGCTCAGGCGGCATCGGGCAGCGGTCCATACTCGGGATCATGACCGGAATGGCCTATTATATCTTCAATGCCATTTTCAAAAGTTCCGCGCAAGTTTATCACCTGAATCCTTTTGTTTCCGCCTGGGCCTCTTCGATAATGCTCTTTGCACTGGGCTATCTTCTTCTAAGACGAAAGCATTAACAGGCTGTTGAAAAACTATTGCACTTGCAAATTCTTCGTTAAAAACAGGCTCAAGAGGCATGTGTACATCAATCGCCTGGCTCTAAAACCGGTTTAACCGAACGCTTTACCCCATAATCCGCCAGGCGCTTTTCAACAAGCATCGCCGCCAAAACCACAGCCCCCGCACCCGCAGCATAGAACAGTTCCAGTGCTGACAATGGCGATGTATGCAGAACATGACTCCCCCATGGCGTATAGACCACCACAAGCTGCAACAGTGCTGTCAGCGTCACCGCCAGCCACAACGCGCGATTGGCGAATACCTCACTCATACTCTGCGCATG
>DEIQ01000022.1 GCA_002352565.1 Proteobacteria bacterium UBA2770 | reverse complement strand
GATAAAGCCCTGTACAAACAAAGGTATAAGATCGAAAATATGTTTGGGTGGATCAAAGACTGGAGACGGGTTGGAACAAGATATGATCGCTGCGCGCACACTTTCATGTCCGCCATTTTCATCGCGGTCATTGTGATCTTCTATTTGAAGTGAATATGATGTTTATCAGTCCTGAGCCTAAACGTAAAGTCGCGATTGGCACCAACCCAAATCGATAACAAACACACAACAGAACACTTCCAAACCAACGGAGTGGTCTGAACATAAGGAACCACACCTGCCTTGGCCCGGAAGAATCAGAGCTTCCTTAAGGCTTGGATCGCCATTAAACCATTCGTTTCATCTGTAAGGCTACCAGAAGCCACAAGCTGCCTGCCATAACCAGTTCAATGCCGATAAACAAACCGATCACCCACACAGCGGCTTCGGGCAGGTTGATGAGAATCAGTACTCCAAGCAACAATGTTAAACCGCCGCTCAGCGTCCACCACCACGATCCTTGGAGCGGTCGCGCGAGCCAGCCCATGGATAAGCGCAAGCAACCCAGCAGCGTCAACACCAGCGCAAAAATCATGGTGAAAACTATAGATGCAGCGAAAGGCTTGAAAATCATCATCAATCCGACCAACAGGTAAAGCACTGCAGAAAAAGTTTGCTGCCCGGAACCCTTCCAGTGTCTATAACGCAGCGCATAAAACATTTGAACCGCTCCCGCCAGCAGAATGATCATGCCGATCAAAACCATGCTAAGGGCAGTAGCCAGTGTCACCATGCTCAAAGTAATAAAACCGAGCGCCAGCAGGACTGCTCCCAAGGCAAGAATCCACGGCCACGCGCGCCAGGTCTGAATCGGATCGGTATCATGCGATAAGATAGTGATTACTCTCTGGTTCATGTCATATCTCCAAAAACAACCAGTGCTGTATACAATTCCGGATACACCATGTTCCCACATTGTCGCAATCGGGCAGAGCTGCGAATATCAGGAACACGTACCTGGCATTATCATCCATTATTCATTCGATACCGAGTTTTTTGGCCCGGTAGCGCAACGCCCGCTGACTGATACCGAGAATCCGGGCTGCGGCCGTTTTATTGTATCCCGTCACCGTCAGGGCTTCTATGATCCTCTTGCGTTCAACATCGTCAATGTGTTCATCAAGTCTGGATGCCACATGGTGGACGCGATCGGGCTCCATCTGGCCAGGATATTCAGGCAGAAGCAGGGATTCCAGACCCAGTTCGGCGCATTCAGACAAGGCGACAGCCCGCTCCAGCACATTTTCCAGTTCCCTTATGTTACCCGGAAAGGCGTAAGCACACAGTGCTTCACCCGCCGCTCGGGTAAGATGCAAATGTTCCTTGAAAGCAGTCTGGGGTTCCAGGCGACGCAAAATATGCTCAACCAGCAGAGGAATATCTTCGATTCGTTCCCTCAGCGGGGGCATAAAGAGAGGAATCACATGGATGCGATAATAGAGATCTTCCCTGAAACGTCCTTCGACAACCTGTCGGCGCAGATCTCTATGCGTGGCGCTGATAATGCGCACATCCGCCTGATGTTCCTTGACCCCGCCGATAGGACGAAAAAAGCCGTCCTGAAGAACCCGCAAAAGCTTGACCTGCATAGCGACAGGCAAATCTCCAACCTCATCGAGAAACAGGCTTCCTCCATGGGCACTTTGAAACAAACCCGCCTGATCCCGGATTGCGTGCGTAAAACTCCCTTTTTTATGGCCAAAAAATTCGCTTTCCATCAGTTCAGCCGGAATGGCGCCACAATTGACTGCCACAAAGGGTCCTTGTGCGCGCATACTTTGCTGATGAATCAATCGAGCTGCCAGTTCTTTGCCAGTGCCGGATTCTCCCTGAATCAGAATCGACGCATTACTGCGCGCCACCTTGTTAATGACGCCTCTCAAATCACGCATTACGGCTGATTCTCCAAGCAGGATATGGCGCATCTGGCAATCGTTGACGGGCCTCAATGCCATCCGCTCAACATCAGCCACCAATTGTTTCAATGTGGCTGCTTCCACCGGCTTGATGAGAAAATCGATAGCGCCGGCCTTGAGACAGGAAACGGCTGATTTAATATCGGCATAAGCCGTGATCATGGCGGCTGGAAGATCCAGATTCTGTTGCCTCATATAATGCAGAAGATCTAATCCATGACCATCCGGCAAACGCATATCAACCAGGCATAAGGAAAAGCGTTGAGATTTTAATTGACGTTTGGCCTCATCAAGCGAACCGGCACCATGAACCTGAACCGCCAAGGGTTCGAGCATCAGGGCAATTAAATCCACTATATCGTTTTCGTCGTCCACCACCAGAATCGGCTTCCGGGACGGCGTTTCAACAAATGAAGGAGTCTTGGTCATGGGCAATGATGGGAGGTTGCGCTACGATTCTGATTTCATGGTTTAATTGCGGCGTGGGAAACACCAGACGAAAACACGCGCCACTCCCTGCAACAGAATGATACTCCATATGGATCTGACTGGCCTCGCACAATTGCCGACACAGAAACAAACCCAAGCCAGACCCTGCAGGACTGGTTGTAAAAAAAGGCTCAAACAGATGGATCCTTGCCTGTTCTCCGACACCGGGGCCGTTATCCTGCACTTCGAGAAATACATTGCCGTGATCGTTCCGCCCGCAGCGCAGCATAACTTTAAGCGGATGATCCACAATTTTACCATGTCGTTCCGAATTGCCGATCAGATTGCCAAGAATATGCTGGAGGTGAGACGAATCGGCCTGGACATAAAGCCCATCCGGCGGAGACTCTATACCCAATTCCATGCCGGATTCACTGTATTCCGCTTTCCAGATTGCCACAGCGGTACGCAACCATAATACCAGATCGAACAGTTCAGTGGCGGATTCCGACTGGCTCGATAGTTTGAGTATATCGCTGATGGTCTGGTTCGCTTTGCTTGTGTTTCTCAAGATCAGGTATATCAGATGCCTTTGCCTGTCATTAAAACCAGTATTCTTTTTGGAATCGAGCATCCGGGCGGCTTGCAGAACAATCGCCAGAGGATTGCGCATCTGATGCGCAATACCTCCGGTAAGATGTCCGAGCGCCGCGAGTTTCATCTGTTGGGCCTGCTTGTGAACCAAGGCCATATCCTCAATCAGTATCAGAACACCGGGAACATCTTCCACCTCCAATCGCATAAAATGCAAACGCAAATCTGCTCCTGCATAATGCCAGTGCAGGAAAGAATCCGCAGGATTAACCAACCAGCACCGCCATTGTTCGTTCAAGGCAGGACACTGCTGATCGATCCGCATTCCTGGGCGGGTATTTTCCGGCAATTTGAGCCAGTCATGGGCGATATGATTGACCAGAAGCAGTTCGCCTTCAGGCGACAGCACCATAATTCCCTGGTCGAGATGCTGAATAATCAAAGCGTTCAGCCGGGCCAGACGCTGGACTTCGCCCGCACGTTCATCCGCGAGCTTTTCACTGTACCTTCCTCTGGTTGCCATAAAACTGCTGGCAAAGGTCACCGCCATCCCGACCAGGGCAACCATTCCGTGACTGGATAATTCATTTCCAATGACAGGATCTTTGCCGTACGCGCTGACAATAAACAAAAAACAGATACAGAAAGCCATAACCATCGCTTGCGCCACAGGCAGAAACAAACCCGCCTGAAGCAGAGGCATGAGGATCAAAACCCCCAATCCTGCATCTGCGGGGCTGGTATAATTGAGCCAAAGTACCAGACACGCATCAAGCAGACATTGCATCCGCGCCATGGCATGAAAGCCGGCCCAATGTCTCCGGCCGATCAGGCTCCAGCATATTGCTGAAAACAGGATCGCGGCCAGAGCGACAAAAAAACCTGTTTGATCACCCTGTTCCCATTTGGAACGCAAAGGGTGATTGGCAGCCCCCATAAGCAACGCCAAAACCAGCGTATAACGATATAAATTGACCAGAGCAAGCGCGCGCCAAAGCTCCTGAGCCTGCATGCGCAGATCGCTCCTTGACGCCTGGAACCGTGAAACGGTATCACTTATGACAGGCATCAGTCACCGGACTTTCATTGTTGAAAAAGATGGCGCAAAATAAACACATTTGAACTTGGCTAGCTGAAGGAATGGCAATATTATGAACCTGCATGAATACCAGGCAAAATCTTTGTTTGCCCGCTATGGAATACCCGTACCCAATGGACAAGTGGTAGAAAGCGTCAGCGCTGCTATACGCGCTGTTGAAAGTCTGGGCGGAACACGATGGGTGGTCAAAGCTCAGGTTCATGCGGGAGGACGTGGGAAAGTTGGTGGCGTGCAATTGGTAAACAATGTTCAAGAAACGGCGCGCGCTGCGGAAGATTTACTCTCCCGTCGACTGGTGACAAAACAAACGGACGCATCTGGTCTTCCCATTCATAAATTACTTATCGAATCCGCGCAGAACATTTCTCAGGAATTATACCTTAGTGTCGTGACCGATCGAAAAAAAGAGCGCATCACTTTTATGAGCAGTGCCGCCGGCGGCATGGATATCGAGGAGGTCGCAGAAACCACTCCTGAACAGATCTTTACCATCACAGTGCATCCGGCCTGCGGATTGCAAGATTACCATGGGCGTCTTCTGGGTTTCGCCTTGGGAATGAACAAAGCGCAGGTGCAGGAATTGACAGCGATCATGCAAGGACTGTACCGGCTGTGCATAGAAAATGATACTTCTTTGGTTGAACTCAACCCTTTGATTATTATGGACGATGGCGGCCTGCTGGCACTTGATGCGAAAATCAATGTCGATGACAATGCACTGTCGCGTCAGAAAGAGCTGGCCAGCTGGAGAGACCCAACGCAGGAAGACCCGGAAGAGTACAAAGCCAGTCAACACGATCTGAATTACATCCGCCTCAATGGTAACATCGGCTGTATGGTCAATGGTGCAGGTCTGGCAATGGCCACCATGGATCTGGTTCAACTGCATGGCGGTGCTCCGGCTAATTTTCTTGATGTAGGTGGCGGCGCCACTGCCGAACGGGTAACCGAGGCTTTTAAACTTATTTTGTCCAGCTCTGAAATTCGCGCCATATTGGTCAATATTTTCGGTGGCATTGTACGTTGCGATCTGATCGCTGAAGGCATTATTGCCGCGATGAAAGAAGTGGACATCAGCATCCCGGTGATAGTCAGGCTTGAAGGAACCAATGTGGACCAAGGGAAGAAAATGCTGGCTGAAAGCGGTTTTGACCTGATCATTGCCAACGATTTGACCGACGCAGCCCAAAAAGCCGTAGCATCCGCGCGGAATAATTAACCTTTATCCTTCGATTCATAATATTTATAGCGGAGATCAAATGAGCATTCTTGTCGATAAAAATACACGGGTTATCTGTCAGGGTTTCACCGGGAAACAGGGCACTTTTCATTCCGAGCAGGCATTGGCTTATGGCACTAAGCTTGTGGGCGGCGTTACCCCAGGTCGTGGTGGGCAACAGCATCTGGGACTGCCGGTTTTTAACACCGTGCATGACGCCATAGCACAAACCGATGCCGAAGCTTCGGTCATTTATGTACCAGCGCCTTTTGCAGCCGACGCCATCCTGGAAGCCGCCGATGCCGGCATCAAACTTATTGTTTGCATCACTGAGCATATACCCGTTCTTGATATGGTGCGCGTCAAGGCAGTCCTGGCTGAATACGACTGCCGACTGATCGGCCCCAACTGCCCGGGCATCATCACCCCAGGCGCCAGTAAAATCGGCATCATGCCGGCTCATATTCATTCTCCCGGTCGCGTAGGTATTATTTCACGCTCAGGCACATTAACTTATGAAGCGGTTTTCCAAACCAGCAATGAGGGTCTTGGTCAATCAACCTGCATCGGTATCGGAGGTGATCCTGTGCATGGCATGAGTTTTGTAGACTGCCTTGAACTGTTCGCCGAGGATGAAAAAACAGAGGGCATCATTGTAATCGGCGAGATCGGCGGTTCCGATGAAGAAATCGCGGCTGACTATATCCGCGCGCATGTTCACAAACCAGTATTGGCTTATATTGCCGGCGTCACCGCCCCTCCAGGAAAGCGCATGGGTCATGCCGGCGCCATCATCAGCGGAGGATCCGGGACTGCTGAAGCCAAATATGCCGCTTTTGAACAGGCTGGGGTCGTCATTGTCCGCTCTCCCGGGCTCCTGGGCGAACAAATGAAAAAACTGCTTGGGAATTAAACCTGGTTTCTGCGCGAAGGAAATATCATGAATCCAGGCATCTTATGAAATGAGCGGCTCCAAGGTTCGTCTGGTTATGGCCCAGTTGAGTTTCTGGGTCGGTGATATCCAGGGAAATTTATCACGCATTCGTCAAGCCTGCGAGCATTCAGCTGAACGTTATCAGGCTGAGTGGGTGGTGTTTCCCGAATTATCCCTCACTGGATATCCGCCGGAAGATCTCCTGTTCCGATCTTCCCTGCCGGACAGCATCCAGCAGGCACTTGATGAACTGTGCCGTACTTTACCACCCGATATGCATGTGGTGGTGGGTTATCCCGAGTATACCAACGGAACTATCTACAACGCCGCCGCCATCATCCTGAATGGAAGCATCATTGAGCGTTATCGCAAGCAGCTTCTCCCCAATTACAATGTTTTTGATGAAAAACGCTATTTTTCCGAAGGGGACGCGCCCTGTATCATCGAAAGCCACGGAATCCGCTTTGCCATCACCATCTGCGAAGACATATGGAGTGAAAAACCTGCCCGCCAGGCAGCAGCGCAAGGTGCAAATTGGATTATCAATATCAACGCCTCTCCCTATCACATCAAAAAACTCCATGAAAGAGAATCGGTTCTGACCCAACGATGCCAGGAGAACAACATTCCCGTGATTTATGTCAATATGGTCGGCGGTCAGGACGAACTGGTTTTCGATGGTCAATCGATGATCTGCACGAAAGACAGCGGGATCATCTGGCGTGCACCAGCTTTCGAAGAGGGCTTGTTCCTTGTCACGATTAGCCCGGACGGAAATACGATTGATGTTTCGCATGAACATACACCTGCTTTATCAGAAGAGGCTTCTGTCTATAGCGCCATTACCCTTGGAATACGCGATTATGTGCAGCGGAACCGTTTCAAGGGGGTGGTTTTGGGATTATCGGGAGGAATCGACTCCGCCCTGACACTTGCTTTGGCTGTCGATGCCCTCGGACCTGATAAAGTGGAAGCCGTGATGATGCCCTCGAGATATACATCGGGCATGAGCCTGGAAGACGCACGCACACAAGCACAATGGCTGGGCATTCATTACGACTGCCTTTCCGTTGAAAAACCCTTTGAAGCCATGCTTGACGTTCTATCCCCACGATTCACTGATTATCCTGCCGATGTTACAGAGGAGAATCTTCAGTCACGCTGCCGCGGAGTGCTTTTGATGGGGTTGTCCAACAAATTCAACCTCATGGTACTGACAACTGGAAATAAAAGTGAAATGGCGGTCGGTTATGCCACATTGTATGGCGATATGATCGGCGGATTCGCGCCATTGAAAGATCTGGACAAAACCAGGGTCTTCAAACTTGCTCGTTACCGAAATACTTTAGGACGCGTCATTCCTGACCGGGTATTGGATCGCCCACCTTCGGCAGAGTTGCGCGCCGATCAAAGAGATACCGACAGCCTTCCTCCGTATGAAGTGCTTGATCCCATTCTCGAACTTTATGTAGAGGAAAATTTATCCGAGTCGGAAATATGCGCTCGGGGATTCGATTTATCGGCAGTGCAACAGGTCATCCGTTTGATCCAGCGCAACGAATACAAGAGACGCCAGGCACCGCCCGGGGTTAAAATAACGCGGCGCGCATTCGGAAGAGACTGGCGGCTCCCGATTACAGCGATTTACTGATCAACCAAGATTATCCGTTCGCGATTCTGCCTGAAAGTTTTCAATCGGACAGTTCAATGACGCGCCTAAGCGTTCCTTCCCTCAGGCAGTACATCAACCCATGTATGCGCAAGGAGCTTCCCTTCTTCCATGCCCTCTGCACAATATAATTTTGCGCGAGGTTATGCGCCTGTTCTAAAGTATTCAATTCAGCCAAGCGGGTCGCCCGCTGCCCCATATCGTCCAGCGCATCTATTTCCTGTTTATGGATCCTGTAAGTGTCCTGAATGGGTTTAAGCCATTTGCGGACGAAAATAAGATCGAAATCATCCGGCTGCGAAAGCACAGCCTCGATTCCACCACACTGCTCATGACCGCATACCACAATTTGACCAACCTTAAGTACATCGACAGCATACTCAACCACAGTCAACAGATTAAAATCGGTGCTGACTATCAGATTAGCCACATTCCGGTGCACAAATATTTCGCCAGGGGCCGTTCCAGTGATGATATTGACAGAAACCCGGCTGTCGGAACAGCCAATCCACAGAGTATGCGGCTCCTGAGCCCGGCTTAGTTTATTAAAATATTCTGTATCCTGCGCTTTTTTTTCTTCGACCCAGAGTTTATTCTGCGCCAGCAGATCATCAATGGTAATCACAGGGCAACTCCTTATCAAACGATCCGGTCACTCGACCGCGTCATGTTAATCCCAAGGTGGGCATCTTGAAAAAATATCTCGGCAATCAGACCAGGCTCCAGGATATTGCGTTTCACCGCCAATATTTGATTCGAAAACATCCATGGGATGAAACCGAACAAAAGGATCGGCGCGATGACTCTACGCAAACCCGGCAGAACTTCAATGCATGATGGGCATGATGCGAAATACACGGAGTCATCAGATGTTTCAATCTTGATCCGTGTCAGCCCCCGATACATACTTGCTAAAGCACCAGTGTTCACCAGAAACCAAGCGTTTACAATGGTATCGGCATCATTGATATCTCAGTTTTTTACTTGATTCATGCCCTGATAAATGACAGAGTAATGCTAATCTCATGCATGTCATACAAGCCATCATTATAATATTAAGACGACACTAAATACGGGCATGAACATTCAGACCTGCAGCCAAGAACCTTATCACTCGAATTCCCAGTATATCATGACGAGAACCTATGAGTATTTTGCTGGTCACTCCGAATAAAACCCAAAACGCATGGCTCCAGGCTTTCAGGCAGCAGGCACCTGATATCCGTGTACAGCCCTGGTCTGAAGTAGATAATCCTGAGTCGGTACGCCTTGCCATGGTTTGGAAACAAGCACCCATGAGCTGGACACCCTTTTCAGGCTTGCAACTCATCTATTCTATCGGTGCAGGCGTGGATCATCTGCTGTCTGATTCCTCCCTGCCTTGCCACGTACCTATTTGCCGACTGGTAGACGCCCATCTGCGCAACGCCATGGTTCGCTATTGTCTCACAGCGCTTCTGGAGCATCATAGCGCTTTCCAGGCTTATCAAACCATTCAATCCCAACATCGGTGGCAGCCCCTTTCCATCGTCGAGCCGCCCCATATCAGCGTGGCTGTACTCGGGTGTGGACAAATGGGCAGCGGAGTGGCTGAAGCCTTGTCGGGTTTGGGATTCCGGGTCCACACCTGGTCCCGGCATTCTGCAACGATTCCTGGGACTTTTCATTATCATGGGGACGATCAATTGATGGCTTGCCTGGATCAGGTTGATTATCTGATCAATCTTTTACCCCTGACAACCCGAACCTCGGGCATCCTGAATCATCGCATTTTCCAACAACTTGCTGCGGGAGCCTATCTGATTCAAGCTGGGCGCGGCGAGCATCTGGTGGAAACGCATTTGCTAAAAGCGCTCAATTCCGGGCAATTGAGTGGCGCATGTCTTGATACGTTCATCGAAGAGCCATTATCAGAGAATCATCCATTCTGGAATCACCCGAAAATCAGAATAACGCCGCATATTGCTGCTATCACACGAACGGATGCCACAGTTGCGCAAATCATAGACATTTATCGCCGCTTGCTACGCGGAATTCCGGCAAAAAAAGTGGTTTTGCCGGAACAATGGGTGGATCGCAAACGTGGGTATTAAATAATCAGGCAGCGCTTATCCCACCCCGCTGCAAAAGCCTTGATAGATGCTCATAATATCAGGGAACCTCTATTAACCTGCCAAGCAGCATCCATATAGCAGGTTAGTAGGGTTTCTGCCTAATTCACTATTAAGTGTCAAGCATGTATCGGAGAATAAATGAAAACTGAAATAATAATCGCAGACTATTTTAATGAGAAACATGGTATTGATATTATTCAATTACTAG
>DEIQ01000127.1:39398-46255 GCA_002352565.1 Proteobacteria bacterium UBA2770 | reverse complement strand
GCAGGCACCGAGTTCATGACTTGCTCAGAGGTTCCCTGGATCCAGTGCTGGAATTAAGCGAGGAGCGTAGCATATAATAAGCTACGCTCTTTTTTTGTGTGGGCAAGAATTTTGTACTGCCCTCATGACGTTGTTTGGTTAGGGGACCTCTGAACAAGTCTGGACGAAGGTGATTGTAATTCATTATGTTCAGATTCGAGACGACAATCGCGTGTAATAGCGGGGCTATTGCGAAGATTGTCAGCAAAGAAGCTGGACATAAAGGATGCAAGCGGGTTCGACTTCGCNNTCACCGCAGGCACCGGGTTCATGATTTAATCAGAGGTTTCCTGGTCGGCTGTTGAAATTCGCTGAGTCGAGCCAGATACAAGGCAAAATCGAGCGAAAAAGCGGATTTTACACTTGTAAATGAGCACTTTGAGCTTGTTTTTAACGCCGTAGATGGCCGAGGCAGTAGAAAAGCAACAACCTGCTAGAGATGTTCGGATATTTGCTTCTTCAGGATTAAGCTAAAACCATTAAATTCATTACAGAAAGGCGCTGTCCCGGCCTGACTGATGCCAGGTTGCCCATTTTTTGACAGATTAATCGCTTATAATCAGGAAGTCATATTTTGCACACTCGACGACTCAATGTTGGTGTTGTTTTCGGAGGGCGTTCATGCGAACATGAAGTCTCTCTACGGTCAGCGCGCAGTATTTTGTCCGCATTGCCGCGCGAACACTATCACGCCATACCCATTGGTATTACACCTGAAGGGCGCTGGGTTGCGCTTTCGGATGAATGGGTTCTGAATGGCTGCGATCGCCTTGAGGAAGAGTCAGGTAGCCCATTGTGGATTAATCCGGCGCCACCACCGACACCAGTGCTGTGGAAAGGTGATAGATCGCCTTGCGAACCATTGTGCGTGGATATTTTTTTTCCGATCGTGCATGGTACGTTTGGAGAAGACGGCGCATTGCAGGGCCTATTCGAAATGCTTGAACGTCCTTATGTGGGTTCAGGAGTACTGGGCTGCGCGCTCAGTATGGACAAGGTGATCATGAAGCAGATGCTTGCTGCGGCCGGATTGCCGGTAGCACCGTTTGTTTTTTTCTCAGCTGAGGCGATAGAATCGCGAGATTTACTTGAGAAAGTGCGTGATCAATGTGGAGCGCCTCCATGGTTTGTCAAGCCGGCGAATATGGGCTCCAGCGTGGGCATACATAAGGTGTATGAAGCAAAACATTTGATGCAGGCCGTGGTCGATGCTCTCCGTTACGATCATAAAGTACTGGTTGAGCAAGCTGTTGTTCCAGCGGTGGAGCTCGAGGTTGCGGTTCTTGGTAATGAGATTCCGGAAGCTTCGGTGGCCGGGCAAATTGAGTCGGTACACGATTTTTATGATTATGCCGCCAAATATCTGGTTCCAGGCTCCCGCTTGTTGATTCCCGCCACGGTTTCATCCAGGCTGCAGCAGCGCCTGTCTTCCCTGGCTATAGATTGTTTCAAAGTGCTTAATATGTCGGGCATGGCGCGGGTGGATTTTCTGATTCGTACCAGCGATAATGAGCCATATATTTTAGAGGCCAACAGTCTCCCGGGTTTTACCACAATTAGCATGTATCCGAAACTGTGGCAGGCCACTGGTCTGGAATATCCGCAATTGCTGAATCGTTTAATTGATCTGGCTTTGAAACGCCATCGGTCTAATAGCAATCTGATTTTCGACTATTCTGGAAATGGGTTAAATGATCCGTATCCATCAATCTAGCAGGCTGCCAGGCGCAAGAGCCTTTGTGTGCCCGATTCAAGCCAAATGACGAGCGCAGGAAAGGACAATTTCCACCTATCAATCGGGATGAATTTGTGAAGGAAGGCAGTTTGAAAAATCAGGTGGCCAATTTGTTGGCGGAAGCATTCAAACAATGGGTGTTGGATGAGGGCCTGGATGCGCAATTGCTTAATCATAAAGTGATGATTGAGCAGGCTCGTGATGAGCGCCATGGCGATTATGCCAGCAATCTGGCTATGGTGGTAGCTGTTAAAGCAGGGCGATCTCCTCGCTTTGCTGCCGAAGCTCTCATTGAGCGTGTTGCAAAGCCATCATGGCTGGAATCCGTTAAAATAGCAGGTCCGGGCTTCATCAATTTCCGCTTGAGTGATCAGGCTCATCATGCCATCATTCAGCGTGTTCGCGCTAAAGGCAATCAATTTGGATGCCTTGAGCCGGAGAAAGGCGCAAAAAAATTGCTCATCGAATTTGTATCGGCTAATCCGACAGGACCCTTGCATGTCGGGCACGGAAGAGGGGCGGCATACGGGGATGCGCTTGCGCGCTTACTGCGGGCTCGTGGCTGGTTGGTGGACAGTGAATATTATGTCAATGATGCCGGCAGGCAGATGCACAAGCTTGCTTTGAGTGTGTGGCTTCGATATCTGGAACGTTGCGGAATGGATATCGAGTTCCCATCCGGGCTGTATCGGGGCGATTACGTGCGCTGCGCTGCTGAAATACTCTATATGCAGCAGGGTGAAAATCTGATGCGCTCACCGCCATCTGGTGTGATGGATGGAGAGAATGATGAAGCCCGGTTGGATGTGATGATGGGCATATGCCGAGAGGAACTGGGTGAAACGGATTATCAGCGCGTTTTTGATATGGGTCTTACCTATAATCTGAATGATATTCGCGAGGATTTGCTTTCTTTTGGTGTCTCCTTTGACCGCTGGTTTCATGAAAGCGAACTGGTGCGTCACGGAGACCTGGAGAGAGCAGTAGACCGCTTATCCGAGGCTGGATGGACCTATGAAAAAGGCGGAGCCACGTGGTTCGCTTCTACTCGTCTGGGCGATGACAAGGATCGGGTGCTGTTACGCGAAAACGGACAACCAACTTATTTTGCCTCTGATGTGGCGTATCATCTCAATAAGTGTGAGCGGGGTTATAGTGCCTGTATTAATATCTGGGGCGCGGATCACCATGGTTATATTGCTCGAGTACGTAATGCTATGCAGGCATTGGCCGGTTCCACCGATTTCCTTGAAATATTGCTGGTTCAGTTTGCCAATCTTTATCGCGGCTCAGCGCGCGTGTCGATGTCAACACGAGACGGTGAGTTTGTTACCCTGAGAACCTTGCGTGAGGAAGTGGGAAATGATGCTGCGCGGTTTTTTTATGTGATGCGGCCCTGCGATCAGCATATGGATTTTGATCTTGAACTGGCCAAGAGCCAGAGCCAGGAAAATCCGGTGTATTATATACAGTATGCGCACGCCCGGATCTGCAGTCTGCATGTGCAACTTGAACAGAAGGGGTGGGGATTTGAAAGTGAGGAGGGAATACGTTCCTTGTCTTTGCTGAGAGAATCTCATGAACTGTCTCTGATGCGTCAATTGAGGCGTTTTGAGGAGGTAATGGATCTGGCGGCACAGAATCGGGCGCCCCATCACCTGGCTAATTATTTGCGGGAACTAGCATCTGCGCTTCATACCTATTATAATCACACCATCATATTGGTTCCAGAGACAGAAGTGCGCAATGCGCGCATGGCTCTGGTGGATGCAGTCAGGCAGGTATTATACAATGGGTTGGCATTTCTTGGGGTTTCAGCGCCGCGATTCATGTAAGGGTACGGTGACCGATTATCGTTATCTCACACAGACGAAGCGTGGGGTTTTGAGGCGCAAGGGTTTTAATCGAGCGGGCGCTATTCTATTTGCAGCGATATTGATCCTGTTTAGTGCAGTCATGACTAACAAAATGCTTGGCAATCGCAGGAATATCAACACGATTGATCAACTGAATATAGCTAGTTATGAGGTCATGCAGGCGCAGGATTTCACTTTTTATGAGACTTTGCATTCAATGGAACAAGGGAAGCCCAAGTTGCGCCCGGTCGGGCAGTCCGACAACCAGAACTGATATGCAGGCATTGTGTCCCAGGCTTAAACGCAATACCCGATTTATCAACATATCCCCCGCCTTTTTAATCTGCATCGAAAGCCACATCACGGAGAGCAGGCTCCTTGATTCCCTTTCAAGCGTGATTTAAGCGCTTGAATTCTTATTCACTGATTAGTAATTCGATAATTTAACCATGACAGAATTCGCCAAAGAAGTTATTCCGGTTCATCTGGAAGATGAGATGCGCCAATCGTATCTTGATTATGCGATGAGCGTGATCGTGGGTCGTGCGTTGCCGGATGTCAGGGATGGTTTGAAGCCAGTTCATCGCCGGGTTCTTTACGCGATGGATCAACTGGGCAATCATTACAATAAGTCTTACAAAAAATCGGCCCGCGTGGTGGGTGATGTGATCGGTAAATATCATCCGCATGGCGACACAGCGGTTTACGATACCATCGTGCGCATGGCTCAGCCTTTTTCGATGCGGCACATGCTGATTGACGGTCAGGGTAATTTTGGTTCGGTTGATGGGGATGCTCCTGCAGCCATGCGATATACCGAAGTAAGGATGTCGCGCATCGCCAATGAGTTGCTTGATGAGCTTGATCAGGAAACCGTTGATTTTATTCCAAATTACGATGAAACCGAACTTGAGCCCGTCGTTTTTCCTGCCCGCTATCCCAATCTTCTTGTCAATGGATCCTCGGGTATCGCGGTGGGAATGGCTACCAATATGCCGCCGCATAATCTGGGAGAAGTCATTAATGCACTGGTGAGTATGATCGAAAAGCCAGGCATGACTCTGGAAGAGATTACTGCGCTGATACCAGGGCCTGATTTCCCTACCGGCGCCATCATTAACGGCAGTGAAGGGATACGCGAAGCTTATGCTACCGGGCGCGGTCGTATACGAATCCGTGCAAGAGTGCATACCGAGGATATTGACCATGGTCGACATGCCCTGATCATTACCGAATTGCCCTATCAGGTCAACAAGGCGCGGCTGGTTGAGAAAATCGCGGATCTGGTCAAGGGGAAACACCTGGAAGGCATTTCCGAGCTCCGGGATGAATCGGACAAGGACGGGATGAGAGTGGTGATTGAGTTGCGTCGTGGCGAGGTTCCGGAAGTGGTGCTCAATAACCTTTATCAGCAAACTGCGATGGAAAACGTGTTCGGCATTAACATGATGGCGCTGGAAAATGGGCGTCCACGTTTGTTTGATCTGCCCGGGGTGCTGAATGCTTTTCTGAATCACCGCTGTGAAGTGGTGACCCGGCGCTCGCAATATGCTTTAGCCAAAGCTAGGCAGCGTTTGCATGTTCTGCAGGGTTACGCGGCGGCTTTGGCCAATATCGATGAAATCATAGCTCTGATTCGCACGTCGGCTGATCCGGCCTCGGCCCGGATGGGGCTGGTATCGCAACCATGGTCTGCCAGTGAGGTTCTGGCAATGATAGAGAGGGCGCAGCAGGATAATGCGGTTCAAGCTGGCGAGGCCGGTTTGAAGGATGATTTGTATTATCTTTCAGAAATCCAGGCGCAGGCGATTCTCGATTTGCGATTGCACCGTTTAACAGCGCTGGAACAGGGTAAAATACGTGATGAAGCTGGAACACTGCTGGCGCGTATCGGTGAGCTCAATGTTATTCTTGGTAGTCATGACCGGCTTTTGGCGGTGATCAAAGAAGAGCTCATACAAATCAAAGCCGCGTTTGCCAACGAACGGCGCAGCGAAATTGTGCGCAGGATCGATCATCTTCAGGCTGAAGATCTGATCGAAGAACAGCCCATGGTGGTAACCCTTTCAAGGCATGGATATGTGAAGGCGCAGCCACTATCCGATTATCGAGAGCAAAGACGGGGCGGACAGGGTAAAAATGCTCTACGCCTCAAGGACGAGGATTTAATCGATCGTCTGTTTATGGCAAGTTCGCGTGATGGTTTGCTATGTCTTTCGAGCAAGGGAAGAGCCTATTGGCTGAAAGTCTATCAGCTTCCGCAGGGTAGCCGTGGTAAGCCTGCGGTCAATCTGCTACCCTTCGAGGGCGATGAACGTATTATTACCGTCATGCCGATCTCCGAATTGGTCGAAAGCACCTACCTTTTCATGGTGACTGAGAAAGGGATTGTCAAGAAAACGCTTCTGAGCGAGTTCTCCAGGCCACGATCCAGTGGGATTATCGCGCTGGATTTGAAAGAAAATGATCAGTTGTTCGATGTTTATCCGACAGACGGACAAAAGGAGATCGTGCTTCTGACCAATGCGGGCAAGTCTATCCGCTTCAGTGAGTCGGATGTGCGCCCAATGGGACGTATAGCGGCGGGTGTTCGGGGCGTTCGCTTGGCAGCGGAGCAAAGGGTGATTGGACTGGTCATCGTCGATGAAAATTCCGATATTCTGATTGCTACAGCCAGAGGTTATGGTAAACGTACCGCTTTGGAGGAATTCCCGTTGCAGGGGCGGGGCGGACAAGGTGTGATTGCTATCAAAACCAGTTTGCGAAATGGCTCCGCTATAGGAGCAGTTCGTGTCAGTGATGGAGATCAGGCCATGCTGATTAGTTCCAACGGAAAAATCGTGCGTATTTCCACCGGCGAGGTGTCCAGGCAGGGGCGTAATACTCAGGGCGTGCGTCTGATTGATGTGGGCAAGAATAATAATGTGGCTGGGTTGTGCCGTGTCGAAGATGCCAGTCTTTAGGGAAACTCTGATTAATTCTGGACGAAGCTCAGGTGTGGTGCCTTAAGTTCAGATTCGATGCAAAAATCGGGCATAATAGTGCAAAGATTGTCAACGAAGAACTTGGAAATAATGAACCCAGGAACCGAGTTTGTGACTTAATCAGAGCTTCCTTCGGGATCGAAATGTTTTTTTGCGTCCGTCGGTGGATGAGAACCAACAGGGTGATTTATGGCGCGTGTATGGAATTTTAATGCCGGCCCGGCGGCATTGCCGGAAGAGGTA
>DEIQ01000127.1:14612-39354 GCA_002352565.1 Proteobacteria bacterium UBA2770 | reverse complement strand
GTCGGTGATGGAAATGAGTCATCGCGGGGGCGCTTTCAAAGGTATTGCAGAACGGGCGGAAACGGATCTGGCTGCTCTGCTTGATTTGCCGGGGAGTCACCGTATATTGTTCCTCCAGGGAGGAGCGAGTCTGCAGTTCGCCATGGTGCCCATGAATCTTCTCAAGGGCAAAACCGGTAATTATGTGTCCAGCGGAAGCTGGTCGAAAAAAGCCATTACCGAAGCCAGACGTATCGGCGCGGTGCATATTGCCGCGAGCAACGAATCCACGAATGCCACGCACTTTCCCGCCATCAAGGATTGGGAAATCAGCGCCGATGCGGCCTATGTTCATTATACTGCCAATGAAACCATTAATGGCCTGGAGTGCGCGGATATTCCCTTTATCGAAAGGGTTCCGCTGGTTTCGGATATGTCATCCAATATGTTGTCGCGTCCTTTCGATGTCAGCCAGTTCGCCTTGATATACGCAGGTGCCCAGAAGAATATCGGTCCAGCGGGTTTGACTATCGTGATCGTGCGCGAAGATGTGCTTGATGAGTCAGGCGCTGCTTTACCAGCCATACTGGACTACAGAAGTCATATCAAGGCGGGTTCTATGTATAATACTCCACCGACATTCAGTTGGTATGTCGCCAGCCTGGTTTTCTCTTGGTTGCGTGAACAGGGTGGGCTGGCGGCGATTGCTGAGTGTAATGCCAGGAAAGCCGCAAAGCTTTATGGTTTGATTGATGGTTCAGGTTTTTATCATAACCCGATCGAACCACAAAGCAGGTCGTTGATGAATGTTCCCTTCATTCTCGAGGATCCCTCAATGGACGAGCAGTTCTTGAAAGAATCCAAAGCTGCCGGGTTTGAAGGATTGAAAGGTCATCGTTCGGTGGGTGGCATGCGGGCAAGCCTGTACAATGCTGTTTCTGAGCAGGCAGTCGATGAGCTGCTGAAATTCATGCGCGATTTTGAGCAAAAACGCGGATAAAAGGATGATTGATGTTTTCTGTATCGACTTTTAACAATATTGCATCAAGAGGTCTGGATCTGTTTCCGGATCATCGTTACCGGGTAGACAACGAAACTTCCGCTCCGGATGCGGTGCTGTTGCGTTCTTTCAATCTGCATGACTGGCCGATTCCCGATTCTCTCAAGGCGGTGGCTCGAGCCGGAGCTGGCGTGAATAATGTGCCGGTGGACGCCATGAGCGCTCGAGGCATTCCGGTTTTTAATGCGCCCGGCGCCAATGCCAATGCAGTCAAGGAGCTGGTTTTGGCCGGTATGCTGATGGTTTCACGCAATCTTGGGTTGGCTGTGGAATTTGTGCGCGGAATCGATGGCGATGAGCAGGCTTTTCATCAACAAGTGGAGCAGGCGAAAAAACAGTTTGTCGGTTATGAATTGCATGGATTGACACTGGGTGTAGTCGGGCTTGGCGCGATCGGGGTTCAGGTTGCCAATATGGCGGCGGATCTTGGTATGAATGTATTGGGCTATGATCCGGAACTCACCGTGGCCAGCGCTTTACGGTTGTCTTCACGGATCACTCAGGAACCATCTATGGATCATTTGGTGGCCAAAGCTGATTTCCTGACTTTTCATATCCCACTTAACGACGCGACCCGTCATATGCTCAATGCCAAACGTATCCTGCAGTTGCCACCTGGTGCGGTGGTGTTGAATTTCTCTCGGCAAGGCATCGTCGATGAAAAGGCGCTGTTGCATGCGCTTGATCAGGATCGCGTTCACGGTTATGTGACTGACTTCCCTTCCCCGTGGCTGAACGATCACAAAAGAATCATTGCCTTGCCCCATTTGGGCGCCTCTACGCGGCAGGCGGAAGAGAACTGCGCCATGATGGTGGTGCGCCAATTGATTGATTTTCTCGAATATGGCAATGTAACCAATTCGGTCAATTTCCCTGAAGCGGTAATGCCGCGAGCAGAGGAAGGTTTCCGGCTTGCCATCGCCAATGCCAATGTGCCCAATATGGTAGGCCAGATCAGCGGGGTGCTCGCCGATACCGGATTGAATATTATCGATATGCTGAACAAATCCAGGGGACAGTTGGCTTACACTCTGATTGATGTTGCCGGGGAGACGGATCATCGAATAGTGGATCGTATTCTGGATATTCAAGGGGTTTTATCGGTACGATTGATCTAAGGGAACCTCTGAACAAGTCATGAACTCGATTCTTGCGTCCCTTAAGCCCAACTTTATTGTTGACAATTTTCGCAATAGCCCTGCTAACTCGCGCAATTGTCGCCTCGAATCTGAATATAATGAATCGTACCCAAGCTTCGTCCAGACTTGTTCAGAGGCCCCCTAAGCCATGAAAGCCAGTTTTGAAGAACCGGAAGCTTCGTTGGAAGGTCTGCGGTCACAGATCGACCAGATTGATAGACAGATTCTTGAGCTTCTTAACGCCAGGGCTGCCAAGGCGCAGTATATCGGGCGGCTGAAGTCGCGCGAAGCGGTTGAACACAGGCATTTTCATCGTCCTGATCGGGAGGCGGTTTTACTTCGCCGCTTGATTGACCTCAATCAGGGTCCATTGACCAGTGAGATGATCACGGCGTTGTTCCGGAAAATCATCTCGGCGTGTCTGGCTCTCGAAGAGCCGTTGAAAATCGCATATCTTGGGTCGGAAGGATCCTATACCCACGAAGCTTTGCGCAAACATTTTGATATTTTTGCCCATGAATGCCCACTGCCAGGTTTGAAAGATGTTTTCAGGGAAGTGGAAGCGCGTGGCGTGGATTATGGTGTCGTGCCCGTTGAAAATTCTACTGAGGGCATGGTCACGCATACCCTGGATTTGTTCGTACGTTCTCCGTTGAAGATTTGCGGAGAAATCATTTTGCCCATCCACCATTGCCTGTTGACGCGAGATGGCGATTTTTCAAATATCCGATGCGTTTATGGGCATGCCCAGGCGCTTGCCCAGTGCCGGGATTGGCTCGAAATGCATATGAAAGGCGTTGAGTGCTTCGCGGTGGAGAGCAATTCGCTCGGCGCTCAGATGGCGGCGGAGGGTGAAGCCTGCGCAGCTATCGCCAGTGCTGCAGCCGGCGGAATTTATGGTTTGCGTATCGCGGCAGAGCGTATCGAGAATGATCCATCCAACAGTACACGTTTTCTGGTGATCGGTTATGAAAGCGTGCCGCCAACTGGTCAGGACAAAACATCTTTTTTGGTTTCTTCGACCAATACGCCGGGCGCTTTGTTTCAGCTCATCGAACCATTGGCTCAGATGGGAGTGAATATGACCCGCATTGAATCGCGACCTTCGCGCAACCGGCTGTGGGATTATTATTATTTCCTCGATATCGAGGGTCATCATGATCTTCCTGCCGTGAAAGTGGCGTTTGATCGAATTCGGGAACGGGCGAATCTTTTTAAATTTCTGGGGTCTTATCCCTGTGCGATCGTATAAATCAGTCGTGTGTTTTTCAAACTAAAGGGGACTTTCGATCAATTCATGAATTTGTATTTTGGGTTCCTTATGCCCGGTTTCCTGGTTGTAAATCTTCGTCATAGCCAGCTATGACGGTTGGTAATCGCCTCGAATCTGAACAGCAGGAACCACAATCATCTTCATCCAGAATTAATCAGAGGTTTCAAAGGATAAAGGCTGGGCAATCGATGGATACTCAAGGGCGATCAGATGCGATAGAGCAGTGCAGCTTTCCTGTTATGAGGCACATTGTTCCCGGGGTGGAAATGCTGGGTTCTTATCAACCGGGAAAATCGCCGCAGGAAGTTTTGCATGAATTTGGTGTGCATGACGCTATCAAGCTGGCTTCCAATGAGAATTCTCTGGGGCCGAGTTCCTCAGCTATCGAGGCATTCAAGCAAGCATCGCATGAGCTCGCCCGTTATCCTGATGGGCACGCATGCGGTTTGCGCGAAGCGCTGGCTGTTCACTATGGTATTGAACGAGAAAGGATTCTAACCGGGCATGGTTCGAATGAATTATTTGAACTGACCGCCCGGGTTTTGCTCCGCCCGGGCGATAATGTGGTGGTGTCTCGGCATGCGTTCGTAATGTATGAGCTTGTTTCAACGGCGGCGGGAGCCGAAGTGCGCGCCGCACCGAGTCGCGATCATTCGGATGCCATGCCTTTAGGTCATGATCCTGATAGCATGTTTGCCCTGATTGATGCGCGTACACGTGTTGTATTTATCGCCAATCCAAATAACCCGACCGGAACCTGGTTATCTGAAAAGGAACTGCTGGCGTTTCTGGAACGGGTGCCCCCCTCGGTATTGGTGGTGGTGGATGAGGCTTATGCTGAATATGCGACCGTTCCGGGTTTTGGCTCAGCTCTCAGATGGTTGAATCGGTTCCCAAATTTACTGATTACCCGGACATTCTCGAAAGCTTACGGATTGGCTGCGTTACGAATCGGTTATGGCATCGGTCATCCTGACCTGATGGAACGGTTTGATCGCGCTCGTCAGCCTTTCAATCTCAATATGCCCGCGCAGAAGGCCGCGCTGGCTGCTCTGGCGGATACTGATCATCTTGAGCGAAGCATTCACCAGAATTCGGAACAAAAGAATTTTATGCTGGAGCAGTTGGGCCGACTTTCGATTCAATCGCTGCCTTCCGCCGCCAATTTTCTGTCTATTTTTCTTGATGATTCCGAGCGGGTCTATGAATATCTGATGCAATCCGGGGTGATCGTGCGGTCATTAAAGTCCTATGGACTTGTCGACTATCTGCGCGTCACTATCGGATTGGCGGAGGAGAATGAACGTTTTCTTCATGCGTTACAGCAGGCCATACAGACATGATTCATCGTTTGTGTGTGATCGGAGTCGGAATGATCGGCGGTTCGATTGCGCTGGAATTGGCCAGGCGCGGGTTTTGCCATGAAATTGTTGGTTATGATCGGGATATCCATGCTTTGGAGCTGGCTTGTCGCAGGGAAGTTATCCACCGGAGCGAAGCGCGATTAAAGGATGCCATCGATGGCGCCGATGCACTACTGGTGGCGGTTCCGGTTGGCGCCATGCGCCAGGTATGGCAGGAATTGCTGGAATGCGGACTTCGATGTGATGCTGCGATTAAATTTCTGATGGATGTAGGCAGTGTTAAGCAATCCGTCATAGCCGATATACGGCAAGTATTCGGCGAGGTGCCATCCTGGTATGTGCCGGCCCATCCCATAGCGGGCATCGAGCACAATGGCGTTGAACATGCGCAACAGGATTTGTTTGTCGGCAAACGAGTCATATTGACGCCGGTGGAATCGACATCTTCAGAGGCTGTCAAAACCGCTTCCAGGTTATGGGAGGCTTTGGGGGCATATCCGGAAAGCATGTCGGCAGTTCGGCATGATAAAATGCTCGCCGCCAGCAGTCATCTCCCGCATGTGATCGCCTACGGGCTTCTGTATGCTCTGGATTCTATCGACGAACCTGAGGTATGGGCTCGTTTCTCAGGTGGCGGTCTGCGGGATTTTACCCGCGTTTGCGCAACGGACCCGACGATGTGGCGCGATATTTGCGTGTCCAACAGACTGCCTATTCTCGATGTTCTCCGTGTCTTCGAAACCAGTCTTTCCCAAATGCGGGAGGCAATGGAAGCAAGTAATGCCGATGATCTGCAAAGAATATTGTATCGGGCCCATCAGGCGCGCAATCGTCTGGTTGGTGCTCAGACAGATCAGAGCCAGGCATCATAGTCATGCAGTATTTTAGCGATCCGGCAATGGGGCTCCGCGGTGTGATTCGGGTTCCCGGTGATAAATCCATATCGCATCGGGCATTGATGCTTGCCGCTGTAGCCCATGGCACTACTCTGATTGATGGCTTGCTGGAAGGGGAGGATTGTCTGGCAACCGCTCAAATTCTGCGCGAGCTCGGTGTGGATATTCGCAAGTTGAGGCCGGGCATCTGGATGGTGCCGGGGCAAGGCTGGGACGCGCTTGTACCGCCTTCGGGACGAAGGCTTGATGTGGGTAATTCGGGGACATCCATGCGCTTGCTGGCGGGTTTGCTGGGAAGCGGGCGGATTCCTTTGTGTTTAGACGGCGATGCATCGATCAGACGCCGTCCTATGGCGCGCATTCTGTCACCTCTGCAGAAAATGGGCGTCAATATTCTAGGCAGCGCCGGCGCTAAAGCACCATTAATCATTTCCCCCGCGGAGCATGTCACAGGCATCGATTATCGCATGCCTGTCGCCAGTGCTCAGGTAAAATCATCGATTCTTTTCGCGGGCTTGCGCGCTTGGGGGATCACCCGTGTCTATGAATCAGCGCCAACCCGCGATCATACCGAACGCATGCTGCGCGCGTTTGATCAGCCTCTGCGGCAAATGGGTCATTACGTTGAACTGGAAGGTGGGCATCCTTTGCAGACCCCGGGTGAAATCCGGATCCCCGCTGATTTCTCGTCTGCGATGTTTTTTATCGTTGCTGCAACCATTATACCGGGGTCGGAGATTTTGCTGACCGATGTGGGGATCAACCCTACCCGCACTGCAGCGCTGACTTTGCTGCGTCAGATGGGGGCCGATATTACGCTGAGCCATGCCCGCTTCTGGAGCGGTGAACCTGTGGCTGATCTGATAGTTCGCCATCATTCCCTTGAGGGTATACGCGTTTCCCCTGATCTGGTCTCCGGGGCGATTGATGAATTTCCTGCTCTGGCTGTCGCTGCCGCCTGCGCTCACGGACCGACCTTGATTACTGCTGCCGGTGAACTGCGCGTCAAGGAAAGCGATCGAATCCTGGCGATCGTCGAAGGATTGCGTGCGGTAGGAATACGAGCTGTAGCATATCCGGATGGCATGCTGATTCACGGTGCAACGATCCATGGAGGCAGCGTCAACAGTTTTGGTGATCATCGCATCGCTATGGCTTTCGCTATCGCCGGCGCTGCCAGTGAAAAAGGTGTTCGGGTCAGGAATTGCGCTTCGGTCACGACCTCATTTCCGGATTTTCTTGCCTGTGCTCAAGGCTTGAATATGCCTGTGCGGGAGACGGCCAGTCATGATTCATGATGTCCACGTTCCGGTCCTGTGCATTGATGGCCCGTCCGGCGTCGGTAAAGGCACTCTGAGCAGATGGTTATGTGCTGAGCTGGGCTGGAATCTCCTTGATAGCGGCGCATTGTATCGAGTTCTGGCATGGCTGATCGTGCGTGATTACGGAGAATGCGAGCATTATCCGGCTTCCTGTTACAAGATGGGTGTGGATTTGTCTCAAAGAGTAAGTTTTGATATCATAAATAGCCGAGTAATTCTCGATGGGGAAGAAGTTTCCGCGCAATTGCGGCCTGAAAAGATTGGCGCAGCAGCATCCTCAATCGCCAGCTTGCCGGAAGTGCGTAAGGTGTTGTTGCGTGAGCAACGGGCTTTTCGCGTTGCGCCGGGTTTGGTGGCGGATGGTCGTGATATGGGTACAGTGGTTTTCCCGGATGCGGGTTTGAAGCTGTTTCTGAATGCGGATGCTTCGAGTCGTGCTCGAAGGCGTTATGATCAGTTGAATGAAATGGGTTTTGATGCTAACCTTGAAAGGTTAGAACAGGAAATGAGTCGTAGAGATGAGCGGGATGCCACGCGGGCTGTTTCTCCTATGCGTGCGGCAGATGATGCGGTGGTTGTGGATACTACGCATATGAATATCAGAGAGATTCGCGATCTCACACTCAAAATCCTTTCTTCATCACGTCTATTCCGGGACTACCAGTAATGATGAATGAAAGATTTATGCTAATGAAACGGCTGAGCCTGGGAAGCTTTAGCTGTATCTATCAGGATCAATAATTGTATGGCCGAAAATTTTGCGGAATTATTTGAAGAAAGTATAGCGAATCAATCGCTGGAGCCGGGAAGTATTGTCAGAGGCACGGTGATTGATATCGATCAGGGCGTCGTGGTAGTCAACGCGGGCTTGAAGTCGGAAGGTGTGATACCGATTGGCCAATTTCTGGACGAAAGAGGAGATCTGGAAGTCTCTATAGGAGACGAGGTTGAGGTCGCGCTTGATGCGGTGGAGGATGGTTTCGGGGAAACTATTTTATCCCGCGAAAAAGCCAAACGCATGAAGCTTTGGCAGGAGCTTGAAGAAGCTTATGAGTCGAGTAAAACCATTATCGGCCTGATAAGTGGCAAGGTTAAAGGTGGATTTACTGTCGATATTGGTTCAGTGCGTGCTTTTTTGCCCGGATCGCTGGTGGATGTGCGGCCTGTAAGAGATACCAGTCATCTCGAAGGTAAGCCTTTGGAATTCAAGGTCATCAAGCTTGATAAGCGCAGAAATAATGCGGTAGTGTCACGCAGAGCTGTCGTGGAACAAGCCTATAATGCTGAACGTGAAACACTGCTCAAGAATCTTGCCGAAGGCGTTGTTATTACCGGTATCGTAAAAAATCTGACTGATTATGGTGCGTTTGTGGATCTGGGCGGGGTGGATGGCTTGCTTCATATTACCGATATGGCGTGGCGCCGAATCAGACATCCGAGCGAGGTCGTCAATGTTGGCGACGAGATCCAGGCCAAAGTGCTTAAATATGACGAGGAACGCCAGAGGGTGTCCTTGGGAATCAAGCAGTTGTCTGAAGATCCATGGAATGATATTGAGCGACGCTATCCGATTGGTTCCCGTTTGTCGGGAAGCGTTACCAATATAACGGACTATGGTGCTTTCGTTGGAATTGAGGAAGGTGTTGAAGGTCTGGCTCACGTGTCCGAAATGGACTGGGTCAATCGAAATATAGATCCGCGCAAGTTTGTTCAGGTGGGTGAAGAATTGGAGGTTATGATCCTCAATGTGGATGCCGAACGGCGTCGTATTTCGCTCGGCATCAAACAATGTCATCCCAATCCGTGGCAAGAATTCCAGGATAATTTTCACGTGGATGACCAGGTTCAGACTCAGGTTAAATCCGTCACTGATTTTGGTGTTTTCGTAGAACTCGAAGGCGGCATTGATGGATTGATTCATGTCTCGGATCTGTCATGGAATGAATCTGGTGAACAGGTCTTGCAGCAGTATGAAAAAGGGCAGACTATTAATGCGGTCATATTGTCGATTAATCCGGAACGCGAACGTATTTCATTGGGCATCAAGCAATTGGAAGGCGATCCTTTTGCCAGTTATATTGCAAGCAATCCTCGTGGCAGCATCGTTCAGGGCGAAGTAATCTCAGTTGATGAACGAGTGGCTCATTTGCGCCTGTCGGATCAGATAGAAGGTGTTCTTAAAGCATCAGAGGCTGCCCGGGATCGCGTGAGTGATTTGAAGCAACGGCTTCATGAAGGAGACAGGATAGATGTGCAGATCCTGAATGAGGATCGGAAAAATCGCATGGTTTATGTTTCTATAAAAGCTATGGAAGATGCGTCTGTGGATCACTATATGCGCCAGACTCCAGAAGGTAAAACCAGTCTCGGTGACGTTTTGAGAGAACAGATGGATGTGAGGCGCGACGAATCATAATTCCGGTTTGGCTGGTCAAATGAATAGAGGTGATGAAAATGACACGTTCAGAGTTGATTCAAGCTTGTGCGTATTCGTGCCCGGAATTGCCTTATGTCCAGGTTGAAGAAGCGGTCAAACACTTACTGTCTTCAATTGGTCAGTCGATTGCCGCAGGTCAACGGGTGGAAGTGAGAGGTTTTGGCAGTTTTATACTGCATTCCCATGAGTCCCGTGTGGGCAGGAATCCGCGTACCGGTGAATCGGTGTGGCTGCAAAAGCGTCATGCACCACGTTTCCGTGCAGGTAAGGGACTGAGAGAGCGCGTTAACATCAATTATACACAGCAATCCACCGATGATTTTAATGACAGGATGGGTTGAGCATGGTCATCATTAGAATATTGCTGATGGGCGCTATTATCGTTATAGGTGCGGTTTTCGCCAGTTTGAATGATCAGATGGTGGTGCTTGATTATTATGTGTCCAGCATTGAATGGCCGATGGCGCTCATTGCTGGTCTTTTTTTTCTTATTGGCTGGTTTTTTGGCATAGCCAGTATGTTCCCTTCCTGGTTCCGGGCCAGCAGACGGGCACATCATTATCGACGAGATTTAAGCAAAGCAAAAATAAAAATCCGTGGTGTTGCTGTGACAGAACAAAAATCGCTTGCATCGATTGCGGATGGGCATTGATCCATTATTTCTTATCCTGGCAGTGCTTCCCATGGCAGCATGGTGGAGCGGCTGGCGTTTGGGGCGCAATCAGGCTTCTACAGATAAAAAGCCGGGTTCAGCCTGGAGATCCGCCACAAAATGGCGCTGGCTGAATGGCTGGTCAGAATATAATGATGCGCACCACTTCCAGTTATGGATCGGTCAGATGTTTCGTTTCAGGGGTGAAACCAGGCAGGCAATTGAAACCCATAAAGCGATAGCCGATCACCCGGAAGTTGGTACGGATATTCGTGATGATGCGATGCTGGAATTAGCTCAAGATTATCTTAATGCCGGCTTGCTTGATTGGGCGGAGCATATTTACAATAAGCTTATGCGTAATCGTCAACTCGAATGCGCGTCGCTCAAAGGGTTATTGCAGATATACGAGCAGGAAAAAGAATGGTCGAAAGCTATATTTACAGCGGAAAGATTGCAGTCTCTGACACGAAATCCTATGCTGCAGGTCATAATAGCGCATTACCTTTGTGAGCAGGCGGAACACTATGTCGTAATGGGGCAGAGAGGCGATGCACTGGAATTCCTGAAGCGTTCGCTGGAAAAAAATCCAACACATGTTCGTGCGCATTTGATGCGTGGACGATTGTTGCTCGAATTGGGGGAAGTGTCGCGTGCTCAGGAAGCCTTGGTCAAGGCTCTGCACGATGATACAAGGTATATCGGTGAAATACTTCCCGCATTGATCCGCTGTTCACAAGTTCAAAATCAACCACAGTTTTGGTTGTCCCAGTTACAGGGTCTGGCGTCTGTGGAATTCGGCGGGGCATTTGTATTTAAAGCGCTTCAAGATAGTGATCACGGGAAGATGGATGCTGATCAGATCCAATATATCGAAACGCGGTGGTTGCTGGAATACCCAAGTCTGTCGGCAGTTGTTGAATTCATTCGTTTACGTAAATCCTGCCCGGAAGATGTTCAGGCTGATACACTAAGCATGGTCGAAGATGCATTGGAAAAACTGGTTGATAAGGTGTATAGTTACAAATGTAACAGTTGCGGCTTTATGGCAAAGCATTTGCATTGGCAGTGTCCAAGTTGCAAAGATTGGAATACGATATTGCCATCGAGTAATTAATTCCGGTTTTTAAAGAATCATGGCAACCACGGGCAGCGATTTTCACAGAGTTCATGCAGGTTTCATCTTCACAATACTTGCTTTTGTTTGGTGTTGTTCGGGGATCGGTTGCGTTTATTGTGCGCAGATTAATGTCAATACGGCTGATGAGGCAACGATCAGCCGGGAGTTATGGGGCATAGGGCTGGTCAAAGCGGAAGCAATTGTGCAGTACCGTAGCGCATACGGTGATTTTCAACGCAAAGAAGATCTTCTTAAAGTACGCGGAATTGGCCCTGTATTGCTGGAGCGAAATTGGGAGTTCATCCATCTGAAAGATGTGGATTGATCATTTCAAGGCATCAAGATAATATTGCTCTTGGGAAGCGTCACCAAAAGCGAGAAAGTATGGGTTGAGTAGAGTGTCCCGGCGATTGTAGGTTAATGGAACGCCGTCCATGGTAATCACTTTTCCACCCGCTGTTTCCAGCACAGCCTGAGCGGCGGCGGTATCCCACTCACTAGTTGGAGACAGGCGGGGGTAAAGATCAGCGGATCCTTGCGCGATGAGGCAGAATTTCAGTGAGCTGCCGATGGCAACCCGATCATGGGATGGTAAATTTCGTAAATATTGTTCCAGTTGTTCGCCAGCGTGGTTGAAGCTCGCGACGACGCTGATACGCTCCAGATTGACGAATCTGGTATGGACGCGTAGAGGCTCTTGCCCGTTTTTTTGCATGAATGCTCCAATTTCACGATGGGCATAATAGCATGTCTGTTGCATGGGGGCGTAAACAACGCCAAGAATCGGCTCATGGTTATTGATCAGGGCAATATTGACAGTGAAACCGGGTCGATTCTGGATAAAATCTCTTGTGCCGTCCAGAGGGTCGATCAACCAGTAACGTTGCCAACTTAGTCTTTGATCTACAGTAATATGACTATGCTCTTCTGATAAAACAGGTATCTCCGGGGTTAATTTCTGAAGTCCTTCGCAGATGATGTTGTGAGAGATTAAGTCAGCTTCAGTCACAGGCGAAGCATCTGATTTCTCGGAAACGGAATAACAACGATTGCGTATATCGATGATGCTACCGGATGCCTTCTCGGCTAACTGGCATATATGATGTAGTAATTGTTGATTGTAGGTCGTTGAAACGGACATGAATCTCCCTTTAAAAATCATGGCATGCCGGATGTGCACAGACATGCTGGTTAAAAACCCAATTTTAATTTTAACAGCAAAACCCTCTTTGGGTGCTATGCTGTAGTAAAGATAAGTAACAACTGAGGTATTCTGTTATCGATATTTTGAACTGGAAGGAGGTTTGAAAATGGCTGACAATAACATTAACATCATCAATCTTACCGACAAGACTTTTCTCACAGAGGTGCTGCAATCCGATAAGCCGGTTATTGTGGACTATTGGGCCGAATGGTGTGGGCCGTGCCGAATGATGTCGCCTATTTTTGAGGAAGCGGCTGGAGAATATTCATCGAAAGTTAAATTCGCCAAGCTCAATGTGGATGAAAATCCAGAAACGCCGTCTACATACAAGGTTAGAGGTATACCCACTCTGATAGTATTCAAGGATGGCGAGGTCGAGAAAACTCAGGTAGGGGCGGTCTCAAAAGCCCAGCTGCACGAGCTTTTACGTCCTTATATCATATAAGAGATTTACTCACTTGATGACTTTCGGCTTGACTTCTGGAGCCTTTGCTTTTTCCAATTCCATGTCTCAGCAGGCTAAGGGACCTCTGAACAAGTCATGAACTCGACTCTTGCGTTCCTTATGCCCGGCTTCATTATGGTGAATCGTCGCAATAGCCCTGCTGTTATGCGCAATTTAACCCGAGAATATGAACATGGGGAATCACACCTGAGCTTCGTCCAGACTTGTTCAGAGGTTTCCTGATAAAATCCTGTCATTTGCGTTACGTTTAAACTGTCTTTAAATTATGATTCTATTCAGCGTGCCTAACCTATGAACTTAACTCAATTGAAGAAGAAGCCAGCCCCTGAGCTCATTGAGCTGGCTGAGTCTATGAGCCTTGAAAGTACTGCGCGAGCGCAGAAGCAAGATATCGTTTTCAATATACTCAAAGCACTTGCGAAAAACGGTGAAGAGATATCGGGCGACGGTGTTTTGGAAATCGTTCAGGATGGTTTCGGATTTTTACGATCAGCGGATTGTTCCTATCTTGCCGGTCCAGACGATATCTATGTTTCACACAGCCAGATCAGGCGTTTCAACCTGAGGACCGGCGACACTGTTGCGGGATCAATTCGTCCTCCCAAAGAAGGAGAACGCTATTTTGCTTTGCTCAAAGTGCATCATATCAACTATGAGTCGCCGGAAAACGCGCGCTATAAGGTTGCATTCGAAAATCTGACTCCGCTTTTCCCGCGTGAAAAGTTGGTCATGGAATTGGGTAATGGTAGTACCGAGGATATCACGGCTCGAATGATCGATCTGGTAGCGCCGATAGGGAAAGGGCAAAGGGGACTGATTGTTTCTCCCCCCAAAGCCGGGAAAACCATGATCTTGCAGAATGTTGCCCAGAGTCTGGCCGTTAATTTTCCGGAATGCTGTCTTATCGTGTTGCTTATTGATGAACGACCGGAAGAAGTGACTGAAATGAGGCGCTCGGTTCGGGGCGAAGTGGTTTCGAGCACTTTTGATGAATCGCCCAACCGTCATGTTCAAGTGGCGGAAATGGTGATCGAGAAAGCCAAACGCTTGGTAGAACATAAAAAGGATGTCATTATTCTTCTGGATTCGATAACCCGGCTGGCGCGAGCCTATAATACGGTTGTTCCGTCATCCGGAAAGGTATTGACGGGGGGCGTGGATGCGCATGCTCTGCAACATCCGAAACGTTTTTTTGGTGCTGCCCGTAATATAGAGGAAGGGGGTAGTTTAACGATTATCGCCACGGCACTGATTGATACCGGTTCTCGCATGGATGATCTGATTTATGAAGAATTTAAGGGGACAGGAAATATGGAATTGCATCTCGATCGCCGTATGGCGGAAAAACGCCTGTATCCCGCCATCAATATCGGTCGTTCCGGCACGAGGCGTGAAGAATTTCTGACCGAACCGGATCATTTACAAAAAATATGGATATTGCGTCGTCTGCTTCAGAATATGGATGAAATCGCAGCAACTGAATTCCTGATTGATAAATTGCGCGCTACCAAAAACAATGCCGGCTTATTTGATGCCATGAAAAGGAGTTAAATAAGCGGGAATATCTATGTTAATCAAGCTTATTACTCCTGAATTGATCAGCGGTTCCCTACCATTGGTTTTGTTGTCACGGCTATCATTCGATATCGTCTGGTGAGGTTTGGCGGGTCTTCAATGATATATTTTTATCTCAGAATGCCGCTAACTAAATCAAATGGGAAACCTGAATGTGAGCGTTGGTACTGTAAAAAATTAAAGGATCTGCACAAGAGCTTTATTATAGAAGGGTCCTCGAATATAACCCAACGCTAAATAATATCCCATAAAATGCATTGGTTTGGAGAAAAATACTGATTGCAGTAGCAGTTATTTCGTCATAGGTCTTTAAATAATGTTCTTTATGGACTCGATTACAAGCTGATCAGGCATTAAAGAATGCGAACCTAAATAAAGGCAGGATAGCATGTTCATCAATTCTATTGGCACTCATGCGCTTGATTCCGTTAATGTCATGAGACACACTACGCCAGCGCTTGTAGAGAACAAGGATAATGCACGTCTTTCGGCAGCAAGTGGCGGAGTAAAAGCCAGCGTACAGGTATCATCATCATTGAGCTCGATAGAGATTGAACGTCAGATTTTTGAAATGACCAATGAGATTCGTATTGAACATGGATTGTCTCCAGTGCGTTACCATGCTACTTCCGCTGCGGCAGCCAAGGGGCATAGTGCCGATATGATCGACAATGATTACTTTACCCATAAATCTCGCGATGGACGGACGCCTGCGGCTCGGATGACTGATGCGGGTGTTTACTGGGTCAGTACCGGTGAGAACATCGGCTACATCTATGACTCGCGCGGCTCGGGTACGAGCGCGGATGTGGAGCAACTGATGGACATGTGGATGAAAAGCCCTTCGCATCGAGCGAATATACTCAATCCCGAGTGGCAATATCTCGGGGTCGGCGTAGAGCTGTCTAACGATACCATGATGGCTACGCAGGAATTTTATTATTAATCCTGGATAGTTTAAAGAAGCGTGGATTTTCTGATTTTCTCCGATCTGATTTTCTCCGATAGCTGGTGCATTGCCTGAAGTGGAAATTCAAAAACATGGTCTGATTGTATTTACGGCATATATCAATCTTGTACTGCTTGTTCAGAGGTTCCTTAGGCAAAAAATCAGGGATCAAGCACATATTTAGATCCTGCAATTTAAATGGCACTTCATATTTACCTCAAGTGAGAGTAGATTCCACCTGATTCTTTGAAAAAAACTTGGCCTGACAGGATGGCGCATGATACCGTTCATGTTTTATTGTGGTAAATTGAGAATATAGCGGGTATTGTCGATGAAAATCCTTATGCGCGCGCTTATTATTTCGCTTATGATGAGTGCTAACATGGTATCTGCTCAGCAGCCTGGAATCAAAGCCGGTGGAGCCTGGATGCGTATCGCTCCATTCCATTCGCCTTCGATGATTGCTTACCTTCAGATCAATAACAGCGGGCATATTCGCGACGTGTTGCTCAGCGCCAGCAGCCCGCAGTTTGAGAAAGTATGGGTCCAGCAGAATGTCACCATTGATGGCCTCACGCGTATGATGTCCCGCTCAGCGGTGAGCATCGAGCCGGGGAAGACCGTAAGTTTCGCGCCTGGTGGGATTCACCTGATGATGATGAAGCCCCAAGAGCCCTTGCAGGAAGGCCAACAGATTCTGATCGAATTGTTCTTTGAGCGCGCGCGATGGGTACGCGTATGGGCTACGGTGGTGGATATGAATGCCAAAAAACCTGCGACCGATAACAAGTCTTTCTGAAGTCGCTGTGTGCCGCCTTACTTCGATACTCCCAAGCCAGAAGACAGCGCTTCCATTCAGGCGCTAAAACCTCGAGAGGGGACCAAGTCGAAACGTATTTTGTTTATACTCCCAGGCGCGGGCATGAACCCCGTTGGTGGTTTCAAAGTCGTCTACCGACATGCAGAGGAACTGGCTTGGCGCGGTTATCAGGTGGCGGTACTTCATGTGGCGGAAGCGGATCGCCTCTGTTGGCGCCATCCCATTCGCCCCGTAGCCCGTTTTCTCTATCGTAGTGTGAGCCGCCGGGCAGGTCCGGGTGGGTGGTATCCATTGCATGCTAATGTTACATGCCATTGGCGCTTGTGTCCACATCCGCGTTTCCTTCCCGCCTGCGATATTATCATCGCCAGCGCATGGCAGACGGCAGAGTGGTTTCATCCCTTGACTATGCATCAACCTTGTTTCTATCTGGTGCAAGACTATGAGCATTATATTTTTGCAGCAGAGAAAACGCGGGTACGCATTGCAGCTACTTATAAAAAGGGCTGGCATTTTCTGTCTATCTCGCCGGCTGTAACTTCCATGCTTGAGGATCTGGGCGTCGAGAATATACACGACGTTCCCAACGGTATCGATTATCAACGTTATCATGTGGAGCAGTCGGCGGCGCTCAATGGTGGCAATCGCCGCGGCATTGGCTTTGCCTGGCGTCCCGAATCCCACAAAGCGAGTATGGATACCGTTGCCGCGCTGGATCGGATAAGGGCGAATTTGCATCCTCAGCCTCATATCTGGGCTTTTGGTGCGTCAAGACGCCCTGCCCTGCCTGCTTGGGTAGATTATCACCAGAATCCGGATGACGCCAGCCTGGGCCAATGTTACCGAAAAAGCGCCTTGTTTGTGGTCTCATCCCACGCCGAAGGCTGGGGATTGCCTGGAGCTGAGGCCATGGGCTGCGGCGCGGCTCTTGTTTCAAGCGATAATGGTGGTGTGCGCGCCTATGCGCGGCACGGATGGAACGCGTTGCTCAGTCCTCCGGGTGATGTGGCGCAGTTGGCGCGGAATGTATCCACGCTATGGCATGATTCAGCGCAGCGGCGTTTATTTGCGAAACGCGGTTGCCTGGAAGTGCGTCAGTTGACCTGGTCGCGCGCTGCGGAAGGCATGGAGCGGGCCCTTCAATCCGGCACTAAAGCGTGAAGGAAACCAGCGAATAGATGCTCAACGATGTTAAGGAACTTCTGAACAAGTCATGAACTCGGTTCTTGTGTTCCTTATGCCCAGCTTCATCGTTGACAATCTTCGCAATAGCCCTGCTATTACGCGCGATTTACGCCTCGAATCTGAACATAATGAATCATACCTAAGCTTCATCCAGACTTGTTCAGAGGTTCCTTAAGGGTTTGAAAAAGAAAAATGCCGAGCGCAATGAAAAAATATTAATCCTTCTCGATCTTTGATCATACTCATTGCCTTATGACGGTGATTTAATAAAAATAGCGAACTAATAAACAAAAAATGAAGCGGTGAAATGACTATATGAAAAAAAAGCATTTATTATTTATATTGCAAGGCGGCAAAGGTGGAACGCTTGAATATATAAAGGCGCTGCTGGAACATCTGAATAAAGATAAATATCAATTCAGCGTGATTTGTCATGGAGAAGTTTACGAAGAATTAAGGCGGCTTGGGTACAACACGCACTATGTAGAAATGGAAAGAGAAATAACGATTATCAAAGATTCCATCTCATTGGTAAAAGTGATGTTTTACTTAATAAAAAACAGACCTGATATTGTTTATTCTCACAGTTCAAAAGGCGGTGTTATTGGAAGGCTGGCCGCGGGAATTTTGAAAATTCCTAATTTCTACAATCCTCACGGTTGGTCATTTATTATGGATGTCGGTTCCGGAAAAAAAATGTTTTTCATTTGGGTGGAAAAATTAATTTCCCTGTTCGTGGATAAAATTATTTTGGTATCCGGGGCCGAATACAACGATGCTGTGGCAAAACATATAGCGAAGAAGGATAAATTAATCCTTATAACCAACGGCGTTGATTTGGCTAAATTCGATAAGAGCAACGGTGGTGAATTGAAACGGAGCCTGGGTATAGCGGATCATCATAAAGTCGTGGGAATGATCAGTCGGTTGGTCGATTTGAAATCTCCGCAAACATTTATTAAAACCGCAAAAATTGTTTTGGCTTCGTATCCTGAGTGCAGGTTTATATTAATCGGCGATGGCGAACTGAAAGATGAAGCGGAAAAATTGGTGCAGGACTTAAGCCTGGAGCAAAAAATTATTTTTACCGGATGGGTGGACGCTCCAGAAAAATATATTTCTATCATTGATGTGGGTGTTTTGACGTCAAAGTGGGAAGGCTTCGGTTTGGTTCTAGCGGAGATGATGGCGTGCGGAATACCAGTGGTTGCATCGGAAGTGCATGGAATTCCTTTCGTGGTAAGTAAAAATATGGACGGCTTTCTGTGTAAACCCGATGATGTGGAAGCATTTGTCTGCTATATTTTAAGGCTATTAAATGATAATGAATTATATAAAAACATGAGTGAATCGGCTTATAAAAATGCCCGGGAGAAGTTTGATTTGAGACGAGTCATTCAACAGCACGAAGAAGTTTTTGATTCGTTGTCATGAATTCCGCGCAATTCTTCCGACGCACGAGTTATGCTGAAAACTGGTTTGAGCGGGTTTTGGAACGCGTCTGGCCGCTATTTTGCCTCATTTGTAACCAGCGATGTGATCTGCGCCTGTTGTGTGAAGATTGCTGGCATGAGCTGCCATGGCAGGAAAGCGCTTGTCTTCGCTGTGGTTTGCCTTTGGGGGTTTCTGCCACAGAATGTGGCGCCTGCCTGAGCCGACCTCCTGCTTATGACGCAACATTTTGCGCCCTGCGCTATGAATCTCAGGCTATTTCTCTGATCCAGGGCTTCAAATACACGAGATCAATGCCTTATGGGCGGGCGATTGATGCAATCATGCATCATGCTTTGACGATGAATCCCTTGATCGGATCTCAAGCATCGTTGTTAGTTCCAATGCCTTTACATCCAGTTCGCCAGCGGGAGCGAGGCTTCAACCAGGCTATGGAAATCGCGCGCCCTATCGGGAAACGGTTTGGCATTCCTGTCGCTTCCGATTTATGTATGCGAGAACGTATGACCCGCGTACAGGCAGGCTTATCGGCTAAGGAGCGGAAGGGTAATATGGCTGGCGCTTTTGTGATGGCGCGCCCTGTTTCGGCTGATCATGTCATCATCATTGATGATGTAATCACTACCGGCGCAACGGTTCAAGCGCTGTCATCGTGTTTGAAAGCGGCGGGAATAAGATGGGTCAGTGTGATCGCCGTGGCACGGGTTTGGACCCGAGCCGCTGGTTAATTCATTGGTATGTGAGAATAATCGAGCACGATGGCGATAAATATCACCATTCCGACCCAGTTGTTATTGCGGAAGGCTTGTTGACAAGCATTGGGCTGGCGATACCGGATTAACTGTTGCTGATAGATAAACAGCCCCGCGGCTAGAAACAGACCGAAATAATAAATGATACTGCGTTGCAGCACCATCCCGGCACCCACCAGCAGGATCAGCATCAACCCTTGCAGACCAAGTATGATCAGCCGGTCATAGGCGCCGAAAAAAATGGCGGAAGATTTGACAGCCAGTTTTTGGTCTTCCTCTCGATCGGATATGGCGTATTCCGTATCGTAGACCATTGCCCAGACAATAGTAGCGCCCAGAAGCAACCATGAGGCAGGGGGTAATCGCTGCTCTACCGTGGCAAAAGCCATGGGAACTGCCCAGCCGAAAGCTATGCCCAATACTGCTTGAGGTAGATGGATATGGCGTTTCATAAGTGGATAGCTGATCGTTAGCGCCATGGCTGGGAATGCCAGAAGGAGAGCGGGTTTTGGCAGCATCAATGCAAGAGCGAATGCCAGCAGGCAAAGGAAAGAGAAGAGCCGTCTGGCTTGTCGAACGGACAGGGTTCCGGCTGCCAGGGGTCGTTGGGCAGTTCTTTCGACATGCGGATCAATATCTCGATCCCATAGATCATTGATGACGCAACCGGCGGAACGCATAATCCATACCCCGGCTATAAAAACAAGCAGCCAGCGCCACTCCGGTATACCGTTACTTGCCATCCATAATGCCCAAAGCGTGGGCCAAAGGAGTAGCAAAGCGCCAATAGGTTGATGCCAGCGCATCAGATGCGCATATTCCCGCCATTTCAGATGGCGAGAAAAGCTATGATCTTTTGTGTTGTCAACCATGAAACCCTCGATTAAAAGCCATGCTTATTCCGTCAGCCTGGTTCGTGTTATTCGGAAGAAATGGACTTGTACTTTGGTTGTAATAGATATTTGGTTAACATCGGTAAAAAATATTCGCTGACCATGACCGGGGCGCCATGAAATGTAAAAATCGATTGTCGCCCCCAGCATTGACCGTATGATACGTTTTTAATGTTCAAGTCGCGCGAGTGAATTTCAATGGGTCCACGCCGAGCGCGTTTATTATGGAACAGAACTTCTCCTAATGGCGTCGTACCCAAGCTGCAAAGGCGCCTGGCCGGCCCATTGATGGCGGAAATCGGGATACAGGTTACTGCGAAAACCCAGGGCTGGAGCGAACAACATAAAAAGACTTCCCGTTTGAAAACGAGATTCCATTTTGATAGCCCTAGATTTCTATGTACGCGTGGATCGGTTTCGCACCGAATTTCCTGAAGAAGGCGTACTCTAATATCTCCAGATGAACAAATCTCACCAAGTCGATGGGTCAAAGAGCCTTGATCAAGCAACTCCCTGCTTATGTTTCGCGGCACATGGCGGTAGCCTGGGGGGCGATTATAGCTGTGGAGCAGGGAACGGTTCTTTGCTGTTGGAGTTGAGATGCAGATTGACATTATTTTGTGGCGCTATAAACTGCTTACATGGAGTATAGGAGACAAGTCCTTCCATTCATGGCGACAGTCATTAAATCTGCGTGGATTTGAGAAACATAACCGCGTCTACTTCCACCAAGGCTCCTTTGGGAAGGTTGCTGACTTCCACAACTGCACGTGCGGGGTAAGGAGTCTGGAAGTAGGAAGCCATGATGGCGTTCACACGGGGGAAATGCTCGAGGTCGCGAAGATAAATGGTCAATTTGATGATCCGATTGAGTTGGCCCCCTGCGGCGACGGCAATTGCTTGAATATTTTTGAATACCTGAGCAATCTGAGCATCGATTTCATCGGATACCAGCTCAGAACTTTGCGGCGCGAGTGGAATTTGCCCGGAAATATAAACGAATGGTGGGGAAATGACTGCCTGCGAATATGCTCCGATGGGTTGGGGAGCATCATTGGTTTGAATGGTCTCAAGCAGGTCAATCATTTCGCAGGTCCTTTTGGATGACTTTTAATTTCTTATACGCTGGATGCGTATGGTATCTGGCAGAATGCGCAAACGGCGAATGAGATGGGCCAGATGCTTACGATCATGAACCGATACCTGGACTTCCAGAACGGCGGTCCCTTCTCCTCTGGAAGTCAGGTTGACGTGTTCAATGTCTGAGCCGAGTTCGGCGATCACTTTTGCAATCTTGGCCAATACACCGCGTTGGTTGATAGATTCTATCCTCAAGGGGCAATCATAGAGTTGTTCGGGAGAGGAGTTCCATTTCATCTCAATCCATTTATCGGGATGTTTTCGGTATTCCGCCAGATTAGGGCACCAAATGGTGTGGACGACGATACCCTTACCCGAACTCAGATAACCCAGGATGGGATCATCGGCGATAGGGTGACAACAACGCCCCATTTGCAGCGCGAGTCCTTCTGCTCCGCTGATGGTCATGGACTCTGGTGATCCCCGGGTTGAATTTTCCGTAGTTACAGCGGGCAGCGATAAAAATTTTCTCGCTACCAGTGCGGCGATTTGGTTTCCTAGTCCTATTTGTGCCATGAGTTGATTCATGGTTTCGCATCTAAGTTCTCGAAGGATCGGTGCGATCTGCGCTTCGGGAATGTCTCCAAGACTACACCCAAGACTGTGCAGACTGCTTCTCAACAATTGTTCACCCTGTCCGCGGGCAGACTCTTCGGTTAGATTTTTTAGATATTGCCTGATATGTCCCCGTGCTCTCCCGGTTCTGATGAAATTGAGCCAGGTCGGATTGGGGCGACCATATTCCGAGGTGATGATGTCGATGGTCTGACCACTTTTGAGAGGCGTACTCAAAGGCATGAGTTGATGATCAACTTTGGCGGAAACGCAGTTATCGCCGAGTCTGGTATGAATGGTATAAGCAAAATCCACTGCTGTGGAACCTTTGGGAAGTCTCAGAATGTCGCCTTTGGGGGTGAAAACATAAATCTCTTCGGGATAAAGATCACCTTTGACGTGCTCAAAAAATTCTACGGCATCGCTTGCGCTTTGCTGCAGATCAAGAATACTGCTCATCCAGTCAGTAGCCGGCTTACCTGTTTTGGCGCCAGGATCCAATCTTGAAGGCGCAGGGTTGAAGCGTCGCCATTGTAGCGCTACGCCAAGCTCAGCTCGTTCATGCATTTCATTGGATCGGATATAGAGATGGAAATTCATCCCCTTAGGCCCTACCAGCATGGTATGTAACGCTTGATAGCCATTGAGCCTTGGAATGGCGATGTAGTCCTTGAAATGCCCGGGAACAGGCTTGAACAATGTGTGCGCCACACCAAAGGTTCGGTAACAGGCATCGGTATTTTCAACCTGGACGATCAGGATTCTTTTGTCCACCCAGGCTTCAAAAGATGCACGATTCCGGCGCAGATGCCGATAAAGTTGGTAAACGGGTTGGCGATATTCTGTAATTCGGGCATTGATGCCGTAGACTTGCAGACTAGCCGCGAGTTCGGACTGAATTTCCTGCCAAAAGGGTTCGGTTCGTTCCAGACGAGCCATTTGCGCTTTTTCCAGCACTTGGAAACGCATGGGATTCAGATGCATGAAACTCAGGCGTTCAAGTTCCACGTAAAAAGCATGAATTCCCAGACGGTGGGCGATAGGTGCATAAATATCGTGGGTTTCTTTGGCGATCCGCAACCGTTTATCCATTCGTACGGCGCCGAGGGTGCGCATATTGTGAATGCGGTCTGCGAGTTTGACGATCATAATTCGCAAATCGCCCACCATCGCCAGCATGATTTTGCGAAAGTTCTCAGCCTGAACTTCAGCGCGCGAACGGGCTTTGACGTGTTTAAGTTTGCTCAAGCCATCAACCATTTCAGCCATTTTAGGGCCGAATGTCGCGGCGAGTATACTTTTGCTGATACTGGTGTCTTCAAGAACATCATGCAGCAAGGCTGCGATCAGGATGGATTCATCAAGCTGAAGATCAGCAAGTATGCTGGTGACTGCGAGCGGATGGTGGATATAGGGTTCCCCGCTAAGACGAAACTGATTATCATGAGCTTTAGCCCCGAACAGATAGGCATGGTGCACACGATTCTGTGCATTCTGATCGAGATAAATCGCGACCCTATCCAGTAATTTCTGTGCTTCGGTTACATGAAAAGGAACCGCCACAAGAGGCTGGACAGATTTGCATAGTTCATTCTTGGAGGCTGTCTCAGAGAGTTCGCTCATAACTTTTTAAGTGATCATATGCTCGGCTCAGGGTTATAATCTTCGGACTGACTCGTATTCAGACCAAGGTTACGATTGAGATCGAGTATCTCCATGTCCCGGCTCGATCGGTTCTGTTGATCTTCAATTCTATCCAGATCATCGACATTGATTTTTCTGGCGGCGATCTCGCGCAGCGCTATTACAGTGGGTTTATCATTCTGCGTTGGAATCATCGGTTCAGCACCATCACTTAGTTGTCTGGCTCTGCGTGCTGCCAGAATCACCATTTCAAATCGATTGTCAATTTGTTGAAGACAATCTTCAACCGTTACCCGAGCCATAAATTTAATCTCCTGGCAATAAGTAAAATTCTATTCAAGAACTTTTATATTGATAATATAACATTGCAAGCGGCGTTTATAAAGAACGACAGGTGCCTTAGGGAACCTCGATTAAGTCATGAACTCGGTTCTTGTGTCCATTATGTCCAGCTTCTTTGTTGACAATCTCCGCAACAGCCTTGCTATTACGCGCGATATGTGGTCTCGAATCTGCGAACTACCATCACCTTCGCCCAAACTTGTTCAGAGCTTCCTTAAGTTACACCGATCTACATGTGCAAAGATCAGTTTTGCGTGGGCTGCTGTAAAAACATTGTTTCGGAATTCAGAGGTGGGGAATCGTTATGGGGATTAAAGCAGAAAAATGCTAAAATCAATGAACAGGTTGTGCCAGCCGCTATCCTCATAAAGTATTTCAGGACCATGCTGATCAGTCGGCATGGCTGAGTGTTGGTTATTTAAGGAGCCTCTGCCCAAGTCATGAACTCGGTTCTTGTGTCCATTATGTCCAGCTTCTTTGTTGACAATCTCCGCAACAGCCCTGCTAACCCGCGCGATTGTCG
>DEIQ01000127.1:0-14578 GCA_002352565.1 Proteobacteria bacterium UBA2770 | reverse complement strand
ACATTTTTGAACTCAAATACAGGCAATCCGAGCAGGTTTGATATTAGGTTAAGGTGAAATATCATGAGAATTGATGATCGTATGCGTACCCGTCCTCATTCTACAAGTGAGAAAACCAGAGGACCGGGGGCTTCCCGCCCTTCAGATACCACAGCAGCCGCTTTTGCTCGCGCACTGGAACAGCAAATGGATATCCAGAGCCGTGAATCCATGTTGGAGCGTCTTGATGAATTACGTCAGGAGCTTGATAATGCGGGGAAGCGACTGGATAAATCTCCGACTCTAACCAATTATCATCTGTTTATGCAAAATCTCAAGTCCATTACTGAACTGGTGCAATCCAGCGCTTACCGTGTGGTTACTGTCAATGCCGCCGCTTTACATGAGGTCGTGCTGACCGTTGATGAACAAGCGGATGAATTGTATCAAATGGTTATGGCAGAACAAAAGGACCGGGTGCGTATCACGCATCAGATCATGAGAATACAGGGGCTGGTGATTAATATGTTGTCCTGAGTTTCGCGACCGGCATGGCTTTATTCAGCCCATGTCGGCTTCAGGAAGCTGTATTTATGGTCAGGTATGCGGTTGCAGTTTTTCCCGATAACGATTCGCATTATCCACATAATGCATGGCGGAGAGACGCAGCATTTGTCTTTCCGGAGGCGTTAGTTCACGTACAACTTTTCCGGGAGATCCCATAACCATTGAGCCATCCGGAATTTTTTTGCCCTCCGTGATCAGAGTATTAGCGGCAATCAGGCAGTTGTCGCCGATGATAACACGATTCAATACGACCGAATTGATCCCGATAAGCGTTTCGTTACCTATGGTGCAGCCGTGGAGCATGACGTTATGACCGACGGTGACATGAGCGCCAATCACGAGTCGTAGACCGGGGTCGGTATGAAGCACGGATCCATCCTGTACATTACTGTTTTCACCGATAATGATTGTATCGTTATCGGCGCGAATTACGCAGTTGAACCAGACGCTGGCTCCACGTTCCAATACGACCGAACCAATAAGCGCAGCATCAGGTGCCACAAAATTATCACCTTTCATTTCAGCCTTACGCTCATCCAGGCTATAGAACATGAGTTGTTTCCTTCTACATAGAGTGCTATTGATCAGAATTGTCTTTGAGTTATTATAGTCTCATTTGGCTTCAGCGCGGAAACAAGTCAGGGAACCTCTGATCAAGTCATGAACCCGGTTCTTGCATCCCTGCTGACCCAGCTTCATTGTGGACAATTTTCGCAATAGCCCTGCTGACCCGTGCAATTTAACCCGAGAATCTGAACATAATGAATCGCAATCACCTTCGTTCAGTTAATCAGAGGTTTCTTGGCTGTTTGGATTGGCGTAATGTCAGCCAACGGTACTTGGTTCGCTTGAAGAATCATGATTTTTCAGCATAGTCAGAGAAAGCGTGAAACGCAACGCTGACTCATTAAACAGGCACATATTTATAAAGAGTTCATCTTGCCGATGCAGGGATAAACAAATGGGTGCCACATCACTGCGATCCTCATGTTCACCGACTTCCACAAGACTGGATGGGTCAGAGAAGTGCGCGACAGCATTCCTGTATCATAAATGGCCCAGTTTGGCATTAAGGATCAGGGGGATGGTTGCATGAGTCGATGGATACGATCCGCAGGGATTTTAGTGGTGGTCTCCCTGTTCGTTCTATCCGCCGGAATTAGTACTTCGGCATGGTGGTTGACGCGGCATTCAACGAAGATAGAACAATGGTTGTCCACCCAAACCGGCATGCAGATACGGATGGATTCTCTGCGCTGGCAATGGCATGGCATCGCGCCGTCACTTCAAGTGAATGCCATGAGGATTGATTCCGGCGATCGAGGCTCTGTTTATCTGAACCAGTTGGAACTTCGATTTTCCTGGCTTCGGTCTATCGCGAACTGGTCACTTTCTTTGGAGCGTTTGATCATTCTGGAGCCGCGGGCGATCATAAAAGTCGAGGATATTCGTCAGAATCTGCCAAAATGGTCATCCGCATCATCATCTGATCCGGTATTCTTCGGTCTATGGAATGAGATTTATCCGTTTTTGCGCGTCGTCGGAGGAATCGATGTACAGGATTTTCGTCTTGATATTCAGGCGGACGATCAGATAGTTTCGCTTCCGCCCCTGCATGTCACGTGGCGTACAAGCAGTGAAAATCACGTATTAAAAATCTTTGCTGATCCATCAGTCGTTAATTCAGATCCCGTTATTTTATCGGCGTTTCAGTTCTATGGACCTCTGTCTGATCCATTCCAATGGCGAAGCGAACTGGACGCTCAAGTCCGGGATTGGCCGATGCCTGACCCAAGCTGGCAGGAAGGAATCATACCCAAGCCATGGGCGTTAAGCTTCAATGTAGATGGCGTTTTTAGTGGCAGCGACGGGGATCTTGATATGCCTGTTTGCCTGCTGAACCTCCCTGACTCTACCGGTGGCAGCTTGAGTTTGAAGGCGCATATATCTATCGCCTGGGGTGAAAAAGGGATGCAACTGGAAATCGAGCATATGACTGCGCAGGACGAATCTCGGCAACAGGAAATACTGAGCGGTGCATCGTTTTCATTATCATCAAAGGGCTCAAGGCTGATGGAGGTGGAGCATCTGAATCTTGGGGGGCTCACCATGATCGCCACTTCGATACCCGCATTGTCGGCTTTCATCGGTCGTGCGTTGATGCAGGTTTCGCCAGTCGGCAGCATTGATGGACTCAGAGTTTTCGATTCGCCAGGACCGGGATTCGAAGCTGAAGGTCTCATAAGGGAGGTGGGATGGAGCGCAGAGGGCGACATCCCTTCGGTCCAAGGTTTGAATGGTCATTTCCAATGGTCAGACAATGAAGGAATATTGACCCCTGACGACACTCCGGTTCGGATTCATACTGAAGCATGGCATGACAACCCTTTTCCGTTAAGCAGGGTTACAGGATCGTTGCATCTTTTGAAACATCAATATGGCTGGCGGGTGGAAGGGCGCGACTTATACATTATCACGGATGATTTTGAGTTCGCGGGTGATTTTGCAACTTATTCTGATGTTCAAAGGCATTGGTGGCTCGAGCTTGAGGTCAGTGGGCATGGGGGCATGAAAACGCGGGAAGTGCTTGAAAGTTTGCCTGATCGGGTATTCTCCTCTGAGCTGATGAGCTGGCTGCACCAATCACTTAAGGGCGGGGAAGTGACCGGGGTTCACGCAACAATGCATGGACTTTTCAAAGATTTCCCTTATCGCGATCACCCGAATCGTTTTCTGATCGAAGGTGAGTGGCGAAATGGAGCGCTGGCTTATGCATCTTCGTGGCCGGAACTCGAGCATGTGAATGCGCGCCTGGTTTTTCGTGGTCCTGGCATTCGTGTTAACGCGCAACAGTCCGGTATGGCGGGGTTGAACGTTACCAGCTTATCTGCGAACATCGCCGACGTTGAGAATAATCCTGCCATCCACATTCGGGGGCAATTGTCGGGACAACATGAAAACATTTTTGGTCTTTTGCATCAATTGCCCCCCATTGGCAGCCAGATGCCGCGATGGATGGACACGATCAAGGCACAGGGTTTCACCCAGACCCAGCTCGATTTGATCTTGCCGATCGATGATATGGATCGGTATCGCCTTAAAGGCAATACAGACTGGCGCGACGTAAGTCTTGATGATCCTGATCATGGGATCTCGCTGCGTGATATCAATGGGCATATTCTGTTTACTGATGAATCGTTATCAGCTCAAAATATTTCTGGGCGCTGGTATGAGAAACCGTTTTACTTGCAGATTCAATCCCAATATGGGAAGAAAAAATTCCTTATGGATATTGACGGGGAAGGCACGGTGGATCTGGTGGACGTCCAAGACCGCTTGCCGGGGGAACTCCAGTCCCTTATCGGTGGAAGGTTCCAGTGGCGCGGCCATATGCGTCTTGATCAGAGCCAGAGCGAGCAATTAAAGATCAAATGGCAAGTCGATAGTCCACTGTTTGACGCCGTGGTCGATTTGCCACCTCCATTCGGAAAAAAAGAAGCGCAGCGCAGATTTTTGCATCTTGGAGGAGAGTGGAGTGTCTTGCAACCATTTCAATGGGTTCAGGCAAGTTATGGGCAGGGTCAAAACAAGATCACTGCGATAAGCAGCTTGCAGCCATCCGATGGGCGATGGACAGTATCCGGAGTCAAACTGGGTTTCGGCGAGGTTCCGTTATCCCGGCCCGAACCTGTCGATGGATTGCAGATATACGGTAAGATCCATGCTTTGAACCTGGATGCTTATCTGCCATGGATGTTCCTGTGGATGGAACCGCACAGAGGGCAGGCGGAACCAAATGTCACGCAATGGATTAAACCTCTCGGTATTGATTTGTTTTTGGATCAAACCACCATCGCCGGATTGACAGCCAAAGATTTGCATTTTCAGTTTGACGGCAGCAACAATATCGCGGTGAATCGCTTCCATGGTGGCTCAATTGAGGGGCAGACATTTTATACCGATAGCCGGGTTCCGATCCAGGTTGATTTTGAACGAGTGCAACTCGATTTTTCTGTCCCGAACTCAGATCAAAAGCTGGAGCCTCAATTTAAGAAGATTCCAACCGGCTTGAGGCCTATCGTGATTGCCATAGAAAATTTGAGCGTGAATCAATGGCAGGGTCGAAATTTGCGCTTGCGTTTGTATCCAGAGGAGCAAGGGTTGCGTTTATGGCTTACTTCTTTTGAAATAGCTATGATGCAATTGCATGGAAACGGATGGTGGCTGTATGACCCTCAGAATGAAGCTGCCGCATTATCAGGCACCCGGAGCGGCTTTAGTCTTCATGCACACAGCGTTCAATTCGCCGAAACCCTGCGTCAACTGGATTTGATAGCAGCGTTGAATGCCTCGAAATCTTCGGTGAATCTGAACATGGAGTGGGACGGAGCACCGTGGGATTTCAAACTCGAGCAAGCGCAAGGCGAGCTTGAATTATTGCTGGAAGACGGACAGATCTATGCTGTTGATCCAGGTGGTGCGGGGCGAATTCTAGGCATTCTGAGCCTTTATGCGCTCCCGCGTCGTCTGGCCATGGATTTCGGTGACATTTTCAGCGACGGTATGAGCTTCGACCGAATCAATGGTACGCTGAAATTGAAAGGGGGTCGGTTGACGATCCAGAAGGCAAGACTGATTGGAACGATCGCCAATGTGATGATTAAAGGGTATGCAGACCTACTGCAAAAACATGTGGATCACACCTTGTATGTTCATCCTCAATGGGGTGTGGGCGCAGCCATTGCCACAGGAGCCGTAGGGGGCGTTCTGATGGGCGCCGGTATATGGGCCGGCAGCGAATTTATGCAGCAAGTAATCAAACAGGAACTTTCCATCCCCTACCACGTTTATGGATCATGGAAGAATCCCAAAGTCGAACGATTGAATCCCACACTGATCAAAATCGAATAAGCATGGTCGATTTAACAAGTTGGGTATTATGGCATGCTGTTTAACGGCAAATGCTGGGGGCTATGGTTCTCGCAGGGCCGCATCTAAGCTATCGAGCTTGTTCTGCAGAGACTGGTTTTTGTCGGTTCTAGTGCCTATTTTAAGCGTACTGAACAGGCGGGGGACTCCTGCGTTATGCAGTGATTCATGACACTGGCGAACTACCGCCATGACATCATCCCATTCTCCTTCGATATTGGTGCCGTAGGCATGGGTGCTGTGCTTCAACCCCGATTGTTGAATTAATCGGGAACAGTGTGCAATATAGGAGCTAACAGAGGGTTCCGTTCCCATGGGAATAATGCACAATTCAGCAGTGACAAACATGATAAACCCCCTATGGAACCTCTGATTAAGTTCATAAACCCGGTTCTTGCGGCCCTTATGTCCAGCTTCTTTGTTGATAATCTCCGCAAGCCCTGCTACTACGCGCGATTGTCGTCTCGAATCTGAACATAATGAACCACAATTACCTTCGCCCAGACTTGATCAGAGGTCCCCTAATGTCTGCTCAACCCATTCAAGTATAGCAAATGGTTCTGGAATAGATTGAATCGTATCGCAATGAGTGCATGAACAATCGTTGTGCTGGATGAACTGTATTTTTTCAGTCATGAAGGTTCAGAAGAGGCGAACGATTCGTCAGTTCTGGTGACTGACTGACAGGATAGCCTTTTGAGCAGTATTATAAGGAACTATGGATCAAGACGACGGTAATTTGAGATGTTTTTTTGGAATGCCTGGTCACGATTTTGCTTGATCGATAGCAGGCATTCATCTTCCATTTGAAATTTTATCTCAGAATAATGATTTGACGGCTTCGCGCTCTTCCATCAATTCCTTGTAGGTCTGATCCATGTAGTTACGGCTGAAATCATTGACAGAAAGATTTTTGACGATGCTGTATTCTCCATTTTTGCAGGTTACCGGGAAGGAATAAAAAACTTCGCCATCAATGCCATAACTGCCGTCGGATAAAACCGCCATGCTTACCCAGTCATCTTCAGGCGTTCCGCAAACCCAATATCTCATATGTTCCAGAGCCGCATGAGCGGCGGACGCCGCCGATGATGCACCCCGCATCTGAATCACGGCGGCGCCGCGTTTTTGGCAAACAGGCATGAAACGCTCGCTGAGCCATTGTTCGCTTACTTTTGACAAAGCGGGTTCGTCGCCTACCTGGCAGTGGCTTATATCCGGATATTGAGTGGAGGAATGATTGCCCCATATGATCATGTGTTTAAGCTGGTGGACTGGCACACTCAGGTGAGAAGCGAGTTTCGCAAGTGCCCGGTTATGATCGAGCATGGTCATGGCGCTGAACTGGGTGGCTTTGAGATCCGGTGCGTTTTTGCATGCGATCAGTGCGTTGGTATTGGCGGGATTCCCTACTACCAGAACTTTCACGTCCCTGCTGGCGTGCTCGTTGATGATACGACCCTGCTGGCGGAATATCTGGGCATTAGCTTCAAGCAGATCCTTCCTTTCCATACCTGCGCTTCTAGGCCTGGAGCCCACTAGAAAAGCTACGCTTGTGTCTTGAAAGGCATTTCCGGTCTGATCGGTAATATTAATACTCTGCAGAAGCGGGAAAGCACAGTCTGTCAGCTCCATCGCAACGCCTTCGAGATTACCCATGGCCTGGGGGATCTCAAGCAGGTTCAGTTCGATGGGTTGATCTGTGCCTAGAACATGGCCAGATGCAAGCCGGAACAGCAGCGCATAGGAAATATTTCCGGCAGCACCGGTCACGGTAACTCGAATTGGTTTTACAGCCATAGATAACTCCATCTGTAGGTTTCAATGTGAACAGACATGAACGATCTGACCACAACATGCTGAATGTTGTCCTAAATTATCATTCTAACATCATGCCAGGTTTTTGTTCAGCCAGATATTCCGGCCTTCCGAATGAAATTAATGGCGTCATTTCATTCGGGTGGTATGATTTGCGTGGCGTGTGTAATTTTGTCCGATGCTACCAACATGAGGTTGGCTTTATGATAAAGTATAAACATATTTAATGCGCGGGCCGCAATATTGCCTATCTACCTGGCATGGCGGATGCAAAAACAACGACTATAATTGCAAGAACAAAATTGGTTGACTAAAAAATTTTCAGGAGATTGCATGCGTATTACTAAAAACTGGACTTCGGGTTCTATGTCTTCGGTTTTTCTCATGTGCGGTCTGGGTATTTCGTTGTCTTTTCCGTTGACCGCGAGCGCTCAGGAAAATCCCAGCAAGGCCAAGGCCAGATCCATTCAGATTATGGAGATTACCCCGACAGAACTGCCCCAGATCGAGGGTAAAAAATATGCCGATTATTCGCTTCAGGCGCTTGATGCGTCTGGCGCGTTGGTTCCTATCCCATTTCAGTTCGATGAAATCAACGAATTGGGATTACACCATGTGCCCGGAGGCGCGTTGAGTACCATCGGCGTGGAAGGGATCTTCGATGAAAAGGATGAACTCGCGTTCATGTATCGGGATGGCGGTGATAAGGCTTCTGCCGAGACTTTAGCTCAGGTCGAGGATTCTCTGATTGCTGAAATCACTGTGGCTGATGGCGATGTGATGCGTTATGTCTATCTGGTGCAGGGCAGCCAATTGCGCAGTGATCGTGATTATGCGGATTATCTGCCGGAGAAAAACCTGTTTCAAACCGATACCTGGTCGATGCAAACGTCACCCGACAATATCCTGGTCTGGACCGATCACTTTATCAACAGTTATGAAAATGGCAAAAAATCGTTTGTTGACGTGATGAAAGTACGTCTGTACGCTAAAGTGCTGTTTACGACGGTCAGGCTGGACAACGATAACGTGGTGGGTAAACTCATGGCGCATAAGGATGGGCCGGTGCGTGATATTCTTGACGTTAGAGCCAGCGTTAAGGTTCTGGGCATCCCATTTCTGAGCATGAGCACCTCGCTTGAGCTTTCTTCTGGCGCTCTGATTTTACCCATCGTGGCTGAAGTTCCTGCTGTGGCGAAAAGGATAAAAGCCCCTGTTCTGACGGCAACGCTGGACTATTATGAGCTCGATGGATCTCTTGTGCGTGCGGGAGTGGGACCGAAAGAGCCTTCCATCGTAGATCAGGAAATGAGCGCAGTCGAGAAAGAGCTGAATCTGAATCAAGATCAGCCTTGGATTGCTTTATCGACCCAAGGTAAGGGGTACGACGGCTTGTTAACGATTGAGGGTGCCGAGGAATCCTTGAAGCAAGGATTAACGCTGAGCGCCCTTTATCAGGATACAGCTCCGGAAGAAGATAAGCCAGAGCGTTTCCTTGGCGAATCCCCGGAGCTGGGCTTCCATATTACCAACCTTACACCGGGCAAGGTGAGCCATTTCGCCATAAAACTCTACCATGTGGATGAACTATGGTACGACAATACGCCTGAAGAATTCGCCAAAGCGATTCTGAACCCGCCTGCGGTGAGTGTCAGCGCATTGTAATCGATGTGATATTGCCGGATCGTGTTGGTTCTGATCCATCCATTGAGCAATAACCTCATCATCAACTGGATATCCCCCCGGCTTTTCCGGGGGGTATTTTAGTCTCCGGGTTGTGCTTTTCACGCTTCTGCGATAATTCAATGGAATCCCCCTTACACAGATCGTCATTCTCGAGCCCGTGTATCTTTCTCCTGGGCATAAGGAACCATCCCTGAGATTCGTCCAGAATTAATCAAAAGTTCCTTGATCCTTGAGATATTTGGCCGCGAAAAGTAATATAAATGCTCTATTTTAATATATTTGGTATGACCTTGACGGCATACAACTGAAGGTATCGATAGTAATGATGGGCCATCATTTAGCCATCTCCATGAATAATCTGTGAAACTCGACGATTTCACCTATTCCCTGCCTAAAGACCGGATTGCCCGGCTTCCTTTGCCTGAAAGAAGCGGGAGCAAACTTCTGGTGGTGTCGCCGCGTCAGAAACGCCTGCTGGATCAAAATTTTACACAGTTGCCTCAGTGGCTAAATCCCGGCGATCTTCTCGTTTTCAACGATACCCGCGTGATTCCGGCACGCTTTCTGCTGCATAAAAAAACCGGAGGACTGGTCGAGTGTCTGCTGGAACAGCCGCTGGATGATTACCATTTCCGGGCAATGGCCAAAGGTTCGCGTTTGCGCGAAGGGCTTTGGCTCTATCGTGATCAAAAACCGGTTGCCCGTCTGATTGAGCGGCAGGAAGCCTTCTGGCTGGTAGAAACGGTTGAGCCTTACGCGCGGATCCTGGATCAATGGGGTGTGGTTCCTTTGCCCCCTTACTTGCACCGCGACGCTGATGCAATGGACGCAGAGCGTTATCAAACGGTTTATGCGCGCCATCCCGGCGCGGTAGCGGCGCCGACCGCTGGTTTGCATTTTGATCGTCAAATGATGGATCAACTGTATGATAACGGGATTGAAAGTGCTTTCATCACGCTGCATGTGGGTGCAGGGACGTTCGCGCCGGTGCGCAGCCAGGATATTATAAATCATCAGATGCACGCTGAACGCGTACAGGTGTCTGATGATGTCTGCGCACGCATTATTCGAACCCGCGAAACTGGCGGCAGGGTGATCGCAGTAGGAACCACGGTGGTCAGAGCATTGGAAACCGCAGCCGCCAGCGGTAATCTGCAACCTTTGGATGCTTGTTCCAAATTATTTATTTATCCGGGTTACCGATTTCGGATTGTGGATGCACTGCTGACCAATTTTCATTTGCCAGGATCGACTTTACTGATGCTGGTATGTGCCTATGCCGGTCGTGAGCGGACTCTTGAGGCTTACCGGCATGCCATTGAACACAACTATCGGTTCTACAGTTATGGGGATGCCATGTTGATCACCGAAACCAATCCGTCTGCATAGGATGGAATCCCAGTGAACTTTTCGATCGCAGCCAGGGATCAGCATGCCAGAGCCGGGGTTCTGGTCTTGCGTCATGGTGCAGTCAAAACGCCTGTTTTTATGCCCGTTGGCACCTATGGCGCCGTCAAAGCCATGACGCCTGAAGAGTTGCGTGCATCAGGTACGCAGATGATCCTTTCCAATACGTTTCATCTTATGTTGCGCCCCGGCGAATCTTTGATCCAGCGCTCTGGTGGTCTGCACCGATTCATGCACTGGGATGGTCCTGTTTTGACCGATTCCGGCGGGTTTCAGGTTTTCAGCCTGGCGTCCATGCGAAAAATTGAGGAAGAGGGTGTTCATTTTAATTCACCTCTGGATGGATCAAAAATTTTCTTAACTCCTGAACGTGCGATCGCAGTTCAGCATGCGCTGAATTCTGATGTGGTGATGGCTTTTGATGAATGTACACCTTATCCGGCTACTCGGAATGATGCCGAAATTTCCATGCAGCGCTCCATGCGCTGGGCGCAACGTTGCAAAAGTGCGCACATGGGTTCAACCAATGCCTTGTTCGGGATTATTCAGGGAGGCATCTACGCCGATTTGCGCAGGCAAAGCATCGATATATTGACCGATATCGGTTTTGATGGTTATGCTATCGGTGGTCTTGCTGTCGGGGAAACCGCCCAGGAACGCTTGTACATTCTCGATGAATTGACCCATCACATCCCTGATTCCTCGCCTCGCTATCTCATGGGCGTGGGGTTTCCCCAGGACATTGTGGAGGCGGTGGCCCGCGGGGTAGATATGTTTGATTGCGTGATTCCGACCCGCCATGCTCGAAACGGTCACATTTTCATATCAAGCGGTCTGTTGCGTATACGCAATGCAAAATATGCCTGCGATGAAAAACCCCTTGATCCAGCCTGTGCGTGCTATACTTGCAGCCATTATAGTCGGGCGTATCTGCGACATCTTGAGCGATGTGGTGAAATCCTGTGGTCGCGTCTCGCGACACTGCACAATTTGCATTATTATCAGAATCTGATGCAATCCGCCAGGGAAGCCATTATTGCTGGATGTTTTGACGATTTTCGTACCGAATTTTATATCAAAACAAAGAAAATACCACCTTTGCGGGAGCATGCTCAATGATCCATCTATCTTTAATATCCGATGCCCTGGCGCAGGCTGAGCCGGCCCAAAAGCCCAATGTGCTTTTACAGATGCTGCCTTTGGGAGTACTGATTGTCGTTTTTTATTTTCTGCTTATCCGTCCTCAGATGCGCCGCAGTCGCCAGCATCGCGACATGATCACCCAGTTGAAAGTGGGGGATGAAGTCATCACCAGCGGAGGAATGTTGGGCATCGTTCGGGAGATTGGTGATAATTTCATCGCGCTGGAAATCGGCGAAAAAACAGCCATCAAGGTTCAGAAGTCTGCGGTTAACACGCTTGTGCCCAAGGGTACNNTTATAAGCTAAGGAGATGGCGTGAACCGTTTTCCATGGTGGAAAAATGCATTAATTGCTCTGGTGGTTGTGGTAGGTATTGTTTATGCGGTACCCAATATATTCGGGCGCGACTATGCGATATTGATTGATCCCATAGATGAGCGCCAAGGCCGCATCATCGATGCCCAACAGTTGCAGCAGTGGATGGAGACAGCCGGTGTTTCTCCGAGAACCCTGAGTCATGAAGAGAGAAGCTGGTTGCTGCGTTTCAAAAAGCCCGAAGAACAGGCGCTGGCAGCGGATATTCTGCGCTCAGAACTTTCGGCTGAATTTCAGGTGACTCTACAACTCGTCGCTCGTACACCTGCTTTTTTGCGTTTTATCGGTGCCAAAGCGATGGTGCTCGGACTCGATCTTCGAGGCGGTGTCCATTTGCTTATGGAAGTCGACATGGACGCCGCACATGAAAAATTCATGGAACGAACGCAAAGAGAAATCATCGAATTATTGCGTCAAAAGCGTCTGCATTATACGTCGATCGCCAGTAAACGCTATGGATTGCGTATTGATTTTCGCGATAAGGATGCCTTGCTGCGGGCGCATGCCTTGCTTGAGGATGAATTTATTCAATTGAAGTGGGATGTGGACGAGAGTCAGTTGCGGTTGACTGCTAACCTGTCGGCCTCGGAACAGGCTCAGATCGAAAAAATGGCATTGGAGCAGAATATCATCACGCTGCGCAATCGTATCGATGAACTCGGCGTGGCTTCCCCGGTGGTTCATCGCCAGGGTCAGAACCGGATCGTGGTGGAATTGCCGGGCGTCCAGGATGTTGCGCGCGCCAAATCTATCCTTGGAGCGGTAGCAACGCTGGAAATGCATTTGGTCGATATGGTAAATGATCCTGCCGTGGTCGCCCGGACAGGGCGCAAACCTGTCGGGAGCCGCTTGTATAAGACCAAAGAAGGTATGCCAGTATTATTGAAACGCGAGGTTATCGTGACCGGCGATCAATTGGTCGATGCGAGATCCGGTTTTGATAGTCAGAACAGAAATCCAGCCGTTTTCATCACCCTCGATGGTCAGGCGGCGAAACGTATGGGTGCAACGACACGCGCCAATGTGGGCAAGCCGATGGCGGTGCTTTTTATCGAGACGCGCAGCGAATGGCAAGAGCGTGACGGTGAACTGGAGCGTATCCGCACGACCAGCGAAAAAGTCATCAGTGTCGCCACCATTCAGGAAGCGTTTAGCCAGCGCTTTCAAATTACTGGTTTGAGCACTGGTGAGGCGCATGATCTGGCGCTGCTGCTCAGAGCCGGATCCCTGGCGGCGCCGGTTGATATCGTGGAGGAACGCACGGTGGGTCCGTCTCTCGGGGAGCGCAATATACGTACCGGGTTGAATGCCATGATGGCGGGTCTGGCGCTGGTGATGATCTTCATGCCTTTGCGCTATCGTCGCTTTGGGTTTATAGCCGATATTGCGTTGGTGGTTAATATCATTCTGCTCGTTGCGTTGATGTCTTTGCTCCAGGCTACTCTGACGCTTCCCGGAATAGCTGGTATCGTACTAACGGTAGGCATGGCAGTGGATGCCAATGTGTTGATATTTCAGCGTATCCGGCAGGAACAGTTCAACGGGGTTTCCCCACAGGCCAGCATTAATGCGGGTTTTGACAAGGCGTTCTCCACGATTACCGATGCCAATGTCACGACGCTGATCGCGGCGGTGGTCTTGTTCGGACTGGGTTCTGGCCCTGTTAAAGGTTTTGCGGTTACCCTTACGCTGGGTATCATGACGTCATTGTTCTGCGCTATTCTTGTAACCCGCGCTCTCGTTAACCTAATGTTTGGTCATAGTCGTATGAAGCACGTGCCGATTTGATAAACCATGGCGGAAATGGATTCATGAATCAGGAAAATAAAACTTTAAATACCCGGAATCACTGGTCATTTGTCCGCTGGATGCCGAGTATGCGCTGGCTCTCGGGAGCGCTTGTTTTAATCTCTCTGGCGAGCCTGCTCTTTTTCGGCTTGAATCTGGGCATCGATTTTACCGGCGGCGTTCTGATTGAAGTACACGCCGACCAACCCATTGATCAGTCGCAACTGCAACAGGTTTTTTTGAAAAATGGCTTTTCAGAGGTGCAGGTTCAGAGTTATGGCACTCCTCGCTCTATGCTGGTGCGACTTCCACCTGCCGAAGATCGCGCGCAAATTCTGGAGAATGATCTGCATCGTATCATCGGGGCAACAGAACCTGCCATGAAAATTGAGCGCGTGGAATATGTCGGTCCACGGGTAGGCAGCGAATTGAAGCGCAACGGAATCACTGCGCTGGTGTTCGCTTTGCTGGCTATTATGATTTACGTGGCTTTGCGCTTTGAAATTCGTTTTTCCATGGCCGCCGTGCTGGCGCTGTTCCATGATATAATCCTTGTTCTGGGAGCCTTCTCCCTGTTCCGCTGGAACTTCGATCTGTCAATTTTAGCGGCGTTGCTGGCGGTTATCGGTTATTCCCTCAATGATACGATCGTTATTTTCGATCACATCAGGGAGAGTCTGCGCACCATCAAACGGTTGAAACCCGGAGAAGTGATCAATATCGCCCTCAATCAAACCCTGTCTCGTACACTGGTTACTTCTCTGACTACCTTGCTGGTGTTGATGTCATTATTGATTTTCGGCGGCGGGGCGCTCAAAGGGTTTGCGATTGCATTGAGCCTGGGAGTGGTATTTGGTACCTATTCCTCCATTTTTGTCGCCAGTGAT
>DEIQ01000088.1 GCA_002352565.1 Proteobacteria bacterium UBA2770 | reverse complement strand
TGAAGCACAGACCAATGAATCATTTCAGGCTTCTGGTTTCAACGGGGGGCTTCAAACGTCGCAAATCACCATGGTTGAGTTCTGGTGTCAGGCTGTCATCTTCCGGATTTTGAGCAGGAACACCGGTCGGTTTGCCATCGGGCGTGTACCATTGCAATGAAGGTCGGGTTATGAGAATTTCTGTTTGCGCCACGCTATTGGTGGGCCGTTCTTCCGCTGCGACGGTCACACGCAACAAACGCACATTCGGAACGGAAGTTTCTGTGATGTTGCCTTGCCAAATCCAGATGCGTCCGGCCATATCCAGTTCACCGCTTCGATGCTTCCATTCAGGCCATTCCTGTTCAAGACGGAGATCATTCAGGGTGTTGAGCGCCACCCAGTGGGCGATTGTGTGTTCATGGATATGATTGACGCTGCGCGTGTACTGACCGGCGGTTTGTACCACCGCGCCGAGAATCAATGCCAGCATGACCGTAGCAATTAATACTTCGATTAGTGAAAAGCCCCGCTGGATCCTGAATACTAGCGGGTTCGGTCTGGCTTTTCTTTCGAAATACCGCATAATCCATTACCTTGAATGGTCATCCCGGACGTTTGATTCTGATCGCGATGACGTACCTGAGCCTCAAAAGGCGTACTTTCTCCGCTGGATAAGGCCAGGAACACCATTTGACCCTGATCCATTTGTGGTAACGGCATGGAATCAGGAATATGCGAGCGCCACTCTATAAGGATGGATTCAGGTAGAACATGGGGTGCGTAGAGCCTGTCATCCGGATTATATAACCATTCCTTGTGGCGCATGCTGATCACCTGATAACGGTCTGGCTCCGACAGCAGGCCATGTTGTATACCCTGAAGAATAGCATCATCACACATCATTTGCATGACCGCCACCAGGCGCGACGATTCTTTTTCCACCAGATGCTGGTATCCATTGGTTCCCATAGACAAAGCGGCGACGCTTACCAGAATGCCAATGATAGCGATCAGTACCAGCAATTCGATGAGCGTAAACCCGGAAGCGGGTGTCTCTCGATTCATTGGTTCCTTACGCCCGGCTCCATGACCATGGAAAAGCATATCGCCAGCGTTGGATTTGCAGGTTGCCCGGTTGTGGTTTGAATTCATAGGTTGGAATAAGCTTGATTCGCCAATATCAGGTCAGGTATCGAGATTCCAGTTGCCGATATCGTTGTCAATGCCTTCGCCGCCTGGCATGCCATCGGCACCAAGACTATAAATGTCGAGTGCGCCATGCGTACCGGGATTGAGATACTGATAAGGTTTCCCCCATGGGTCTTTGGGTAGATGGTCAATATAACCTCCCTCCTGCCAGTTTTGTGCTTCCGGCATGCCAGACGGTTTCTCGACGAGCGCTTCAATACCCTGATCGGTGGAAGGATAGGTATAATTGTCTAGTTTGTAAAGATTTAAGGCGTTTTCAAGTGTGCGGACATCCTGCTTGGCTTTTACGACTCGCGCAGCATCCGGCCGATCCATGACACGCGGAACTACGACAGCGGCCAAAATGCCGAGAATAGCGACAACCACCATCAGTTCAATCAGGGTAAATCCGGCAGAGGATTGTCTGTTCATAAAAATTACTCCAGTATTTTTTTTCACTGTCATGCGCGTCAACTTTAGTTTATCTGATGCTGCATCAGGTGGCTAAACAGCCAGCACCGTTAACGGCACAGCATCTGTCGAAATTATAGACCCAATCATGATAGAGAGGTTCAAATCGCTACACTTCCTGATTTTCATATAGGATCTGGAGCTTGGAATGCGACCATATTTTTAATCGTGATATTCTAATTTACTGTTATGATGGCATAGGTCTTGATTAAATTGGATGCCCTGATACCATTAAATATTGAAATTCGTGTGTTTGGTGTGCGGGTAGGCGGGTTTATTGGGGACATGAAGAAGAAAACCCATGGTTTTCTGGTCAATTTCAGGGGATTTAAGAACTGGTGCAAACGAGAACAGTATTGGTGACGGGTGCTTCGCGCGGCATCGGCAAAGCTATTTTTTCAGCATTGGCTCAGCAGGGTCATTCGGTGGCAGGTACGGCGACTACTGCTGAAGGCGCTGCGGCTATAGAGGATGCAATACAGAAGAACAACTGGTCCGGTGCCGGGTATGCGCTCAATCTGGCGGATGAGAGTCAGCTGGAGCACACGGTAGCTGCGATTGAAAACCAGTTTTCCGCTCCGCTTGTTCTGATCAATAATGCCGGTATCACACGCGATAATCTGTTGATGCGCATGAGTATGCAGCAATGGAATGAAGTTTTGAATGTCAACCTGACGGGAACATTTCAACTTATGAAACGTTGTTTGCGCGGCATGATCAAGGCCCGCTGGGGTCGGATTATTACCATAGGCTCGGTGGTCGGGCATATGGGCAACGCGGGTCAGGCCAATTATGCCGCGGCCAAGGCGGGGATTTGCGGGTTATCCAGATCGCTGGCGCTGGAAGTGGCTTCGAGAGGCATTACCGTCAATGTGATTGCGCCGGGTTTTATCGAGACGGACATGACGGCTGCCCTGAATGAACAACAGCGCGAAGCTATTCTCTCCGGGGTGCCTCTGGGCAGAATGGGTCAGCCAGGTGAAATTGCTGCCACCGTCGCTTTTCTTGGCAGTGAGGCGGCGGGTTATATCACGGGACAGACCATTCATGTCAATGGCGGGCTTCTGATGGTTTAATTGCATTTGGATACACCATGAGATGTTGAAACTCATGTTATAATGAAGATTAACATTTATACAGTATTTTGAATTTATTTAGGAGGCTTGCACCAGGATGGATAATATTGAAGAGCGCGTGATTAAAATTATTGCTGATCAGCTCGGAATCAAGGAAGATGAAATCACCGGGGCTTCATCGTTTATAGATGATCTCGGCGCGGATTCTCTCGATACTGTTGAATTGATCATGAAGCTGGAAGAGGAATTCGGTTGCGAAATTCCCGATGACGACGCAGAAAAAATAGCCACAGTTCAAGACGCGGTTAACTACGTTGAGAAAGCAAGTAATTAACTTTTTCTATCCTGTGATCAGGATATTCCAGTCTATCTGTATAAGGTTGTTATGATGCTTGGCCGAAGAGTGGTCGTTACGGGAATGGGCGTGGTTAGTTCTGTAGGGCTCACCGCACGTTCATCGTGGGAGAATGTTGTAGCAGGCCGTAGCGGAATCAAGCCCATTGAGCGTTTTGATGTCAGCCGTTTCCCGGTGAGATTTGGTGGCATGATTGACGGATTCGACCCTTTACAGTATGTTGCGGCCAAGGATGCCAGGCGGATGGATCACTTTGTCCAGTATGGTCTCGCTGTCGGCGCGCAGGCGGTGCGTGATGCGAAAGTGGAAATAACCGACGCGTGGGCGGAGCGATGTGGGGTATCTATTGGATCTGGCATTGGTGGATTGGAGGGAATCGAAGCCAGCCATCTGGCTTTGTTGAAGGATCATTCCCCTCGAAAAATATCACCTTTTTTCGTTCCAGGTAGTATCATCAACATGATTTCGGGCAATTTATCGATTATGATGGGTTTGAGAGGCCCAAATATCGCTAATGTTACTGCCTGCACTACCGGGACCCATAACATAGGTCTGGCGGCTCGCCTGATCGCTTGCGGTGATGCTGATGCTATGGTTGCCGGAGGCGCAGAATACTGCATTACGCCTCTTGGGCTGGGTGGTTTTTGTGCCGCCCGCGCCCTTTCCTGCCACAATGAAGATCCTCAAGGGGCTTGTCGTCCTTTCAGCCAGGATCGGGACGGTTTTGTTATGAGCGACGGGGCTGCTGCACTTATGCTGGAATCCCTTGAAACGGCTCAAGCGAGGAATGCCCGTATTTATGCGGAATTGATCGGATTTGGCATGAACGCTGATGCCTATCATATTACCCAGCCAAGCGTGAATGGCAGCGGTGCTGCCCGATGCATGGAACTGGCGCTAAAAGACGCTGCAATCAATCCTTCCGATATTGATTATGTCAATGCCCATGGTACGGGAACGCGTGCCGGTGACGTAGCGGAAACGCGGGCCATCCATCAAGTGTTCGGATCCCATGCCAGGTCATTGATGGTCAGTTCTACCAAATCGTCCACAGGACATATGCTTGGTGCTGCGGGCGCTGCTGAAGCTGTATTCTGTGTGTTCGCGATGCAGGATCAGGTTGCTCCGCCAACTATCAATCTGCATCATCCTGATCCCGAATGTGACCTGGACTATGTTCCCCATCATTCCCGCGCTGGTTCCATCAATTACACGCTTTCCAATTCATTTGGCTTTGGTGGCACGAACGGGACGCTTGTTTTTCGACGCTGGTCATAAATTGGCGGCTCAATGTTATCGCATCATCCATGTCCTATTCCACGGCTGAACTGCCGGATTCGATTGATTTCCTCGAACTGATTCAACTGGACCATGAGCGTTATCCCCATTTGCTCGAGAGTCGCGGTACGGTTTGCGCAGAGATCCGTTTTGATATGCTGTTTGCTTTTCCGGAGCAGTGGTATCAATGTGATCAGACAACCCAAAGCCAGGATAATTTTCTACGTTTTTTAAGTTCATTGACTTCTGCGCCTTCGCTTGGCTCAGGGCTGAACAAGGTTGATATACCTTTCCGTGGCGGTTGGTTTGTATTTTTCGGCTATGAATTTGCCGGAGTTCTGGAACCTCGCCTGCGTCATTTGCCTGCTGGAGAGGATGATCTGCCTCTTGCTTTCGCCAGCCGTCATAGAGTCGCTGTGATTCGTGACCGTTTGCAACAGCGCTGTTATGCACTTGCCGAAACCGGGGCTGAAGATCTTTTACGCCAAATTATCCGCGATGTACGTTTTTGCGAGAAAGTACGGGGAAAAGAACCTGCTGCGAGACTGGCAGAACCAGCCCACTGGGCGGTTGAAGCCGAATCTCGTTTTATGGATAACGTTGCTGCCGCGAAACGCTATATTGATGCTGGAGACATATTCCAGGCTAATCTCTCAAGGATGTGGCGAGCTCAATGGCGGCATAGTCCTTCTCCAGTGGCTTTATATCATGATTTGCACCGATCCAATCCGGGCGGGTTTTCGGGGATATCGCATTGGCAAAAATCTGTTGTCGTCAGCAGCTCTCCGGAGCGGCTGGTGGAAAAACGCGGATGTTTTATGCAAACCCGCCCCATAGCTGGAACCTGTAAACGGGGAGCGTCTGTAGAGGAAGACCGCGCATTGCGGGAAACACTCCTCAATGATGTCAAGGAAAGAGCCGAGCATGTGATGCTGGTGGACATGGAAAGAAACGATCTGGGGCGCGTATGCTTGCCTGGAAGCATTCATGTCAGTGAATTGATGACTGTGGAAAGCTATGCCTATGTCCATCATCTGGTTTCCAATATCAGGGGACGGATGCGTTCGGATTGCTCCATGCTTGATATTATTCGCAGCATTTTCCCAGGCGGGAGCATTACGGGCTGTCCGAAAATTCGCTGCATGGAAATCATTGCCGAACTCGAGAATCGGGGTCGGAGCGCTTATACTGGTTCTATGGGTTATATCAACCACAATGGGGATATGGATCTCAACATTTTAATACGAACCTGGGTCCTTCAAGGGAAGGAAGGACATTTTTCCTGTGGCGCTGGAATCGTTCACGATTCGGACCCGGGTCGAGAGCTGCTGGAGACGGAAGCCAAGGCTGCGGGATTGTTGCGCGTTTTCAACGCTATCCCATCATGAACGATCCGCGGATCCAATGTTTTGTGGACGGTCAGTGGTGTGATCACGCGGCATGGTTGGTTCGTGGTTTACATTATGGTGATGGCCTGTTTGAGACCATGCGGGCGGACCACAATGGCCCACTGGGCTGGAAATGGCACTGGGATCGACTGACAGTTGGATGCAAGGCCCTGAACTTGCCACTGCCACAACAGGACGATCTAAGGGCGGAATTAACAGCGATTGCCCGTATGGGTTCCGGCCAGCCATCAAGTATATTAAAGCTGATCATGACACGGGAAATGAATGAACGTGGGTATGCGATTCCTGTAAATTCCCGGGCTATCCGGATCATTTATCGTTATCCGCTGAAGGGATCCCCCGAAGAACGCCTGCCCACTCCAATCCGGGTAATCCCATGTAAGACCCGTTGCAGCGTCAATACTTCTCTAGCCGGCATCAAGCACCTTGGGCGCCTCGAACAGGTAATGGCTGCTTCGGAATACCGTCAGGCTCAAGCCGACGAAGGTTTGATGCTCGATGATGATGGAAATCTCATCAGTGCGACCAGCATGAATATTTTTCTTTATACCGGATCGCAACTGCTGACGCCATTGCTTGATCACAGCGGTGTCAAAGGAACGATGCGTGCCCGTTTGATTCAGGTCGCCCGGCAGATTGGAGTGGAGACCATTGAGCGTTCCATACGCATAAGTGAATGTTATGATGCCCACGAGATTCTACTGACCAACGCTGTTCGTGGCGTGTGGCGCGTACGTGCGATTGGTGCGCGTCCTTGTGCGATGAAAGACGAAGCGCGGGTTCAACAAATATATGATGGTATTCGTGATCATGCCCATGAGTTTCCGTGTACTTCCTCCAAATGAAAGGAGCTATGACCCGAATGCCAAAAAATATCATACCGAACCGGTGGAAAATGCTGTTGGTTTTCCTGGCAGCGGTTTTGCTTTTCCTGACTCTGGGCGGGGCGTGGTTCTACCGATTATCTCATCGTGCCATCATTGATGAGAATAACTATATTTTATGGATCGAGCCTGGCAGCAATATGCGAGCGGTGACCGTAAAAATCGGACGTTCAACTGAAATTCCGGCATGGGCGCTTGAGTTGCTGGGACGAGTTCAGGGACGAGCTTCGCGCATAAAAGCTGGAGAATACCATATTCCAAAAGGAGCTTCTGCCGTCGAACTTCTCGATATCATTGTGGCTGGCAGGTCCATACGCCATAATTTCACCATTATTGAGGGCTGGCGCATTGAAGACCTGTTGGCGGCCATCAGGCAGAATCCCTATCTGGATTCTGCCGATAAAAAGCTTTCGCCAGAGGAATTGTTGCGATATGTTTCAATGCGGGATTATCCTTCAGTTGAAGGGCTTTTCCTGCCAGAAACCTATGCTTTTGAAAGAGGCTTAGCCTCAAGCCAGTTGTTCGAACGTTCGCATCAGGCGATGATGAAAATATTAAATACAGCCTGGGAACGAAGGGCGTCAGGATTGCCTGCGCGATCGCCCTATGAAGCGTTAATTGTGGCATCCATCGTTGAAAAGGAAACCTCTGTCGCCGATGAAAAGCCCATGATTGCCGGAATCATTTACCGGCGTCTTGAACGAGGCATGCGGCTGCAGATGGATGTAACGGTGGATTATGCGCGAGGCTATGCTGCCAAGGGCCCCATAACCCAAAAGGATCTGCGTGATCCGAATCCTTACAATACTTATGTCGTGCGTGGTTTGCCGCCTGCGCCTATTGCTTTGCCCGGCAAGGATTCTATTATGGCAGCGCTCCATCCCATGGATGAGACTACACTTTATTTTGTGGCCAGAGGCGATGGAACCCACGAGTTTTCAACAACGCTGAGGGAGCACCTGCAAGCGGTTTGCCGTTACCAGAAACGGTGCGGCGGGTGAACACTTCGGAACCCACCTTACTATCTGACCGCAGGGGATGCCTGATAGCTTTGGAGGGATGCGATGGAGCAGGCAAAAGCTCACAGGCGGGTAAAATTCTGGAGTGGTTGCAGGAGCAGGGTATTCGGGCCATATTAACCAAAGAACCAGGGGGATGCCCACTGGGAGATAAAACACGCGAATGGCTTCTCTGTGGCGAAAACACGCTGGCGCCGGAAACCGAACTGCTCCTGTTGTTCGCTGCACGGGTTGAGCATATTCGAACGGTGATCGCTCCAGCGATCGAACAGGGTATCTGGGTCGTATGCGATCGTTTTGTCGACGCAAGTTATGCCTATCAGGGCGCAGCGGGCGTAGAAACGCGTTACATTGATCAACTCAGCCAATGGCTGGTTGAGCCATACCAGCCTGATCTTGTACTGCTTTTCGATGCTTCACCTGAACTGTTAGCGCAAAGAATTCATAATCGTGGCGCTGCGGATAGTATGGAGAGCCGCCATGGAAACTACCACGAAAAAGTTCGGTCTATCTATCTGGGACGTGCCGGACATTGTCCTGAACGATATCGGATTATTGATGCCGGATGTTCTATTGCCCAGGTGAGCGCGGCGCTTTATTCCATCCTGTTGGACTGGATCCATCGTAATGATTGAACGCCGATGAATCCAGTCATGCCCCCATGGGGGGCACCACCTTATCCATGGCAGCAGTTGATTTGGGACCATTTGCAAAAATCCGAACGCCATGGCTATTTTTGGGGTCGAACTTTTTTATTCACTGGATCTGAAGGACTTGGGAAACGCGCCTGTGTTAAAAGACTGCTTCAGGCAATTCTGTGTCGATCGGAGCATGACAGGCCATGCATGCGATGTCATGCTTGTCGTCAGGTCAACGTAGAGGTTCATCCTGATGTCTTTAACATTGATGCCGAAAATGAACGGACATTGGGAATCGATTCTGTGCGTCAGCTGCGCGAAAAAATGGCGCTGATGCCACAGGAGGCTCATGGACGCATTGGTGTGATCAAAAATCTTGATCAATTGAGTGAGCGTGCTTTTGATGGATTGTTAAAAACGATTGAAGAACCACCGGCGCTTGGTACCATTTTAATGATTAGCGATGGATTGAGGGTGCTTCCGCCTACCATCATGAGTCGCAGCCAACGGATGGTGTTCTGTCCGCCCTCAACCGCTGTTGGTCTGAAGTGGCTGTCGAAACATGCTGTAACGGAAAATTGGAACCCGTGGCTGGCACTGTCCGGAGGTGCGCCTTTGCTGGCGATCCATCTGAGAGAGCGCGCAGATGTTCCAGACTGGGATGATTTCGTGAAGAATATGCTGGATCTGATCTGTCGGCGTGTTCAAATCTCGACAGTATTGCAGCGATGGAACAAAATGGCGTTAGAATGGATCTATGGCTGGATATGGCTATGGACGCGA
>DEIQ01000071.1 GCA_002352565.1 Proteobacteria bacterium UBA2770 | reverse complement strand
GCTATGCCCGACGGTATAGAAATGCACAACGTGTCTTTTTCCTATGGTTCGATGATGGTGCTGGAAAATATCAATCTTGTAGTTCATCGTGGGGATATGTTGGGATTGATCGGCCCCAACGGAGGAGGAAAAAGCACGCTGCTTAAACTTATTCTTGGTTTTATTAAACCCCGCACCGGGCGTATTTCCGTGTTGGGTAAAACGCCTGGACAAATCAAGCGGCGCTTGGGTTATGTGCCTCAACAGCCAGGCTTTGCCCGGGATTTTCCGATCAATGTGGAGCAGACGGTTCTTCTGGGTCGACTTGGTATGGGTACCGGTCAGGGCTGGTTGAACAGCTTGTTCTACAGGCGCTACTCTGAACTGGATTATAACGAAACCTATAAGGCACTGAGGGAAGTTGGCACCGAGCATCTTGCAGGGCGTTCCATGGACAGTCTGTCCGGGGGGCAGTTGCAGCGGATATTAATCGCACGTGCGCTGGTGGCTGATCCCGAGATCCTTTTGCTTGATGAGCCCACAGCCAATATTGATCAGGAATCCGAAAGTAACATTTTCTCTTTGCTCAAAAAATTGAATAGGAGGATGACGATACTGATTGTTTCTCATGACTTGGGTTTCATATCGAGTTATGTCACTCGCGTTGCCTGTGTCAATCGAACTATGCTTGAATACGATACGGAGTCCATTGATGGACATGTCATCAAGGATTTGTATGGAAGTAAAGTACGCATGATCAGTCCCCATGCCACTCATGAATGAATTTCTGAATGCATTAATCAGCCAGAGTTTTTTGTATTATGCGCTGCTGGCCGGTTTGCTGGCCAGCATAGCCTGCGGTCTAACCGGGCCTTATGTGGTGGTTAAACGCATCAGCTTTCTAGCCGGCGGCATCTCTCATTCGGTTCTTTCCGGCATGGGCGCTGCAATATTTTTTGGTTTCGATCCGGTCGCTGGAGCTCTGGCTGCAGCCGTGGTTGGTGCGGTATTGATAGGATATATCAGTCTCCAATGGCGTATCCATGAGGATACGCTGATCAGCGCCCTGTGGGCCATAGGTATGGCGTCAGGCATTCTGTTCATGGCTAAAACTCCTGGATATCAGACCGACCTTATGAGTTATCTGTTCGGGAATATCCTCCTGGTATCGGCGGCAAACCTTCGGTTTATGCTCATCACGGATGTGATATTGCTCCTGGCAATAACGGTATGGTACCGTCAGTTCCTGGCGGTGGTTTTTGATGAGGAATTTGCGCGGTTGAGAGGTGTCCCGGTGATATTCTTTTATCTTTTGCTGCTGACCCTGATCGCTGTTACGGTCGTCATGCTGATTCAGGTCGTTGGGCTGATCATGGTGCTGGCATTGTTAACCCTTCCCGCCGCCATGGCAGCTCAATATGTGCGCACGCTATCCCGCATGATGCTGCTGTCGATACTGTTTGGCAGCCTGTTTACATTTTTCGGGCTGGCTCTATCCTATTCCATGGATTTGCCGACGGGGCCGACTATTATTCTGCTGGCTGGAGGATGTTATATTCTCTCGACGTTATTATCCAAAATCCGGTTTTACCGAGTGGCCTAGCAGGCTCAGCCTGCCAGCTCGGTAGAGACCGGTAAAATCATGGCCGATGCTTATGTTTTCAGGTTAGGTACGCTCTGGCAGCATCCTGTCAAGTATTGGGATCTGCGATCAACTCTCGTGCAAAGGTCTCACAATTTATCCTTGCAACTCGTGCTGGTTCACGGCCAGGTGTGAGACCGGGTGTTGATAAAGCGCTCGATCATCCAACGCGCAAGACTGATCGAAGGCGGCAGTTCTGGTAAATGATTTTTGTTGAACCAGTGCGCTTCTACGATCTCGTGACCATCGGGGTGAATATCACCGCTTCGATAGCGGGCGAAAAAGCCGATCATCAACGAGTGCGGAAACGGCCACGGTTGTGAGTCGGCATAGTGCAGATCTTCCACTTCAAGTCCGACTTCTTCCATCACTTCCCGGTGTACACATTGTTCAAGTGTTTCTCCGGCTTCGACAAAACCTGCTAGAATGCTGTAACGTCCCGCTGGAAACCGTGCTGCACGGGCGAGCAGAAGTTGTTGGTGGCGGTGGATGAGCACCATGACTACAGGGGAAATACGAGGATAAACTTTGTGGTGACATTGGGGGCATTCCTTGAAAAATTGATGACGGGAACGGAAAAGCTCGTTGCCGCACACACCGCAGAAACGATGGTTTCGCTCCCAGGACAACAACTGGATGGATCTTCCCCCAAGAGTAACCCAGGATGGCGACAAGTGTTCGTCTGCTTCATGCAATCCAAGCATGCAGAGTTTTCCCGTCAACATGGAATCCCTGGCCACTGTCGCGCAAAAACAATCCTGTCCGTTCAGGCGGCCGAGATAAATGGCTGGAGAAACCAGTGGCAAGGGTGGGCATTCATCGCTTTGCAGTGGTTGGAAGCCACCCGTTTCTAATGGCGTGACCAATAGTCTGGATCCGCAGAACAATAACCACCAGCAGGTTTCACTGATTTCATCCGGTGGGGAAACACCCGGCTCAAATCCGGGAACAGGACTTCCAAAAGGAGTATGGATTTCAGCCATGGTTTGGTCCTGACATGAAACTTTTGAAACATGGTTTTGTCTTGGCATGGCTCAATATCATCAAGGCTCTGATCCCATTAGGGAACCTCTGAACAAGT
>DEIQ01000123.1 GCA_002352565.1 Proteobacteria bacterium UBA2770 | reverse complement strand
CTCGGTGCCTGCGGTGAGCGAAGTCGAGTCCGCTTGCGGCCATTATGCCCGGCTTTTTGTTGATAATCTCCGCAATAGCCTTGCTAACCCGTGCGATTGTCGTCTCGAATTTGAACATTAATGAACCAAAATCACCTTCGTCCAGACTTGGGCAGAGCTTCCCTAAAGGAAAGGGTTTGTGTGTTATATCAAAAGCTATCACGATAAACCTGTTCTCCATGACTGGCGTGCGACGATTCCGGTTCTGATCCATCAAGTTTCCGGCGCGCGAGGATGAGAGCGATGGGACGCAAAGGTGTCTATTCTCTGATTCAAGGGTGGATCGGGCGCGTACCGTGGTTTTTTTTCCGCTTGCTGGTGGGCGCTATTTTCCCCGGATTCTTGAGTTTTGAGGTGAATGCACAACCATTGGTGAATCCACAACCCCTGGAAGTGAAGGTCGAAGGGGTAGAAGGGGCGATGAAAAAAAACGTCATGCTTTTTCTGACGATTCAACGCTTTGCGCAACAACAAAAAGAGCAGGAAGAACAGGAAGACAAGACCGACCTGACCTATAACCAGATCCTGCGACTCAGCCGATTGGCGCCTGTTGAAATCAATGAGGCGCTACGCTCTTTCGGGTATTATGATCCGGTGATTAAAACCGATATCCAGCAGCGCAAAAAAGACCGGTGGCTGGTTCGTTTTGAGATTGATCTCCGTGAGCCGGTGCGGATCGCAGGGATCGATATTCAAATTACAGGAGAAGGTTCTCTGGATCCGATCGTGACACGTGCTCGCGAGGGTTTTCCATTAAAACTCCATGATATTATGGATCACCGGAAATACGAAGCGGGTAAGCAGTCGCTGCTGGAAATATCGCGTCAACATGGTTATCTTGAGGCAGGCTATTCTATCACCCGATTTACTGTCGATCCGGATCAGAAAACCGCGGTGATTGATCTGCACATGGATACCGGGCGCTTATACCAGTTCGGCGAGGTTCATTTTTCTGATGGTGATATCAAAGAATCGCTACTCAGACGCTACGTTTCTTTCACCACCGGGGACCGCTACGAAAATGGTCTGCTCACAGATTTGCAGTTTAGCTTGAATGACAGTCGGTTTTTCCGTAATGTCCAGATTGAACCGAAGCTTCACGAAGTGCAGGATCGCGAAGTTCCCATTTATGTTCAACTCGATCCCTACCACGCATGGCAATATCGTATTGGTGTAGGCTATGGCACTGACACCGGTCCGCGTTTGAGTACAGAGATCGAAAACCCACATCTCAATCGCCATGGTCACCGCTTCAACAGTGAAATGAATATTTCACCGATCAAGAGTGAATTAAACACAGTTTACAGCATCCCGGTGGCTGATCCGCGTACGGATAGGCTTGATTTTCCGTTCTCGCTGCAGTGGGAAGATAATGATGACCGGGAGAGCTTCAAGCAGAAGGGCGGCGTGCGGTTGGTACGCGTTTCAGGGGCGTGGGAACGGGTATTGCGTATTTCATTGGAACATGAACGTTTCGATGTAGGCAAAGGGCCGGTAGATACTTTCCTGCTGATGCCTGGTGGCGCCTTGAGTTATACACGCTCGAGCAATGCAGGTTTTTTGAGACAAGGATTTAGGGGCTTGTTCGATATGCAGGGGGCATCCGAAGGGTTGATTTCGGATGTCAGTTTTGCCCAGGCACGTCTTGAAAGCAAGTGGATTCATCGACCATGGAACTCCGGGCGGTTTTTGAACCGAGTAGCCGTTGGCGCTACTCTGATTGATGAGCCTTCTGATCTTCCCCTTTCCCTGCGTTATCTGACCGGTGGAGATACGACGATACGCGGCTTCGCGTACGAAGATTTGGGTCCGCGCAATGAGGAAAATGTGATCGAAGGAGGACGCTATCTACTGGAAGGAAGTGTGGAATACGAGCAACATTTACGCGGAAACTGGGCGTTGGCGACTTTTTTCGATTTCGGTAATGCTGTGAATGAATGGGAACCGCTGCGTAGAAGCGCCGGAATGGGACTGCGCTGGAAAACCATCATCGGCATGGTGCGTCTGGATATCGCAAGGCCAGTGGATTCTTCCGATGATGGGTTGCGCCTGCATTTGACACTAGGGCCTGATCTGTGAAGATTCTTGGCTATTTGACCCTCGGGTTTCTGCTGCTTTTGGGCTGGTTGATCATGGCAATTGGGCTGGTATTATTCACACCCGCAGGAACCCGCATTGCCATACATATTGCCGATCAGGCGGCAGGTGAGACGTTTCATGTTCAGCAGACGCAGGGCCAGTTGGGCAACCTTGATCTCATGGGTATTGAGGTTAATTTGCCTGCTGCAAATTTGCGTATCGAGCGTTTGCGCTGGGATTTTGCATGGTCGGAACTGAGAATCAGGCATGTGCATATACGGCAATTGCGCATCGACGGCTTGACCTGGCAAATGCTTGAAGTTGAGGCGCCGCAGGAGCAGCCGGATGAGCCATTTGTACTGCCTGAACCTCCGGTTCTGCCATTTACGGCGCACATCGAGGATTTTACGCTGCGCGATGGGCGGATTTTAACAGCCGGACAAACAACGCCGCAAGAGATCAAACTGCTGCAATTCGAGCTAAAAACAACTTCCGATCAAATTACTGTTTCGCGATTGAAGTTGCTTACGCCCGAACTGGATTTAAATGCTGATTCACGCCTTGATCTGAGCATAAACTATCCCGTTGAACTCGACGCAAGCGTATTGCTGACACTGCCCGGTTACGCACCGATAGAGTCCAGCATCTACATTCATGGAAATCTTGATCGGCTCGATCTGGAACAACAGATTGACGCCCCCTATCATGCCGAGATCAAAGCCAGCCTACTGCAGCCTCTGGCGCAACTGGGCTGGAAGATGCAACTCAAGCTTGCCCAAATCAAATTGGCGGATATTTCCCCCGATCTGACCGATTCGGTGGTCGAAAGTGGGCTTGTAAATCTGTCGGGGACGATGCAGGAAGCGGAAGGGCGAATAGAACTCGTCGCTTATATTCAGCCTCTGGATATTCATCTGAGCGTCAGTAGTGCACTCCAGTTGAATCAGCAGAGGATCGAGATTGAAGATCTGGATATTCAGCAAAGCCGAACCGGTCGGGCGCATATCGAAGGTAACGGAAAAATATTCCTGCCTTCTGAAGATCAGGGCGTGCACTGGGATGCGCGGTTTAATGGTCGCCATATCAACTGGCCCTTAAGTCAGGCGGATGGATGGAGCGTCGCGGACGTATCTGTCATAAGTTCAGGCGGAATCGATCATTATCTTGTCGAAACAAGCGTGCGCGCCGCCATGCCGATGAGCCAGGATATGGCTCCATTGAAACCCGGCGCTGAGGTGTTATTCGATGGCTCTGGTCATGGTGATGCGCAATCGCTGAACCTGGAAAATCTTAGCCTGCGGGCTGGAGATGGCAGTATCGACGGGCATGTCGAATTGTCATGGTCGCCAGAGTTGAAATGGAACGCCCAACTGAAATCAAGTCGGCTTGATCCCTCGGCTCTGGTGGAAGGATGGCCCGGCGCGCTTGATTTTTCACTCGCTTCTGAGGGCCAGTATGACGATGATGGCTTGAGCGTATCCGTTGATTTGGGCGATCTTCAGGGCAGGTTGCGAGGATATCCGATCAGCGGCGATGCGCTTTTGCGCGTGAGGGACAACCGGATCATCATTGAGCAACTCGATATCAATTCCGCGCAGAGTAATCTCAAGGGAAAGGGCATCATCGGCGATGATCTCGATGTTTCGTTCGATCTTATGTCACCGGATCTAAGTCAGATTCATCCCGAGGCGAAAGGTCATTTTAAGCTCTCTTTGCGTGCCCAGGGCTCCAAACTTCAGCCGATGGTTGATCTTGAGGCTGATGTCGGTAATCTTGGCTGGAGCGATCAGCTGCATCTGGAAACTTTGAGCGTTGGCGGAATTGTTGATCTGTCTGGTGATCGCCAATCGGATCTGCAATTACGGATTCATGGCGTGAAGGTGGGTGAAAATTCTATTGATGAAGCCGCGCTGCATGTCAAGGGTTTGCCCGAGGCGCATGATCTTCACATCAGTATGGATTCCGACATGCTTGATCTGGGCTTGAAAGCACAGGGGCAATGGCGTGATCAGATCTGGGAAGGGACTCTGGATGTCATGGAATTAGTGCGCGAAGAAGAGATCGCCATGATTCTGACTGCGCCTGCGCCATTAAAGATTTCATCGGCATCCATACAAGCGGAAGCACTTTGCTGGGCATTGAAAAAATCACCGAAAACCCTGAAGCAAGGAGATCTGTGCGCGAAAGGACAATGGCGCAAGGCAGGTCCATGGCAGGCGGGGCTTGATTTGACGAAAATCGATTTGCAAATATTGGCGCCCTGGATTGAATCGCTGGATATGGATTTGTCCGGGAGACTTGACGGGTCGATACAGGCTCGACAGAAACCCGGAGCATCCTTGATTCTGAACGCGGAATTGCGTTCCGCCGCCGGGCGCTTGGTCAAAAGAGATTCGCTTAGGGGCGCAGATGAAAATCTGTCCGTTGAATATACAGATTTCCATCTCGGGGTGAGTGCAGATGCGGAACGCTCGCAGGCAACGCTCGCAGCCCATCTCAACGAACAAAATACGGTGGATGTCGTAGTATATTTGCCCGCGATGCCTGATTCGCGATCCTGGAATAGATGGCCTGTTCGAGGCAGTCTGGATATTCAAGTTCCTGATATAGCGGTGGTCAGTCCGTTTGTGTCGGCATTGGATCGCATGTCAGGCAAACTTGATGTGGCGGCCGGGTTTTCGGGCAGTATGGACACGCCGGTTTTTTCAGGACATGTCCGGCTTGATAAACTTCAATTTGATGTGGTTCCAGCCGGGATCACCATTGAAAATGCAGCAGCTGTTATTGAAGCCTCCAACGGTCGGCGCATTAATATCAGTGCATCACTACAGTCCGGTGATGGGCAGATCGAAGCTGCGGGGCATGTGGAATTGAAAAGGGCAATGCCTGAACTGGAACTAAAAATCCATGGAGATCGGTTCGAGGCTTATCGAACGGTCAATGCTGAAGCTCTGATCTCCCCTGATCTTTCGATTCGCCTCAAGGAGCAGGAGCTTTCCGTGCAAGGTGTGGTAAACATCCCTGAAGCCAGTATCCATCCACGTGATATGTCCAGCGCCATCAAGGCGAATGCCGATGAATGGATCAAGGTCGAGGAAGAAATTACTGAACCTGCGTCAGCAAAGCTCCGTCAACAGATTCATGTTGAGCTCGGACTCGGGCCGCAGGTCAACATCGAAGCCTATGGTTTGACAGGCCAACTTGAAGGTTCACTTTTATTAAAAGCCAAAGGCGCGCAGTCAATGACTGCAAGCGGTGAGTTCCGGATTAAGGATGGTCAATATGCCGCTTACGGTCAAAATCTCACCATAGAAAGCGGCCGAATTATCTATGCCGGCAGCAGTTTGACTCAACCGGCGCTTGATCTACGCGCCGTGCGCCATGTAGAGCGTATTGTAGCCGGAATTGAGGTTCGAGGTACGCTGCAGAAACCTGATTTCAGCCTTTTTTCGGATCCTTCGATGCCCCAGGCCGAGCAGTTATCGTATCTGATGTTAGGGCGTCCGTTACCGAAAAGCAGTGGTCAGGGAAACCGAAATGACTCCGAGCTTCTGATGCAGGCGGCTTATTTTTTGGGTTTGCAGGGGACTGAGCGCATTGCCAGTCGGCTCGGAAGACCGCTCGGGATCGAGGATATCAGCATTGAATCCAAAACCAATATCGATGAGTCGGAACTGGTGCTGGGTCGTCATCTGTCGCCCCAGCTGTATGTCAGTTATGGTTTTGGACTGTTCAGTAATGCGCGAACCTTTGCCGCTCGCTATAATCTTTCCGAGCATTGGAGTCTGAGTAGCGAATTCGGCGCTGAGTCGAGCGCCGATATTTTCTACGAATTCAGTGAATGAACACAAAACAATAAGGTGAAGCCAGTCCTTTGTTTGCCACGAATCCGGCGCCTAAGGAAGCTCTGATTAAGTCATGAACCCGGTTCTTGTGTCCCTCATGTCCAGCTTCATCGTTGCTTATCTTCGCAATAGCCCTGCCAATCCGCGCAATTTAACCCGAGAATCTGAACATGGGGAATCACGCCTGAGCTTCGTCCAGACTTGTTCAGAGGTTCCCTAAAGGTGACGATGGTATAATACAGGCACGCGGTTTTTGATATCCGAATTGTCAACTATCTGATTTATCAAGTTTGGCGCGGGATGAAAAACAGCAACCGGATTTTTGGATTTCAGCAGATTGACTGCGTTATTACTCGAAATTATGAAAAAACTTTTCCATGAAGCTTAAAAATCATCTTGTTGTTTTCTTGATCGGTCGTTGGCGGCTGTTATTATTCGCTGTATTGAGTACAGGGTTGTTGTCGGGATGTGCGGTTCCCATATTGAAAACGCCTGATTCTGATGCCTCCTCCGGGGTAGTATCCGAGCCTGGAAATGAACTGCAGAAGGCCGAAAGTCTGCAGGAACTGGCCGAAGGGCTGGATTCTGAAGAACAGGTGATTGATCTGTTATTGCAGGCGGCGAATCATTTCATCGCAGCCAGAGCGCAACAGCGGGCTGAAAATATTTTGGATCAGATCAATCAGATGCCGATGGACTATCAGCAAATGCGCCGCTGGCAACAACTGCAAAGTGAAATATGGCTCTATCAGGGAGAAATCAACCAGGCTGATGCCATGATTGATCAGTTAAAACGTTTCCAGACGTCTGGTGAACAACCGGAACTACTGCGGCTGGAAGCCTTGTCCGCGAGCAGAAAAAATCAACCAGGCAAAGCGTTGCAGTTGCTGATTCAGCGGGATTATCTGTTAGAAAATAATTCCCAGCGACAAGAAAATCGAAGCATGATCTGGCGTTTGCTGACCCATGCAAAGGCGTTGCCAGATAAAACGTGGCCGGAAACGATGGAAGAAACAGCGTCAGGCTGGATTGAACTGGCCCGGATCGCACGTGAGCAACAGGAAGCAAGCAATATCACGCACCGCGTTGAACAATGGCGAAGCAGATTTTATCATCATCCGGGGCAGATCTTCATTACCCAATTGATCGGCGCGGCATCGTCTCCTGCCTCCCCCCGGATTCCGGATGCTGAAGTATTGTCCGTTGGAGGGCGGCACATGGCGGTTATCTTACCGCTGAGTGGATCCTATGCCCCCATCGGTCACGCCGTTCAACGGGGATTTATGGCCGCATTCTACCAGCACATGAGCGCCATCCCGAACGATATCAGTGAGGAAACGGGCCCTTTCATCGT
>DEIQ01000017.1:1996-8048 GCA_002352565.1 Proteobacteria bacterium UBA2770 | reverse complement strand
TCAGGTGATAAGGGCTATGACAGTTTGGCGTTTCGAGAGGCGTTGAAAGATCGTGGAATTGAACCATGCATTCCGCCTCGAAAGAACAGAAAAATCCAATCTGGATATGATAAAGCCCTGTACAAACAAAGGCATAAGATCGAAAATCTGTTTGGGTGGATCAAAGACTGGAGACGGGTTGGAACAAGATATGACCGCTGCGCACACACTTTCATGTCCGCCATTTTCATCGCGGTCATTGTGATCTTCTATTTGAAGTGAATATGATGTTTATGAGTCCTGAGCCTAACATTTCCCGGGAACCTGCCCGATGAAAACCTTTCAATGTTATTGCGGTGCGCCTCTTTATTTTGAAAACACCTATTGTTCTGCCTGTGGTTCCCAAGTGGGATTCAACCCGGACTCCATGAGCATGACGACACTGGCCAATGCCGCGACCCTGGGTTTGCGGGCCTGTGATAATTACGTGAAAGAAAACGTATGTAACTGGTTTTTTCCCGAGACACATTATAATTTTTGCCGCGCGTGCCGCTTGAATCAGGTCATTCCCAACCTGTCAACCTATTGCGCGCATCGTGTCTACTGGTCCAGGCTGGAAACAGCCAAAAGGCGCGCCGTTTACAGTCTGCTTTTGCTTGAACTTCCCGTTATAGGTAAAGGCGAGGATGCGCAAAACGGACTGGCTTTTTCCTTTATGGCCGATTCCGATCCCGCAAGCGAGTTCACCGCAAAGCTACCTGATGTGGAAAAAATAGTCACGGGGCATGACAGCGGTCATATTACCATCAATCTGGCGGAAGCCGATGACGTAGCCCGCGCCCGGGCTCGCGTCCGGCTCGGCGAACGTTATCGCACCATTCTCGGACATTTCCGGCACGAACTGGGACATTACTATTGGGATCGACTGGTCGCCCACAGCAATAATATGCTTCGGTATCGCAGCCTGTTCGGAGATGAAACCATCGATTACGCTCAAGCTATCGATCAATATTATAAAAATGGCCCCCCGGATGACTGGACTCAACATTATGTCAGCGCTTACGCCGCTATGCATCCCTTTGAAGACTGGGCCGAAACCTGGAGCCACTATATGCATATAGTGGATACCCTTGATACAGCGTATCATTTCAAAGTCGGCATTGATCATCATCGCATCGCTCCTCACGGCACATCGTTCGAACAACTTTTCAATGACTGGATCACACTGGTCATACCCTTGAATGAGCTCAATCTGTCACTGGGTTACGATGATTCCTATCCTTTTGTTTTAACTGATACCATCAGACAAAAACTTCAATTCGTTCATGAAGTTATTGCTAATCGTGTGAAATAACCCGAGATAAATGAATTTTGCTATTGCGCTGGATCGTTTTCCATGCAATGCTTATCAGGGAACCTCTGAACAAGTCTGGACGAAGCTTAGGTGCGATTCATTATGTTCATATTCGAGGCGACAATCGCGCGGGTTAGCAGGGCTGTTGCGAAAATTTACAACGATGAAGCTGGGCTTAAGGTACGCAAGCGGGTTCGACTTCGCTCNNCTCACCGCAGGCACCGAGTTCATGGCTTATTCAGAGGTTCCTTAGCGGATGACATAGGTTAAAGCCGTTATCAATCAATCTTCAGCATGATGGTTTAAGGACCGCCCATGAGCAAATTAAAAGATATATTTGATTCAGATATCACCAAAGGCGTTGCCATTGGGGCTGGACTGGTTCTGGTTGCACCATTGATCTACCCGAAATTAAACAAGGCAGGAAAACCAACAAAAAAAGCGCTCGTTCGATTGGGGCATGTGGTTTATGAAAAGCTTACAGAAGCCTCTGCCGAACTGGTTGAAATCGTCGAAGACGCAGTAGCTGAAACCAGCGCAGAATTTGAAGCGTCATCCCGGAACGAAGAAGCTGCCATGGATAATAACCCACCGGCTGAAGAGACAGACCCTGTTTCCGTTTTCGGTCAGGAATTGAATAGCAGCAGTGATCCATGATTGCATCGCACCTTCCGCAGGCATTTCTCGTGCATCAGTGCAAAGGTCGCGTTCGCCTGCGGATACCTGAAAGACGGCAGGATGACGCCTATTTCACGCTGATGGAGAAACAATTATCCGCTATCCCCGGGATTAACGGTATTAAAGTTAATCCCATTTCGGGCACTGTTCTCCTGTTAATTTCACAGGATATTAGCCTTAATGCACTTTCTCAACCAAACCATTTACAAGATCTGTTTCACCTGGCATGCGACGCGGATCATCCGTTGACTTCCCGCGTTGCAGCAGATTTGCTTGAAATCAATAAGCATGTACAGCGCGTCAAAGAAGACCGTTTGGACATGGACGGTCTTTATGCCTCCATTTTGATTTTGCTCGCAATTGTCCAACTGTTACGCGGAAATTCGCTCGGACCCGCCAGTAGCCTCTTGTGGGATGCCATCCAACTGTTGCGGAAGAAAGCACCTGCATTCAAAAATTGAGCTTCAGGGCAGAGAAGCATTTAGATTTCTGCCTTTGCCTTTGCCAGTGCGTCTGCCTCGCATATTCACGCTACGCTATCAGTCTAAGGAACCTCTGAACAAGTCTGGGCGAGGGTGATATGGTGGTCATTATGTTCCATATTCGAGACGACAATCGCGCGGGTTAGCAGAGCTATTGCGGAGATTGTCAACACAACATAAGGGCCGCAAGCGGGTTCGACTTCGCTCACCGCAGGCACCGAGTTCATGACTTGTTCAGAGCTTCCCTAATGATATAAAATTTTCCCGGTAGTAAATCTGATCTTGTTTGATGGGTTTTGCACTTTCCAAACACAGCGCAAACCGCATGCAACCTTGTCCTTGAAATTGCATATTCCGGGATCTTTAACTACATTGAAGAGGTTAACCAATCAAAACATATGATGAACAGCCATGAATGAATCATTTCAGTCCTATCTTCAGCCGACACACTATCTCAACAGCGATCATCCTGATATTCAGGCGTATGCCCATCAACAAGTAGAGGGGGCCGCGGGCGATCAGGAAAAAGCCGTCAGACTTTATTATGCCGTGCGCGATCAATTTCGCTACAACCCTTATGCCTTCATGCATGGAGATGATACGTTTGTTGCCAGCAATGTCCTTAGCGTCGGCGAAGGGTTCTGTGTTCCGAAAGCGATTCTGCTTGCCGCTCTCGGCCGGGCCGTTGGGATTGCCACCCGGCTTGGATTCGCCGATGTGCGCAACCACCTAACCTCCCCGAAACTCCGGCAGCTGATGAAAACCGATGTTTTTGCTTTTCACGGCAATACAGGCTTTTATCTCAACGGACAATGGGTCAAATGCACACCGGCATTTAATCTCTCACTCTGTGAAAAAGCCAATATCAGACCCCTCGAGTTTGACGGTAACAGCGATTCACTGTTCCATCCCCTCGACAATTCCGGACACCAGCATATGGAATATCTGCGTGATCGGGGCGATTTTGCAGATTTCCCCAAGGATAAAATGTTTGAGGCTTATCAGGAAGTTTACGGCAATATGCTGGGGAAACCGGATGCTTTTAACCTTAAATCAATCAAACGCGATGATCTGGCCCATGCTGATTTTGAATCGGAAGTAAGCGTTCATCCATCAGAGGTCCCCTGGGGGACCTCTGATTAAGTCATGAACTCGGTGCCTGCGGTGAGCGAAGTCGAACTCGCTTGCGGCCCTTATGTCCAGCTTCTTGGTTGATAATCTCCGCAATAGCTCTGCTAACCCGTGCGATTGTCGTCTCGAATATGGACATAATGAACCACCATCACCTTCGCTCAGACTTGACCAGAGGTCCCCTGGCTTTACCAGACTATTCCATGTTTGAGGCTGAGAAAGTTGAAGTTGGGGCTGCATGCGTAAGCGTCCAGCGCACTTAAGCAAAATTACCTATGCGTTGAAAGCGCTCAGGAAAAAACATATGTTCAAGATGCGGTTTCATACAAAGCACCCAATGTTATCAGATGGTCAATAAAATCGGTATCTTCCGTACTTAAACGATCATCCGCTACGCCGGTTAATTTTTTGCCTTTTTGTAAAGCCTCGAGCAAAGCGAACTTTGCCCCTGAAAAGCAGGAGACACAAATCTGCCAGCTCGGGTCGCGCCAGATCATAAGATAATGCTTGCGGTTTTGCTTCATAGCGATCAGAGGGAAATCGTCCTCGTTTTCCCGTTGATGGGCTTCCCATATTTGCAAGATCGGATAAGGCGAAACAAGCAGACGCACACTCGGATGCAGTCCGAAACGCCCAGCCGGGTAATTCTGGCTCTTTCCACTGCACTCGGCTTGGGGAGTGGCGCAAGATGCATCCGCGCTGTGATAAGCTGAATGGCAGTGCCACTCAAGGCGGGCGACATCCGGCAGATAATACAGATCTTCCGCCCCGGGCGCTTCTTGAAGAAAATCAGCGAATCGATCACCAAAACCATGCAAATGCGCCGCCTTCGGCGGATACCTGCGCCAGTAAAATGAAGCAGCCTGATGGAAATATTCAGGACCAACCAGTTTTTCAACCACCGGATAAAGAGCACGCAAAGCAGCGATTAATGTAAAACCCGTCTGGTGGCGATAAATACCGAGGCGTTGCTTTGCGCTCAGACCTTCCGGGTCGATCCAGCTTTCTGCTTCGCAGGTTTCTCCATGCTGGAGCGCGTGGGCAAAGGCGGCCTGCCAGTCACGCAGCGTGTTCATGGTACAGGTTAAGAAAGGTATCGGCTTTGTCCGCCTGCGCGATCAATACGGATAACGTTGGTAGATCCTCATCCCATTCGATGATGGTCGGTCGAGGACCAATCCGGCTCAATGCCTGTTGATAAAGAAGCCAGGCTTCGTTACAAATGGGCTGGTCATGAGTATCGATGAACAAATTCGGCTCAGAACTTTTCTGCCGCATACCGCCCAAGTGATATTCGGCGACGCGAGATGGATCAAGGGCATCAATATAAGCCAAGGGATCAAAGCTATGATTCCAGGCATTCAAACACAAATTACTCACATCCAGCAAAATACCACAGCCACAGCGATCGCATACCGCATTGAGAAATTCGGCTTCGTTCCACCCATTACCGGCAAATTTAAGATAACTGGCGATATTCTCCAGCAAAATAGACCGCCCGAGCATGGATTGCACCTGATTAACCCGTTGGGCGACATGGTTCAGGGTTTCATCCGTATACGGGAAGGGAAGCAAAGCATTAAAATGCACCCCCCCATAAGCGCTCCAGCACAGATGATCCGAGACCATGACCGGGTCAAAGCGCTCAATCAATCCGCGCAGCCTCTGAAGATGGCCTTGAACTAAAGGATCGGTTCCGGCGATGGATAATCCCACGCCGTGCAGGCTCAACGGGTAAAGGCTGCGCAATTGCTCCAATACCGCCAGTGGCCAGCCGCCGTGTCCAAAAAAATTTTCGCTGTGAACTTCAATCCAGCGAACCTTCTCATGGCGACCAGTCAACAACTCTCGGTAATGCGCCGAACGAGCGCCAATTCCGGCATCATAAGGTAAAAGATCGCGGAGAGGCCACCCGTCACCGGGAACAGACATATTTTATGATGGATCAGAATCGGAAGACGTTTCCGCCGGGGTCGTAGTAGCGCCTACAATTTTTTTGCAAGTTCCTTTCGGCACATAAATCCAGGCATCAGGTTGGGCATCATCGTTAGCTGATCCGGCACATGAAGTCGTAGCGGTATGGCAGTCATTCATACCTGCGCGGGCGATACCATAACATTTTTCCATTGCTTGAGGGCCCGCTGCAAAAGTACTCGTCTGGGGTAGAATGAAACCACCAGCCGATACAGCGCCTGCAATGGCAAGAGTGGCCAGAGAAGTTTTACGCTTGATGCTCATATCTAAAGTCCTTTGTTATTCAGGTTGCTTTCATGATTAGCGTTTGATCCACTCGCTAAGTTGGTGGATATCAGATATAGCATATATGTAAATAATCGAGTTTTCCAGCTCGATTCATGGGATAGCAGGATGAAAAGTTTATACCATCTTACCCATTCCATGATTTTGGAATTTTTGCCAAAGGTGATAT
>DEIQ01000017.1:575-1976 GCA_002352565.1 Proteobacteria bacterium UBA2770 | reverse complement strand
AGGAAAGACGAGGTTCGTCGAACATGGGATCCCAGACAACCCGAAACGGGCTGGGCCACAGGAGAATTGCCCACCGCAGACGTACAATTTTTTGAAGCGCCTTTCTGCCGATCAGAAAAACAGTGATTCGATCACTTATGGACCTGGCTGTTATCCAATCTTTATGCCCTTTTCGACAGAAGTGAGGCACATGAGAAAGTTCGGGTGAAATGTTAGGGAACCTTGAGATTAATTTTGGACGAAGGTGGGTGCGGTTCCTGCTGTTCAGATTCGAGGTGAGAATCGCATGTAAAGCAAACTATTGCGAAGATTTACAACGATGATGGCCATAAGGGACGCAAGATACGAATTTATGAATGGATCAGCGAGGTTCCTTGGGCTTTGGATTGAGCTTACCATTATTCATGGTTACGTGGCAGATTTCACCTCTCTGTTTTCATATTTAAGCGAAAATCCGGTTGTGGTGAATCTCACAGACGCATATCAAGCGATGACATTCCTTGAAACCCGAAACCATCCTGCGGATAAAAGAAAATCAGTCTCTGGCTATCACAAATCGGTTCAACAAATTAATTAAATTGGGGTGGACGATGGGTATTGAACCCACGACCGCTGGAGCCACAATCCAGTGCTCTACCACTGAGCTACGCCCACCACAGAACATGACCTAAATGGCGCGCCTGGCAGGACTCGAACCTGCAACCCTCGGCTTAGAAGGCCGATGCTCTATCCGGTTGAGCTACAAGCGCCGAGATGAGGTGGTCGGGGCAGAGGGATTCGAACCCCCGACTTCCTGCTCCCAAAGCAGGCGCGCTACCAAACTGCGCCATGCCCCGTTGCTTGCATTGGCGACTTCCTCATTTCGATAAGATTCATATTATATGATACAACAGCACAATAAGCCAAATACTTTGATGAGACCTCAGCATAACGCACCCGCAGTTTAAACCATACATGTAAGAATTAGCCATGCAAAAGCCATTCGCCACCCAGCCCAAACTTTTTGTATCCAGTTCAGATCCTGGCCATCCGACTCTACATGCGCTTGATGATACTGATGCCTTATTAGACTGGTCAGAGATTGAGCGTCTATTATCTACGATCCATGCTTCCACAACAGGTCGTCCCGGCTATCCATTTATTAACCTTGTTGCGCGGTTTATTGCCTGGTGTGTGGTCCCGGCTGTCCGGTGTGCAGTTAGCGCATAGCTTATATCGTGACCTGTTATTTCGAAAATTCTGCCATCTTGAGCTGGGGGCCGAGGTTCCCGAGGCCTCTACCCTTGGGCGATTTCGAAACAAGCTGGTCGAGCATGATCGGTGGGATCGACTGCCGGGGGAAATGAATCGTCAACTCAAAGCCAAAAACATCATCATGACCGAAGGGCGAATTAATATTAT
>DEIQ01000017.1:0-479 GCA_002352565.1 Proteobacteria bacterium UBA2770 | reverse complement strand
TGGAATCCAGGATACGGGTTGAATGCCTGGAATACCAACCTGTTATCCTGAAATCAGGTCGTGTAATCCAATCTTCCCTCTCGAATGGCGGAACTTTTGCTGGAAACTCAACGACACTAACCAAAATCTATAGGTTATGCTGAGGTCTCAAGGTATTATTTTACGGAAACATAAGTTGACTTTCTTACCTTCTGAACCTTGCTTTCAAAAGCAAACCCATTCCTTTTAATTATCAGGTGACTGATTTTCTCTTGTTTTTGTCCAAACACCTTAACGATTCTACTCTTACCTTCATAAATCGATCCTGTTTCAATGTCTCTGCAGGGTATGCGAATTGCATTTAGACGTTTTTAAATTATAAGCGCTATTTCTATTGTCTGCTGTCTTGTGTATTGGGAGCGCAATTCTTGGCAACTGCGCTTCTATGGCCTGTTCAATCAGTTTCCTGGCGCCTGTCCTGAGTAAATCATTCAATGGAT
>DEIQ01000052.1 GCA_002352565.1 Proteobacteria bacterium UBA2770 | reverse complement strand
GCCGAACTTCACGCCGATCCGTACCCCCTCTGCCGGAGTTGGCGATTTCTTCGGTATAAGGAGGTGGCCCGTCATAAGAACCCGGACCTACAGGCTGCAACAGCCGTGGCTTGACCGGCTCAAAGCCACTGCCACGAACTCCACCTCCAGTTTCCGGCGTCTTGCCCGGAAGAACAAGCTCCGGACTTACAGGCTCCGGACGAACAGGCTGGCTGGGAGCTGGTCTACCTGACGCGGTTCCGCGAGATGGCCCCTGGCGGTATGGATCGTCGTATTTCCCGAAGCTGATGTAGTAATTGAATTCGAGCGCATCATCTCCAGGAGGCGCATCGGTAAACACATTCACGCCGTTGAATTCGGTCTGCTGAACAACACGCGATATTTCACGCGTAATCTGATCCACTTCCTTTTGCAGGTTCGTACGTTGCTCGTCTGTAATGGTATCATTGGCCGCCTGAACAGACACACGCCGCAAACGATTTTCCATATCGAGCAACTGGGTGACAGCGCTTTCAATAGTCTGCGACATGGTAATCGCTTCCATGGCATTTCTCGTCGCCTGATCCAGACCTTCCACACGAGTGGTCATCAATTCGTTAACCGCATAACCCGAAGGATCATCCTTGGCTGAGTTCACTCTTTTCCCGGAAGAAAGCCGAGTAATAGACTGATCCAAATCCATCGTTGTCTGCCTGATCTCTTCCTGGGCGCCCAACGCCAAAGTGTTTGTATTCACTGAAATCATCAAATATACCTCCAATAAACTACCCGATCAGGGCAGGGTTCGATCTCACTATGAGTCTGAATAATTTAGCGGCAAATGTTCGAACTATTTTAGACCTCAACCGATAATGGGTTGTTGCATGACAGAAGGATGCGCGTCTTCCGGCTCCAGGGCGCTGCCATTAAGCCATCGTTGCCATGTGAGCGCCGCGAAATGCGTGGCATCGACCTGGCATAAGGTCCGATATCCCCGCGGATGGTTGAAATCTTTACGCCATGTTTCGATAATATCCCACCCACCACCGTTCAATCTGCAATCGGCTCGGGGCAATTCAATCTCATCCTTGCGGCACAAACGCTCCGGAACCAGCGGATGCGGTTGCCCGACCTGATCCATGACGAAAGCGCCATACCAGAGTTCATCGCGACCACCCGGGAGCAATACCTGAATCTCGATATCCTGTTCACAGCCGGAGTTGCGCCAACAGCTATAAGCCGATGCTTCCAGTGAAGAAACGGCAACAACAGGTTTGCCCCAACCCCAGGCCAGCCCCTGAATCATGGCGGCCCCAATACGTGCGCCGGTCAGGGAACCAGGGCCGCAGTTAAACCCCAACGCGATGATTGCGGTCGGCGCCAGGTCTATCCGTAACAGCAATTGATCAATGCGCTGCAATAATAACGTAGCAGATAATGGCTGATCGATACTTTCAAGATAAACATCTTCGCCATGGTTCATCAATGCGACACTTGAATAGCGGCTGGCGCTATCTATAGCCAGTATCCAGTGGCGCCCGGAACTGGACAAGCATTCAGCCCTCTGGCGGCGGTGGTTCATTGAGTTGCCGTGTGGCTGCGCTACGCGCAGCATCCTCTATATGCCCCAGACCCCCATGGCGAATATCCTCACCACCCACCTGGAAAATAACATACTCACTGATATTACGTGCATGATCGCCGATCCGTTCGAGTGAGCGAACGACCCACATCAGCACCATGGCACGGCTGATGGAGCGCGGATCTTCCATCATAAAGGTAATACACTGCCTGACGATGGCGTCATATTCCTGATTGACATGTTTATCTTCGCGGCATACGGCATAAGCAGCCTCAGCATCGAGCCGGGCAAAGGCATCCAGGGCTTCGCGCACCATAGTTCTCACTTTGCTGGCCATATTTGAGGCCCGGGAAAAGGAGGGGCCGCGTAACAGCGGCGCAGCTTCATTTTCAATCCCGCGCAAGCACATGCGGGCGACTTTCTCAGCCTCATCCCCGATGCGCTCAAGATCCGTGCTGGCTTTCATGATGGCGATCACCAGACGCAAATCGCCGGCTACAGGATGATGACGCGCCAGAATCAATTCACAGTCCCGATCGACTTCAACTTCCATTCGATTGATCTGATGCTCGCGATGGACTACATCTCCCGCTTTCTCATCATCGCCATGAGCCAGTGCATCGACGGATTCCTCAAGTTGTCGTTCAACCAATCCTCCCATCGCCAGAAAACGCGCCTGTATCGCGCGAATATCCTCATCAAATCGCTGTAATGAATGACCTTTGTTCATGCTTGCCTCTCTAAATTTAACATCGAAGCATCAATCTGGATCATTATCAACCATAACGACCAGTAATATAATCTTCTGTCTGCCGTTGCTTGGGGGCGGTGAATAATTCATTGGTATCGTCGAATTCAATTAATCGACCGATATACATAAACGCCGTATAATCAGAAACCCTCGCTGCCTGCTGCATGTTATGGGTAACGATGACGATGGTATATTTTTCCTTCAGTTCATCGATCAATTCCTCAATCTTGGTGGTCGAAATGGGATCCAGCGCCGATGCCGGTTCATCGAGCAGCAAAACTTCGGGCTCAACGGCAATTGCCCGGGCGATGACCAGCCGCTGCTGCTGACCGCCGGAAAGACCGAGCGCATTATCATTGAGACGATCCTTGACTTCGTCCCACAATGCAGCGCCTTTTAATGACTGTTCCACGATATCCTGGAGTTCCGAACGACTTCGCCTGCCCTGCAATCGCAAACCATAAGCCACATTTTCAAATATGGATTTGGGAAAAGGATTGGGTTTCTGAAACACCATGCCTATGCGCCGACGCAGGGTCGCCACATCTACGCCTGGCTCATAGATGTCTTCTCCGTCGAGTAGCATCTGACCATTAATCCTTACCGAGTCCACCAGATCATTCATGCGATTGAAGCAACGCAGAAGCGTCGATTTACCACATCCGCTCGGACCGATAAAAGCCGTGATGCAATGACGGGGTATATTTATATCGACCCCATAAAGCGCCTGTTTGGTTCCGTAAAACAGGTTCACATCCTTGACTTCAAGACAAATATCCCTGCCCTTGTCCGGATCCACTTCACGCTCTGTAATTTTGACCGAAATATTAGGCTTTTGCTCCGCCTTAACCATACTATAACTCCATAAATATAAATACCACC
>DEIQ01000078.1 GCA_002352565.1 Proteobacteria bacterium UBA2770 | reverse complement strand
TTGATCGGCTGATCTGAATAACGGGCTCAAGGCCTTGGAGGTTCCTCAGCCTGATCAACTGCGCGACAGTGGTTAGCTAAACACAATGCCGCTGTGGAATACAAGAGGTTGCTAAACGTGCCGGTCATCATCCAGTTGGTTATGAGTATTCATATTCTGCGGCATTTTCGTAGATATTATAATCAAAGCATACGAAAAGACCGGGTTTAGAAAGCCGCGTACCGGATTGATTGTTGCGTTGAGAAACGAACCTGCCTGCCTGGGGCGGGCGATTTTAGCCGCGTATTATTGACTAAAAAAATCATCAAAACGATTCATGGCTTGTAGCAGCGTGTTCATGCCGCTGGCGTAGGAGAGGCGAAAATGGTTGGGCGCACCGAAGGCACTGCCGGGAACCACGGCCACGCCAGTCTGATCGAGCAAAGCGGTGCATAGCTGCTGATCGTCATTGATTTCATCATGTTGACGGATCCACTCGCTGGCATCGACAAACAGGTAGAACGTGCCATCAGCAGGCTGGCAGTAAAGTCCATCTATGCGTGAGACGCGGGTCAGAACCGCATCATGCCTTTCATGGAACGCATCAACCATTTGTTTGATTGGGCCTTGATCCCCGTCCAGGGCTGAAACTGCTGCTGCCTGGGCGATGGAACAGGGATTGGATGTGCTCTGAGATTGTATTTTTTTCATCGCTGCGATCAATGGCGCCGGACCTGCGGCATAGCCAATGCGCCAGCCAGTCATGGCGTAGGCTTTGGACACACCGTTAATTACTACGCTTCGTTCGTAGAGATGCGGGCAGGCATTCACAATATTAATGAAGGGTTGATCGGCCCACAGAATATGCTCATAAATATCGTCGGTTACGATGATGACCTGGGGATACTGCCGGAGTACTTCACCGATGGCTTCGAATTCCTGCCTGGTATAGGCAACTCCAGTGGGATTGGACGGGCTGTTAATCACCAGCAGTCGGGTACGCTCCGACAGGCAGTTTGCCAATTGTTGGGCTTGTATCTTGTAGCCTGTTTCCCGAGTGGCAGAGCAGATCACCGGTCGTGCTTCAGCCAGAATCGCCAGATCGGGATAGGAGACCCAATAAGGTGCGGGAATAATGACTTCATCGCCGGGATCAAGCAGAGCCTGAAAAAGATTAAACAGGCTGTGTTTTGCACCAGCGGAAACCAGGATCTGATTCGCTTCGTAGTGCAGTTGATTGTCCCGGGCAAATTTATGCTGGATAGCGTTTTTCAATGCTGCGGTGCCATCAACGGCGGTATATTTCGTCTGCCCTGCGTGAATGGCCTCAATGGCAGCCTGTTTGATGGACTCTGGTGTATCAAAATCAGGTTCGCCAGCGCTGAGGCTAATAATATCCTTCCCCTGCGTTCGTAATTGTGCGGCGCGCGCGGATACCGCCAAAGTAGGAGAAGGATTGATGCTTTGAACCCTGGAAGAGAGATGAATATCTGATTTTGCATTCATGTGACTGTGATGATCCTTGTTTCAATGAGGCTAAATTAAGACCTGTCGCGGGTCGCCATGGGTTCCTTGCCTGATTTGTTCATCAAGAACTCCTGGAACACGAATGATATCTGCGTATCATTATAGTATTTTACACTGTGAGGTTCAGAAAACATTGCAGTCAGATGAGCCATGGCGCCTTTTCGTATCTGCCGCCGTAAATATTGTTCATAAAAGCCCTGCTTTCCCAACATTCAAATGCCATAAAATTATAGGGGACCTCTGAATATAAGGAATCGCATCCGGGCTTCGCCCAGACTTGATCAGAGGTTCAATAGAGAACTTTGTTCTATTTTTGGATTATGATCCGGCGCGGTATCACTTCGGCCGGAATCCAGGGAAGCTGCTTATTCTGGAGAAACTGCTTGTTTTTATTGTTAGCCTAATTATTTCCGTCAGGCAAGTCATTGTCTATGCTTCATTTTTTTTATATATCAGGGTATAATGAGCATATTACGCGCTGGAAGTGACTTGACGATTTCTATCCGACGGCTGGAGTTAAATGATGAACAAAGTACTTTGCCTGGTTCTTTTCGCTGGATTATGGAGCAACCTTTATGCGCAAGGTGAGGGTCATGTAACCAAACATTCCTCGCATCATTCGATGTCGCAGGGCATGGATGATGGGCGCATTCCACTTGGACTGACGCCGCAGATGAAACAGCATCAGTTGGCGAACATGCGTGCGCACCTTGAAGCGGTGCAGGCTATTGTAGGCTTAATGGGGGCAGGTGATTTCGACAAAGCCTCGGAGATTGCATATGCGCGTCTCGGGCTGACGGAAGAGATGCGCAGGATGTGTTCCCAGTTCACGGAGGACTATACCGCCATAGGTATGGCGTTCCACAATAGTGGCGATACGCTTGGTAACGCGTTGCAATCGGAAGATATGCAGAAGTCCCTGGAAGCATTGAACACGACGCTGGGTTATTGCACGCAGTGTCACGCAACTTTTCGTCATTAAGTCGAGTTTAGGAGTCGGCTCCGGCTTTATTTGTCCCTTAAGGAACCTCTAGTCAAGCCCCGTTTTTCCTGACAATTTGTTGTCAAATCCAAAAAATTGCCAGCACATCGAAAAGGCCGTTTTTTGGTCCAA
>DEIQ01000065.1:26133-26439 GCA_002352565.1 Proteobacteria bacterium UBA2770 | reverse complement strand
AGGGCCGATTGTATCACGCTGCCTGTTGAGCGTGCTGCGCAGCCGTTCGTTTGATAAAGCACAAGCCTGTGCAACCTGTTCAGGGCTGGTCCCGGTGGTGAGGGAATCGGGTAGTAGCGTACGAGGTCGTGCAAAATTATCGAAGGCTGGAAGCGGTATTGTGAGAGCGAAGCTTTATATGTCTGCTATTGTTGCGATTCGCTACAACCCGGATGCGCGTGATTTATACCAGCGCCTATTGAAAAGAGGCAAGCCAAAAATGTCTGCCCCTGGCGCTGTGATGAAGTTGGTTCATATTTGTTTCGC
>DEIQ01000065.1:13230-26077 GCA_002352565.1 Proteobacteria bacterium UBA2770 | reverse complement strand
CATGGGAGATGGTATCTGAACAAGGTGGCCTTAATCTTGATTTTCCTTGACCCGGCATTTTTTTAGCTCCTGCACCCTTAACCAATCATACAGATCACTGAGAAAGAAGTGGCGGTTCTCCTCATAGCTGAAGTGCCGAATTATATCGGCATCCTTCTGGAGATAGTGCCACGCTACTTCGATAAACATCCTTGGTATGTCTTCGTTGATACCGCCGGGGATAACCAATAAACGGATCACCTTGCGAAACAAAAGGGCGAATCGACCACCAAACTCATTTTCCCGCACCGTAAACTGTTGCAATTGATCTTCATAGGGTGCAAACAACTGTTGGTAAGCTTCGATGTCTACAGGTTCTTTATTCCCCGGTTTAGTACTCATCGATCAATGCTGCGTCTGGCAGTTCAATTTACTAATAAGGGGCTTGTTGGTACTCACATTTATGTCTCCAGACCGAAATTATTTTAGATAACGGGTATAGTATTCACAACTCGGGGCACGCTGACTAACCACGCCTTCGGTGCTATACAATTGCTGATGGAAAATTTCTTCTATTTCATATTCATATCATGTTGTTGCAATCGATCCAAGGCTCAAAAAAATCCAACCTGGTGCTGCCAAGTGCGCATTTTACCATGGTCTCCTTTGTTTGGGACTGTAACTTTAACGCCCAAGGAACCTCTGAACAAGTCTGGACGAAGCTCAGGCGTGATTCCCCATGTTCAGATTCTCGGGATAAATTGCGCGATATAGCAGGGCTATGGCGAAGATTTACCACAATGAAGCTGGGCCAGTAGGGACGCAAAAACCGGGTTCATGACTTGTTCAGAGGTTCCCTGACGTCGAATGTAATTGGGCTTTTTCATAAGCTGTCAGTTTATTATGCAGCGCTGCTGTCCGGGAAATTTCATGCCAATCCTCAATACCTCAAATTTTACTTGAGCGCATCATTCCCGAATTCTTCGCACCCAAGGTATTTTATATGTCAATAATTTATTTGCCCGTAAAGCTTTTTAGACTATAGTCACTGGGATTATCATTAATAAAGCCCCGCTTTTTGATTTGAGGTTTTTTATTCTTCTATTCCATTTCTCACTCAGGCCATGATTTTTATGAACGATTTATCTGCGCCACCAACGGTACCGATTTCTGCCGATAGTCCTTATGCCTCAATGCTGGGCATAAGGATGCAACCCGGCGAATTCCTGGATTCCAAATCCCAGGACCCAACGGATTTATTGGAAACAAAAGCCGTTCAATCTAGTCTGCCAACATTTGTGCTGCCATTTAACAAAAAAAACATTGGCAATATCTTTTTGCCGGCCCTGCATGGTGGTGCTATCGCTGGATTTCTGCAACAGGCCATGGTGTGTCATTTGAACCATCTATGCGCCGCCGATAGCGCAACATTACCGATACGCATGATCGATTTTTCCATTGATTATCTGCGTGCGGGTCGAGAAGCCACGCTGTACGCACAGTGCGAAGTTCAGCGAAAAGGGCGGCGCCTGGTTAGCATCACAGCAGATGCCTGGCATGATCCCGGAAGGAAGGTTGCCATCGCGCGGGGGCAGTTTTTATTTTCGGAAGCAGAGCATGATGAAGAGTGTGGTATTTTGTTTCCTGTGCGGACATGATTTTAGACCGATGGGCAGAGGATCTTGGTGTATAAAGTCCGAACTCCGCTCGGTAGTCTTGAAATGAACTCGCACAATGTGCTACGCTGCGTTTCGCAAATTCCCGATTATTGGCGACGTTGGCATTCAATTCAACAGGCGAAACTTTAACCGAAGAAAAGCCAGGATGCCATGAAAAACGCGGTGCGCCCGGTAGTTAACGCTGCCGTGGTTTTCTTGGTGGCAATAAATCCGTAATGGTGCCTGTCGCCATTTCCGCTGCCATGGCAACGGTTTCCGAGAGTGTGGGATGCGGGTGAATGGTCAACGCTATATCTTCAGCATCGGCGCCCATTTCAATGGCCAATGCTACTTCACTGATCAATTCTCCGGCGGAGACGCCAACGATGGCGCCGCCGATAATCCTTTGCGTATTTGCGTCGAACAATAATTTGGTGAGCCCTTCGCTGCGCGCCTGCCCGATGGCGCGTCCGCTGGCCGCCCATGGGAAAACGCCTTTAATCACTCGGATGCCCTGAGCGGCAGCTTCCGTCTCATTTAGCCCGACCCAGGCGATTTCAGGATCAGTATAAGCAACCGAGGGGACGACCCGGGCATCAAAGGCGGATTTCTCCCCAGCAGCGACTTCAGCTGCTACTTTGCCCTGATGCGTCGCCTTATGCGCAAGCATGGATCCGGGCACAATATCGCCGATGGCAAAAATATTCTCGATACTGGTGCGCATGAATTCATCGACAGCAATCAATCCTGTATCGGTCAGGTGGATGCCGAGCTTCTCGACGTTGAGATGTTCCACATTGATTCGCCGCCCGGCTGCCACCAGAATGCGATGGAATGATTGTTTTTCACCGTTTGAGAATGCAACCTCCAGCCATTGGTCATCCTTGATTTCTACTGCCAAGACTTGCGTATCGAGCAATATGGTGCAGTTTTTCTCCAGGCGTTTAATCAAGGGTTTGGCAATATCCCGATCGACCATGGGCAGTAACGTTTCTGCCATCTCAACGATGGTGATCTCACTGCCGAGCGCCTGATAAATGGTGGCCATTTCCAGGCCGATAATTCCGGCGCCAACAATCAAAAATTTACCGGGAATATCCTTGATATCCAGCGCGCCGGTGGAATCCATGAGCCGATCATCAGCGGGAAAGATTTTGGGCCATATCGGACTCGAACCGGTAGCGAGAATAATGTTTTTGAAATGCAAGGATCGTTCATTCCCGCTGCTTGTAATTTGCAAATGGTGCGGATCAAGCAGTTTCCCTGTGCCGCGAATGACTTCAATTCCGCGTTTTTTCGCCAGCGCAGACAGTCCGGATGTCAGTTGATGAACAATGCTTTCTTTCCATTGGCGCAAGGCATCGAGATCGATTTCGGGGGCACCGAAATGCAAACCATGGGCTGCCATATCTTTAGTGTCTTCGATAACTTTTGCCGAGTGTAACAGCGCTTTGGATGGAATGCATCCTACGTTGAGACACACACCGCCCAAGGTTTCGCGCTCTTCCACCAGCGCCACTTTCAGCCCCAGATCCGCCGCGCGGAAAGCGGAAGTATAACCGCCGGGGCCGCCGCCGAGCACCACGACATCGATATCAAAGGCACCACTTTCGTCCTTTTTCCCGGCATCGCCGCGTTCGCTTTTCCCGCTGGCAGGATCAGAGGATGAACGGGCAACTGATGCGAATGGCGCCGGTTCCTGATTGGCGGATTCTGTTAATTCCAGCAATAATACCCTGCTGCCTTGTCCCACCTGATCCCCGGATTTAACAAAAACATCCTGGACTACACCTGCCGCGGGTGATGGCAGATCCATGGCTGACTTTTCACTTTCCAGGGTAATGACCGGATCTTCCAGCGCAACCGTATCACCGACCTGCACCAAAACTTCCACCACATCGACATGGTCTACATTGCCAATATCAGGCACCGTTACTTCAAGGGTTTTCGCCATAAGAGGTTCCCCGGTTATTGGAGAAAATACGATTCAAAACAGTTCAGAGGTTCCTTAGAGCATCAAGCGTCTGATGTCTGCGAGTAATCTCGACAACTCGACAATAAATCGCGCGGCATCCGCGCCATCAATGACTCGGTGATCGTAAGAAAGGCTCAGTGGCAGCATCAGCCGGGGGATAAATTCCCCATTCTGGTATACCGGTTTATATTGATGACGTGAAACGCCAAGTATCGCAACTTCCGGGGCATTGATAATAGGTGTGAAAGCCGTACCTCCGATCCCGCCCAGACTGGAGATGGTAAAACACCCCCCCTTCATCGCATCTGGAGGCATATGACCCTCGCGGGCTTTACGACTAATTTCCTCCAGTTCTCCGGCGAGTTCAAATACCCCTTTGTGGGCGACATCGCGCACCACTGGTACGACCAGACCTTTTGGGGTTTCCACAGCCACGCCGATATGACAATATTTTTTCAGAATCAATTGTGCACCGTCGGGATGCAGCGATGCATTAAAATTCGGATGCTGCAACAGATTACGCGCGCATGCTTTCAGCAAAAAAGCCAAGGTGGTAAGGCGTATACCTGATGCGGCAGCGTTTTCCTTTTCCTGGCGCCGAAAAGCTTCAAGCTCGGTAATATCGGCTTCATCAAATTGCGTGACATGCGGAATATTAAGCCAACTGCGGTGCAGGGTCTCTCCGGTTAGTTTCCGGATACGGTGCAGAGCTACAGTCTCCGTTGGGCCAAAACAGGAGAAATCCACCACCGGAATCGGCGGGATACCACCGTGCGATTGCTGCGGTGTTTCCTTTAGGCGTTGTTTGACAAATTTCTTAACATCGTCCCTCAGAATGCGTTGTTTGGCTCCGCTGCCTTGAATATGGGCAAGATTAATCCCAAGTTCGCGCGCCAGTTGCCTGACTGATGGGCTGGCGTGTGCTTTGCGCAAGGATTCGGCATCAATGACCGCACCTTCAGGATTTGTTACAGTGATGGGCACATCATCAGCTGGCGATGCTTCGCGTTTCTGACCTGGAGATTCGCTCTGAGCGGATTCATCGTCACCAGATCCGGGTGTTTTCTGTTGGCTGTCGGTCCTATCTGGCTTCGCTTCCTGTTGTGATGCCGCTGCTTCAGAACCGGCGGAATTCTCAGAAGGTTCCTCCGCGATTTCCAGGGTGAGCACAAGGCTCCCTTGCGAGACTTTATCTCCAGGTGCGAGATGTATTTCACGGACTACCCCACCGAGCGGAGAAGGCATATCCATAGCAGATTTTTCACTTTCAATGGTGATCAGCGGATCTTCCGGCGCAACGGTATCACCGGGTTTAATCAGGACTTCCACTACATCAACTTCATCCGATGTGCCGATATCCGGCACCTTGATTTCCTGTAAATTACTCATGGTTCCCCATTATGATAATTTTGGTAATATCAATTTCCGGCTATGCTACTTTAGCGGTGGCCAGACTCTATCGGTGTTGATACCGTAACGCTCAATCGCTTGCCTGACGGCATTTTCATGACATTTGCCTTCTTCGAGCAAACCGAGCAGCGCGCTCAGAACGATATGCCTGCGATCCACGCCGAAAAAGTCACGCAGAGCTTCCCGTGTATCGCTGCGACCAAAACCATCGGTGCCAAGGGCGATGAACGTGCCGCTCACATAAGGGGCAATCTGATGGGCAAAAAGTTGCATATAATCGCTGGCGGCTATGATAGGGCCCGTCATGCGTTGAAGACACAGCTCGAGATAACTGGGGCTGACGGGCTGATCGGAATGATAGGAGCGGTCATGAAATGTGCGCTGTGCGTCGCGCCGCAGCTCGGTAAAGCTGGTGACGCTCCAAATATCCGAGGCAATGTTGAAGTCCCGAGCCAACATTTCCGCCGCCGCTATCACTTCACGTAAAATAGTGCCTGAGCCCAGCAATTGCACGCGTTCGCCTTCAGCCTCATGACTTGACAGATGATACATGCCACGAATAATATCTTCCTCGACGCCATCAGGCATCGGTGGCTGCTCATAATTTTCGTTCATGATGGTCAAGTAATAGAAGACATCTTCCTGCTGATGCACCATGCGTTCAAGTCCATCATGCATGAGGACGGCGAGTTCGTAGGAAAAACAAGGGTCATAAACCAGACAGTTGGGCACCTGACTGTACATCAGGGTGCTGTGACCATCCTGGTGCTGTAGACCTTCGCCCGCCAGAGTAGTGCGCCCGGCGGTTCCGCCAAGCAGAAATCCACGAGCGCGACTATCTCCGCTCGCCCAGACCAGATCCCCGACCCGCTGATAACCGAACATGGAATAAAAAAAGTAAAACGGAATCATCTGAACGCCGTGATTGCTGTAGGCGGTTGCTGCAGCCAGCCATGAGCAATGCGCGCCAGCTTCGGTGATGCCTTCCTCTAGAATCTGACCCTTAACATCTTCCCTGTAATGGGCAATTTCCCCCATATCCTCCGGTTCGTAAAGCTGACCGGATGGGGCGTAGATACCCAACTGTCGAAACATGCCTTCCATGCCAAAGGTGCGCGCTTCATCGGGGACGATGGGAACGATTCTGGGCGCAAGTTCTTTATGGCGGCACAGCAAAGTTACGAGACGCACTGCCGCCATGGTGGTGGAAATCTGACGTTCACCGCTGCCTTTGGTCACGGATTCGAATAAGGAAAGATCCGGGATATCCAGAGACGCCTTAACCTTCATACGCCGTTGTGGCAGATAACCGCCTAGTTCCTTGCGGCGCTCTTTCATGTAAGTGATTTCCGGACTGTCCTCGGCGGGGCGATAAAAAGGTATCGTTGTGAGTTCCGCATCAGATATCGGAATCTGAAATCGATCACGGAATGCACGCAGTGCCTGTTCGCTGATTTCCTTTTGCTGATGTGTGGCATTCTGCCCTTCACCCGATTCCCCCATGCCATAACCCTTGACCGTTTTCGCCAGAATAACGGTGGGTTGTCCCTCGTGGCTGGCAGCCGCGTGATAGGCGGAGTAGATTTTATGCGGGTCGTGTCCGCCCCGGTTCAGACGCCATACATCTTCATCAGACATATGTGCAACCATTTCTTTTAGTTCCGGATATTTCCCGAAAAAATGCTCCCGGGTATAAGCGCCGCCTTTGGCCTTGTAGGTTTGATATTCACCATCGACCGCTTCTTCCATACGCTGGCGCAACAACCCTTTGTCGTCGCGCGCCAGTAGAGGATCCCAGTAGGAACCCCATAGAAGCTTGATCACATTCCAGCCGGCGCCGCGAAAGGTACCTTCGAGTTCCTGAATGATCTTGCCATTGCCGCGAACCGGACCATCAAGCCGCTGCAAATTGCAGTTAATGACAAAAATAAGATTATCAAGTTTTTCCCGCGCCGCCATGCCGATAGCACCCAGGGTTTCAGGCTCATCGGTTTCGCCATCGCCCAAAAATACCCAGACCTTGCGCTTCGAGGCGTCAATGATGCCTCTATTGTGCAAATAGTGCATGAAGCGCGCCTGATAAATGCCCATGATGGGTGGTAATCCCATAGAAACAGTGGGAAACTGCCAGAATTGTGGCATCAGCCATGGATGGGGATACGATGAGAGGCCGGGGGCGTTGGCTTCCTGACGGTAGCGCATCAAATCGTTTTCATCCAGGCGCCCTTCAAGAAAGGCGCGCGCATAAATTCCCGGCGCTGAATGACCTTGAATATACAACAGATCACCGCCATGTCCCTCGCTCGGAGCATGAAAGAAATGATTGAAACCTACATCATAGAGTGTGGCTGAAGAACCAAAGCTGGCAATATGTCCGCCGATCCCATGATGTTCACGATTGGCGCGCATCACCATGGCTGTAGCATTCCAGCGGATGATCGAGCGCAAGCGCCACTCCATGGCGGCATCGCCAGAACTTTTCGCCTGTTGCCCGGTGGAAATTGTGTTGACATAAGCGGTAGTGGCGGAAAAAGGGATATCTATCCCGGAACGCCGACTGTGATCAATCAGGCTTTCAAGCAGAAAATGCGCCCGTTCCGACCCTTCATTGGCCAAGACGCTCTCAAGCGCTTCAATCCATTCCCGGGTTTCTTCAGGATCGCTATCCTTGCCTTGCATCGGTTGCGCCATACCTGCTCCTAATCCAGCTCAAGGTGACTGCTATTATCGCCAGTATATAACCTTTTTCATGTCTATTGCCAGTTATTACAGAAAACCTGAATCACTTCCCTGGGTGACTGGTCAGCCTGGGTGCCTGGTATAGAATCCGGGCCGATTTGGAGCGCTCCATGCGCAACTTGTCACCACGGGGTGACGGAAGCAAACTTGATCCGTGTTCAGCTAATAGTCCGATCATACGAACAGGGATCATCATGGCATTTTACCGCTGCCAATCCATAACGTACCACTAAGGAACCTCTGATCAAGTCTGAACGAAGAGAGCTTTTCGAGCGTTCGATAAAATACTGCATGATCATGAAAATTTCACATGAATATGTTTTTATTTAAAGAGATTTATTTGTGTTTATCCCTTGGTGGTATTGAATTCGCATCTGCGCGTTCATGTCTCGGCAAGAACCGCAGGGCATGGCAAAGATGCTGTCACCCTTATCCGGCAGACTATTGCAGCTGTTTTTTTATTCGATACAGGAGAATCCATGGCAAGGCAAGCAACTTTTTTGACGTTCAGCTTTTTCGCCTTTCTACTTTTTAGTCCTTTTATATGGAAACACGAGGCATCTGCTGAAGCGGGTTTTGCACGGATTGCCCAGGTTCCGGTCAGCGGTGTGGCCGAGATCATTAGCGCTGCACCTGATGGCGATCTGTTGATCTATACCGATGCCGAGAAGGGGAGGATTGGGCTCATTGAGATCTCCGACCCTTATCATCCCGTAATTCTTTCTCATGTCGATGTCAGGGAGAATGGTGTGGGTGAGCCAACATCGGCAGCACTGACAGTCGATGGCCGCTATGCCGTTGTCGCAGTACGCATGGGAGACGACGCGCACAAGCCCTATCCGGGATTATTGCGGGTCTATGATCTAAACATTCGTGAAAAACCGCGCCTGGTGAAAACCAAGACTGTGGGTATTGGTCCGGATTCTGTTTATCTTGCCGGCGAGGGCTCGGATCTGCTGGCGCTTGTCGCTATTGAGGATGAGGAAGATGAAGACAATCTGCCGGGCAAACGCCCGGGATATGTAAACATCATCGGTTTACAGGATTTATATGGGGGTATATCCAGTGGCGTTCGTCGCGTGGATTTTCTGCCGGAAGATCTGAAAAATGCGCAGTATCCCACGGATCCCCAGCCTGAATATATCGCGATCCATCAGACTGGAACTCAGGCGCTGGTAACTTTGCAGGAGAACAATGCCGTAGCTCTGATCGATATTGGCGATCCGGCGCACCCTGAATTGACGCGGATATTTTCACTCGGGACGGTGGAGCGGATTCAAGACGCAGATGTGCATAATGATGGTGAAATCGCCCTGGTGGATAGTATGAAAGGACGACGTGAACCCGACGCCATTACCTGGGTCGGACCCAAACATTTCGCCACCGCTAACGAGGGAGATACTGGATACAATACTTTTGGACGCAATGAATATTCCGGCGGACGTGGTTTTACCCTGTTTGACTTGAAGGGCAGGGTGGTATTTGAATCCGCCAGTGCGTCGGATCGTCTGGCTGTTCTTTATGGTCACTATCCGGATTCGCGATCAGGCAAACGCGGTATCGAAATGGAAGGGATCACAAGCGGGGTTTATGATGGACGGCGTTATTTGTTCGCAGCCTCGGAACGGGGTTCATTCGTCGAAGTTCATGATGTGTCGAAACCTGCTTCACCCAAATTTATTCAGTTTTTACCGACAGGCCAATCTCCCGAAGGTCTGTTAGCGATGGATGAACGGGCGGATATGGGATTGTTCGTTGCAGCCAATGAAAATGATGGAACCATTGATATTTTTGGCTTTAAGGCCCAGGGCTGGCCATCCTCCAGCGGTGAGCCTGTTCTGATGGCTTCCAATACCATGATCCCGTGGTCGGCGCTTTCAGGTTTGACTTCAGATGGCGCCTTTTTTTACAGCGTACCCGATAACGCTATGACGCCATCACGCATTTTGCGCATCAATCCCGCTGAACTGGATCAAGGTCGGTTGCTGATTGATCAGACAAGCCCGCTGAGGGATGCTCAGGGCGCGATTTCAATCGATCCGGAAGGCATTGCCTGGTCGGAAGCGCATCAGGGCTTCTGGGTTGCATCTGAAGGAAAAACAGGCGCTGAAAATCAGTTGTTGCTGGTTCGCCCCGATGGATGGATTGAGCATCGCCATTGGCCGCTTGAATCGTTGATACCGAAACTCGGCGACCCTGGGAAATGGGGTTTTGAAGGGGTCGATGTCAGCAGTGACGGCAAGACCATCTACCTCGTTGTGCAACGCGGTTTTTCCACCACAGATCAGCAAGCTGCCATTATCAAATACCAGCCCGAGACCCGGCAGGCTGAAGCGGCATTCTATCCCCTGGATACCCACAGCAGTGGACCCGATAAATTATGGACAGGTTTGTCCGCCGTAGCACTCATCAACGATGAGACTTTGCTGCTGCTTGAGCGTGATAAAGGCGCAGGCGCCGAGGCGGAAATCAAGCGTGTCTATCAAGTGAAAGCATCAGAGGTTTATTCCGGCAATGTGGTGAACAAAAAGCTGGTGAAGGATCTGGTCAGGGAAAATCACTATCTTTTGGAAAAAGTCGAAGCCATGGCGGTATTTCATGGAGATATCTGGGTGATGAACGATAATGACGGCGCTGGATGGACGCGCATTCTCAACATCGGCTCAACGCCATAGATGATGACTCGTCAAGAATGACCACGGATATGGATATGCGTATCCCAGAGTTGATTCGCTAATTTCAGTGGCTAAACCACACATGAACGCTTGCTCAGAAGCTCCTTAGCGAATGCCTTTCATCGTACTGTCATGCAATAGGGGCATAATAGCTTGAAATTCTTGCATATAATCTGGAGTGATGAAGCGGTATGAAATATGGCAAGCCTATTCGGGGTCTGGCTACCTTAACAGCCTTGTTGAGCTGTACAATTTTGGGTTACAGTGGGGAAATTAACTTTACTCCAGTAAAAGCGCCAGAAACCGATGAGGAAAAACGCTCAATTCTGGTTTCGCCGTCGGCAATGGTCGATGGCGAGGAAATTAATATTGGCTATCAAACGATTCTGCGCAGCGGTGAGCAGGCGGGCGATCACGTCTTCGGTCAGTTGATCGATGCCGCTGGCAATTCGCTGATATCAGAAGACGGATCAAAGCGTATTTCAAACAGCAACGATTTTTCTTCACTGCTGAATCTGGACTCCGGGCTTTTTATGGTGTCTCATTTTGAAAGCCGCCCGGGCGCCATGTATCTGAGCGAACTCGATCAGAACCCACAAACGGGCATGCTTTCCGCCGTGAGTACTCGCCCTTTGAACTTTTCCGGCGTGCGTGGTGGATGGGTGCATTGCGCCGGCAGTGTTACACCATGGAATACGCATTTGGGCGGCGAAGAATACGAGCCCGATATGCGTCAACGTGATCCTGTCACGGGTGAAATCGATGATTATTACGCTCCGATGGCGGATTATTACGCCGGCGATTTGCTGGAGCTCAATCCTTATGATTATGGCTGGCCGATTGAGGTCAAGGTGCGCAGTTTTGAAAATGCTACGGTAACCAAACATTACGCGATAGGCAGATTAGCCATTGAACTGCCTTATGTGATGCCGGATCAACGCACCGTATACATCAGCGATGATGGCACCAATGTCGGTTTCTATATGTTCATCGCGGATAGAGCCGGTGATTTGAGCGCGGGAAATCTTTACGCCATGCGCTGGCAACAGATCAGCGCCGAGCATGGCGGTTCGGCCCGCATCCGCTGGGTTCCACTCGGTCATGCCGATAGCAAGGTCATTAAACGGTTTGTCGATGCCAGGTTGTCATTGTCCGATCTGTTCGATGTGACCGATCCTGATGAGCAGGGACGCTGCCCGGCGGGTCTTACTTCGGTCAACCATGGTCATGACGACGGCATGCAGGAGTGTCTGCGCGTTCGACCTGGCATGGATACGATAGCATCGCGCCTGGAAACCCGACGCTATGCTGCCTTACAGGGTGCCACCACGGAATTGCGCAAAGGCGAGGGTATTACATTTGATCCCCGTACATCCACTTTATACTTTGCAGTCAGTGATCTCGCCAGAGGTATGGAAGATTTCAGCCGCAACGGCAGCCCCAATTCAAAATACGATGTTGGCGGACCCAATCATATTCGTTTGCCTTACAATGCCTGCGGTACGGTTTACGGCATGAAGATTCAACCAGGTTTTTCCTTGGGTAGTCGCTATGTCGCCCAAAGTATCAGTGGCATTGTGGAAGGAAAGATGACGCAAGCCTACGATCCTTCCAGCCCGATCCCAGCCTACGACCCTGATGGGCCATTTTCCGCCAGTAAATGCAGCCTCGATGGTATCGCCAGCCCGGATAATCTCACATTCATGCCGGGTTACAATACGCTGATTATTGGCGAGGACACAGGCAGCGGTCATCAAAACGACATGGTCTGGGCTTATAACCTTTCCAGCAAGAAGCTCACGCGCATCCAGACGACACCCTACGGATCTGAAACCACATCGCCGTATTTCTACCCCAATATCAACGGCTGGGCCTATCTTATGAGCGTTGTTCAACATCCGTTCGGCGAATCCGATAAGGAAAAAATGAACGATCCAGCTGAGTTGCGCGGGTATACCGGATATATTGGTCCGTTCCCCGCCATGGATTGAGGCTGTGCGCTTTTATTTATCGCTGTTGACAGGTGTGGCGGCTCTATCAGGAGCCGCCGCTGTGTCGCAGGAGCATCTTGATAATGAAACGGCCTATATCCCGCCACAATGCTATACCAAAACTATCGATTCTCGCGGGGATGTGCACAACCCTTGCTATACTTGCCACGCTCAACCGCAGCGCCCCAATTTCACCAACGATGCCGACTTGCAGTTGGGTTATGACTTTCCGGACTATGCTCTGATCAACCGCTGGAGCAATCTGTTCAAGGATCGAAGCGAGCAGCGAAGCAAAGTCGGTGATGAAACAATCCTGGCTTATATTCGCCGCGACAATTACAAACAGGGCGAACAGACTCTACTGCTGCGTCAGCGGCTGGAACAAGAGGCAGCGCAGTGGGATCGGGATGGTAACGGGAT
>DEIQ01000065.1:1745-13174 GCA_002352565.1 Proteobacteria bacterium UBA2770 | reverse complement strand
GAACCCAGTGGTTGGCGTGCCTTCCAGTATTACCCGTTCCCGGGTACCTTCTGGCCAGCCAATGGTTCGTTTGGCGATGCGCTGATTCGACTGCCGGATGCTTTTCGTCAAAACCAGCAGGGAGATTATGATCCTGCGATCTACAAGGTCAATCTGGCGATTGTTGAATCCCTGATGCGAGAGCAGGACATTTCCATTCATCCCGTTGATGAGCGATTATTGAATTCCGACCTCAACAACGATGGCAAACTTGGGATAGCTGAGCATATCGCCTATACCTGGAATCCCCGGGCCGGGATTGCAATGCATTTTGTCGGGAAGGCTGCTTTAAAGCAACAACAGGGACGTTTGCATGCCGCGGCTGGTTTGTATCCTGAAGGCACCGAATTTCTTCATAGTGTTCGCTATCTCGATATAGGTGATAACGGCAGAGTTATGATGGCGGCGCGCATGAAAGAATTGCGCTACGCACGTAAGGATTTATGGCTGAGTTATTCCGATCTGATTGAATCATCCGGGGAAGAGATCAAGGAAAAACATGATTTCCCTGATCGCTTGAAAACCATTTTTGGTGATGCCGAGCATGGTATCAGCAATGGGAGTGGCTGGATTTATCAGGGCTTTATCGAGGATACCGAAGGGAAACTGCGCCCGCAGAGTTTCGAAGAAAGCGCTTTTTGTATCGGTTGCCATGGGGGATTGGGCACCACGAGCGACAGCAGCTTTGCCTTTCCCCGCAAACTGCCTTTTTCTACCCCTAGCCATGGCTGGGGTCATGCCAGCGCGTATGATTTTTCCGGCGCGCCTGAACCGATCAGAAAGGATGGTCGCTACGCTTATTCTACCTATCTGGAACAAAATGGCGGCGGTGATGAATTTCGCCAAAATCAGGAATTGATCCAGCGTTTTTTTAACGAGAATGGGCAATTACACGCCGAGGCTGTAGCCCGGTTACATCGGGATGTCGGTTTTGTGCTCTACCCGACACCGGAACGCGCACTGGAACTCAATAAAGCCTACTGGCTGATCGTGCGCGAACAGAGCTATAAACTGGGACGCGACGCCCTGATTGAGCCCGCGCGCGAAGTGCACAGAGAAGTGGAGTATCAGCAGAGCACCGGCATTGAACAGGAATTCACCAACCCTGGCCTCCTGCTCCCCCCACGGAATCAATAACCGAAATTGTGCGGGAGAAATTGCGCGGGATCAGAAGCGATTACTTGACCAGTAAACGCTTCCCGATAGTAGCAAACATCGTTCTTCGTTCTCCTCCTGCGGCTGGCAGGTGCCACCTGTGATTGCGGCATTATAACAGCGTAGGCGCACATCCAGCTTATATGCCGCTTTTTAATCGCCGAAACTGATGCCGATATCGCGCGCAGTCATCACGATATCGCTATCGACCGGTACCCCGCGCATACGTTTTATCGCCTCAACGATGGGAACATCCACCATGTTCGGCGGCTGATAGGCGACCATGCGCCCAAAGCGACCCTGTTTTATCAGCCGAATCGCCTGCGCTCCGAAGCGCAACGCGATCAGGCGATCAAACGCTGTTGGTGAACCGCCGCGCTGGATATGACCGAGCACCATCGTTCGGGTTTCCTTGCCGGTGCGCTCGGAAATCTGGCGTGCAACCTGTTCCCCGATACCACCCAGCAGGGCTTCCCGTCCAAGCTCCTTGGATTTGATCGCTATCGTTCCGCCTTTGGGTTTGGCGCCTTCGGCGACTACCACAATCGAAAAATGCCGCTTGTGGTGTTCTCGATCCATGATTTTTTCACAAACACGATCCATGTCGAATTCAATCTCTGGAATCAGAATGACATCAGCGCCTCCGGCAATGCCGGAGTGCAGAGCGATCCAGCCAGCATAGCGACCCATAACCTCAGTGACCATGACGCGCTGGTGAGATTCGGCAGTGGTATGCAGCCTTCCAATAGCTTCGGTGGCAACAGAAACTGCCGTATCGAAACCGAAAGTAAAGGCCGTACAATCCAGATCATTATCAATCGTTTTAGGAACCCCCACCAGCGGAATGCCTTTTTCAAAAAGACGCTGCGCGATGCTTAAAGAACCATCTCCGCCCACGGCAATCAGGGCATCCGCCCCAACTTGCCGGAATCTTTGTACGACTTCGTCGGAAATATCGTGAATGACCGTTTGACCGCCTTCCTGAACGGGAAATTTAAAGGGATTGCCTTTGTTGATAGCGCCGAGAATAGTGCCGCCCAGATGAGCGATGCCTCGCACTTTCTCGGGAGTCAGTTCAATCAGCCCGTTTTCAACATGGTCGAGAAGACCTTCATATCCAAAGCGTATGCCAGATATGCGCCAACCATTTTTCAGAGCTGAAAGCGTAGCGGCGCGAATTACGGCGTTAAGTCCGGGAGCATCACCGCCACCGGTATTGATCAGCACATGCATGTTCACTTCCCTTTGGTTTGCAAACGATATTATGCTATCGATGAGACAATCATCAAGTCGCCAACAAATAATAAAAAATCATTGCAGTTGCGCAGTTAGATCCTGGGGGGAACAAGCGCTGCGGCAGCGAAGCAGGCTCAGAAAGTCGAAAGGCGCCTTGTGCATTTCCCTTGAGTATTCCAGACTGCCTTAACGAGAAATACTCGTTCCCCAGGAATTTACTTCGACCACGCAACCCGGAGAAGGGTGAGGGCATCATGATACAGGTATCAACCGGTATTGCGTATGCCGGAGGCGATAGCGGTCATGGTATCGAGCAGGGATTCCACCCATGGATTGTCGAACCGATTGGCGGATTCTCTTATTCGTGGAAGTAGTGCGATCTGTACATGATTGATCGGCTCAATATAAGGCGCACGGCGCGCCAGCGACAGCGCCAGAACGGGCGTGCGATCCAGAAGCTTGCGGGTGTCGGTAATGGCAAGTATCTGGGACGTGGTCAGATCGTACTCGGCTTTAATGCGATTAAAAATTACGCTGCTGTGTTCATTGTCCGTACATAGCTCAGCATATTGGCGGGCTATGACCATATCGGCTTTCGCAAGCGCAAGCTGGGTATTGTCCAGCAACGTATAGAAAAAACCCCAATCAGCATACATGTGCCGGAGTGTTTTTAACCGATCGGGTCGATCATCGACCCACTGCTTGAGCGCCGTACCGATGCCATACCAGCCGGGCAGATTGTGCCGGGACTGCGACCAACCGAAGACCCAGGAAATCGCCCGGATACCCGTTTTATCCCGTCGATGTCCGGGTCTGTGTCCTGGTCTGGAGCCGATGTTCATTCGCTGCAGTTCTTCCACCGCTGTGGCTTCATAAAAATAATCCATAAAGCCCTCCTGCCGCTCGGTCAGATCGCGATAGCTTTGCTCGCCAAGGGCGCATATTTCTTCCATGGCGTGGAGGAAATGCTCAGGAGTAGTTTCCTGCGCTCTCGAGTCGCCATAAGTGGCTTTCATTAAAGCCGTTAAGCCCATGGATAGTTCATAGACGGCGGTCTCGCTGTGCGCATATTTGTAGGAAATCACTTCACCTTGCTCAGTGAATTTTATTTTTCCGTGGATGGTTCCTGGTGGTCTGCTGAGAATGGCTTCATGGGTGGGCCCCCCCCCCCTGCCAATCGATCCGCCACGACCATGAAACATATAGCATGGCACGCCGGTTCTGCGACTCAACTCAACAATCGCCAGTTGCGCTTGATAAAGTCTCCAGTTAGAGGAAAGAATGCCGCCATCCTTGCAGGAATCCGAATATCCGAGCATTATTTCCTGCTCGCCAACACCGGCGGCAAGCATCTGCCGGTAAATATCCATGTGGAAAAGATCTGAAAGAACGCTTTGCGTATGCTGGAGGTCTTCAATGGTTTCAAACAAAGGGGCTATGCGCAGATTGCAAAAAAGCGCGCCATCGCGTTTGCCGGCGAGACCATAAAGGCTAGCGAGGTAAAGTACTTCCAGCACATGGCTGGCATGATGGGTCATGGAGATCACATAACTGCCAAAAGCTTGATCTGACATGCGATCACGCATCAGCGCTATCATGCGGAAAGTTTCCAGACAGTCCCGAGCCGGCGCTGAAATGGAGTCCAGATTGCGCGGCGCGGAACGGGATTGGCTGATCGCCTCGCACAAAACATGACAGCGCGCTTTTTCATCCATGGCGGAGTAATTTCCCAGACCCATAAGATCGGCTATTTCGGCAATGGTTTCTGTATGCCGGGAAGATTCCTGACGAATATCCAGATGAACCAGATGGAAACCGAATGTTTCAACCAGGCGCATTAAGTCCGTCAATTCAGCGTCAGCCACATCCCGATCAGCATGGTAAACCAATGAATCGTAGATCAAGCGCAGATCATGTTTGAAGTCTTGCACGTTTTCATACGCCAGACGAGAATCGCTGCCCATGCTGTCGTTGTTGCGCGCACTGATGCGGGCGCACATGATATAAGCCATCCGCCGATAGGGCTCGTGGCGATATCGCTCGGGCCGCTGCTCGAACAACGAACTAAAGCGCTGCTCGCTTTCATTAATGTGATCCCGCAGTTCATCGCTGATGCTACAGAGGCGATCCGAGTGCGTGAGCAGATAACGCAGTTCGGTGAGTCTGCGCTCATATTCCTGCATTAACATCTGGTGGTGGGAAATCAAAGCAATGCGGGTTGTTTCTGGAACGACATTGGGATTACCGTCTCGGTCTCCGCCAACCCATGAGCCGAAATGGATTAACCCACTATGGCGCAACTGCCTTTCCAGCGAGGGTGGCAAAGGTCCGTAATGACGGATCAAGGCATTCTCGATCTTGCGATAGGTCACCGCCACGGCTTCGAACACCGATGCCGGAAAATAATGCAGACCATTGCGGATTTCATCCTCAACGGTAATTTTCTGGGTGCGTACATTTTCAGTATGCCATAAAATGCGCAATATTCGCTTGATACGAGCGGCCACCCGATCTTTCTCCACATCGTTCAACCCGGAACCGAACAACGGCTCGATGCTGTGATAAAGGCGGCTGTGCTGATCGAGGACTGCCCGACGTTTGGACTGGGTGGGGTGCGCAGTGAATACCGGAAAATAAAGCAGATTAGACAATAATTGTTCGATATCATCGAGCGCCATACCGTGGTGTTTGAACAGACGGAAAGTATCATCAAAGGAGCCAGTCCACAACGCTCGGTCCAGATGTACCTGTGAACGACGGCGCATATGCAGAAATGCTTCTTCAGCCAGATTGACGAGGCTGAAATAAAGATTAAAGCCATTGATGATGCTTCTCAGATCAGTCGAATCCAATTCACGGATTAACTCTGATAGATGCAGACGTAATACCGTATCTTCCTGTTTATGCCGACTGATATAACCTTTGCGCAGTTCTTCAATGGTGGCAAAGATTTTTTCGCCACTGTTTTCCTGGATGACTTCACCCAACAACTGACCCAGCATTTTGACGCGGTTTCTCAGCAGATCATCATCTTGCAGGTCCTGAATCGGACGAATATCAACAGGCATGGCTGCTCCCGGATTGCTGCCCTGGGCTTGTACCAATAAGGGCAGGCGATTATAAAAATTAAAGGGGAAAGGCTAAATAAACATCTGTGCAGAAGAATCGTGGCGATAGATCCGACACGATCCAGCTTGCTGAGACAGAACGCCCAGCGCTACAAACTTTGCTGGTTTGATCTTAACATAAGTTATGTGATGATATCGTTTCCCTCATGTCAATATAGCGGGGGATAAATTTTACAATGGAGTGATTCATGAATTATCCCTGTAAAGACGAGACCTTGACCAGGCAGATGGTCAAGCATCGCGATAGTCTGGTGCAAAACCCTCTCTCTCGGTTGAGTGATGAAAACGCAAAATCCGACGCTCCGTTTCATATCAAGGTTGCCGGATTATGGCTGGATTATTCGCGTCATTATATTACCCGGGAAACCCTGGCGCTGTTCCAGAAATGGGCGGAATCGGCAGCATTGAACTTATGGATCGAACGACTGTTTCGGGGCGATCCGATCAATGTAACGGAAAATCGTCCCGCCTGGCATGTGGCGCTGCGCGGCGGGGAAGATCCCCCGGTCTCCGCGGAATTGTCTGGCGCTAAAGATGATATCCGGGCGGTCAGGGAGAAGATGTCTCAATTATGCCATCTTTTGCGCAAGGGGAAAAAGCGAGGGGCCACCGGGCAACCGATCACGAATGTGGTCAACCTGGGAATCGGCGGTTCCGATCTTGGGCCGCGCATGATTGTGCGGGCGCTCGAACCCTACGCCGATTCATCCATTAATGTGCAGTTTGTCTCGAATGTGGATGGTGCTGAAATAACCAGGATTCTTGGCTGCCTTGATCCTGCCAACACCTTGTTTATTATTGCGTCCAAGAGCTTTACCACCCTTGAAACCATGACCAATGCCGCCAGTGCCCGCGCCTGGCTGTTAGATGCTGGACTGCCGGGAAAACATCTGGGAAAGCATTTCGTGGCGGTGACATCCAAACCCGACAAGGCCAGAGCTTATGGCATGGATGATGAACATATTTTCCCTATGTGGGATTGGGTAGGAGGCCGTTATTCTCTCTGGTCCGCCATCGGGTTGCCGATCGCTATCGCTATCGGCATGGATCGGTTCAATGAATTGCTTGATGGCGCGCGGATAATGGATCGCCATTTTCGTACCGAACCGATCGAGCGCAATATGCCGATGCTTATGGGTATGCTCGGCGCTTGGTACATCAACTTTTTTTCGTGGACGACCCACGCGGTTCTCCCGTATGATGATCGATTGAAACTATTATGTCCCTTCCTTCAACAGCTTGATATGGAAAGCAACGGTAAAAGTACTCTGCGCGAGGGTGGCGAAGCTTTGTGGCATACCGGGCCTTTGTTGTGGGGCGAAGTTGGAACCAATGGTCAGCATTCCTTTTTCCAGTGGCTCCATCAGGGCAAGAGCATCGTACCCGCAGATTTTATCGCTTGCATCCGTCCCAATCACCATTTGATCAACCATCATAAAATCCTGTTGGCAAATTGCTTCGCTCAGGCGGAAGCCCTGATGCGCGGACGCAACCATGAGCAAACCCATGCATCTCTGCTCAAAAGTGGTGGTGAAAAAGCGGAAGCCGATCGTTTAGCGCCCCACCAGACTTTCCCCGGTGATCGCCCCAGTTCTATCATCCTGCTTGATCAGCTCGACCCCGCTTCTATGGGCGCTCTGATCGCCCTGCATGAACACAAGGTTTTCGTGCAGAGTGTGCTGTGGCAGATCAATCCTTTTGATCAATGGGGCGTAGAACTGGGTAAAACCATGGCGCAATCTGCTCTGGATGTGTTTGAAGGGAAAGATGAAGGCGTATTGAGCCCGTCATTGCAACAATTGATTACCCGGGTTGCCTCCAGTCTCGATGGTGTCTGAAGGTTGGCGCATGCAAACGCAATCCAATAACGAAAATCATTCATTTGGGACAGTTTCACTAAAAAACCTTGTGGTTATCTATCACTGGCAGAGTCACTAACCAGGGTGACGGAGTTCCATGTGATCAGGCAGCAACAAAGTTTATACCCATGCCAATTGGAATCGCCCTCCTTGTCAAAGCGCGTCTGAAACTGCTCAAGGCGATCAATGCGTTTTATCAAGAGTCCTTTGCCCGAACCTGGTTTGGAAGTGTCACCAGTCTTTGCCGATCATTTAACGAAAGCACTGAATGCTATAAATATAGCCATGACCCGGACAAATTTTTTGACAAAATAATTATACCTTAAGACCAGTTTAAGTTATGATAAACTTCAAGTTGTAGGTGCTTGTTTCCCTTACGACAAAGATTGGAAGGCAGCAAGGCGAAATTATGAATGAACAAGCCGCGGACAGGTGTCATGATTATTCCTCGGAGTTGATCGAATCTGCTCGGGAAGTGATCGAAATCGAAAGTCAGGCGATTAAGGCTCTTGGAAAGGCAATTGATTCCTCTTTTGCTGACGCTTGTCACCTGTTGCTTGAATGCACAGGCAAATGCGTAGTCGTCGGGATTGGGAAATCCGGGCATATCGGCGGGAAAATCGCAGCCACGCTCGCCAGCACTGGCACTCCGGCGTTTTTTGTGCATCCGGCAGAAGCTTCCCATGGCGATTTGGGGATGATAACCCGCAATGATGTCGTGCTGGCTGTTTCCTATTCAGGGGAAACGCGCGAGATTACCATGCTTTTCCCTTTGTTAAAACGGCTCGGAGTACCTATCATCGCCATGACCGGCCACCCTGAATCTGCCATGGCGCACCATAGTAATGTTCACCTGAATATCAGCGTTGAGAAAGAAGCCTGCCCGCTCGGACTCGCGCCTACCTCAAGCACGACGACAGCGTTGGTCATGGGTGATGCCCTGGCGGTGGCGTTGTTGCGCTGCCGCGGTTTTACGCAGCATGATTTCGCCATGTCTCATCCCGGCGGTACGCTGGGTCGGCGACTGTTGCTGCGTCTGGAAGACATTATGCGTACCGGGGAAGCAATTCCACGCGTATCTATTGGCACCAAACTGTCGGAAGCTCTGATCGAAATAAGCGGCAAAGGTCTCGGCATGACTACGGTGGTGGATGATGCAGATCGTTTGCTTGGCATGTTTACCGATGGCGATCTCAGGCGCGCCATTGACCGGGGAGTCGATATTCATCAAACGCTTATTGGATCTCTGATGACCGTTGATTGCAAAACCGCAGATCCTGATATGCTGGCTGCCGAAGCGTTGCGTATGATGGAAGATCATCAAATCAATGCCATAGCGATTTTACATCAGCAGAACCGGATTTGCGGTGCGCTGAACATGCACGACCTGTTGCGGACCGGGGTTTTATGAACCACTCTCAATTGCAGGACAAGGCACGATCGCTGAACCTTCTCATTCTTGATGTCGATGGGGTGTTGACTGATGGACGATTGTGGCTGATGGACGACGGCTCTGAACTTAAATCCTTCCATGTACGTGACGGATTGGGACTGAGGCTTCTCATGGATGCCGGGGTGGAGGTGGCGGCGGTTTCCGGCCGCAAATCCAGGGCGGTCCGCGAACGGCTTGCAGAGCTGAACTTTTCGGTGATTCTTGAGGGCTGGCAGGATAAAGGCGCGGGGCTTGCACACATATTGACTACGACCAGGCATGAAGCGCAATACAGCGCTTATATGGGGGATGATCTCCCTGATATTCCAGCATTGAAAAAAGTGGGCATGGCATGCGCCGTTGCTGATGCTGCGCCAGAAGTGCGTGCCTGCGCGGACTGGATCAGTCAGACTCCGGGCGGATACGGCGCAGTACGGGAACTGTGCGATCTGATTCTGCATGCCCGCAGGCATGAGGGCTAAATCTTCATGTCTCGCACCATCATCAGACGCCTGACGCTCATTGCCGTGGTTATGGCAATCATTATCCAGTTAACATGGCAAAGCCTCCATGAGCAAAAATCAGCCGCACCTTCGGATGAAGGAACAGAACCCGGTCCGGACTATACTCTGCATGATGCGCGCCTTATTCAATTCGATGAAAATGGTCGGAGAGTCTATACCGCATTTTTCCCGTATGCTGAACATTATCTGGGCGAAGATCGGACTCATATCACTAAGCCGCAAGTCGAGTATTTGGGTGAATCTCCGCTGTTATGGCAGCTAAAAGCGAATCATGGTGTGATTGATCACGCCATGTCTCAAATTTTAATGCGGGAAGCTGTTCAAGTTGATCGCAGCGGGATCGCAGATCAGCAGCCATTGGTTATCCAGATGCCCAGTGTGTTGGTTGATCTGGATCGGCATATCGCTTCTTGTCTTGAAGGCGTCCATGTCGAAACAGGTCCTTATCAGCTAACTGCCATTGAAATGATTGCGGATATCCAGAGCGGGGACGTGGAACTGCGTCGAAAGGTTCGCGGTTGGTACACCGGGTTATGACAACACTATTGCGTGCCGAGCATGTTTTATGGGCTGCCTGTTTCGCTGCGCTGCTATTTTGCTTGTACCCGAATCATCCAATGGCGGCAGATCAGGAAAGCTTCACATCTATGACCATTGAGGCGGAACAGGCGCGCTTCGATCGCGAGAAAAATATCAGCCTGTATTCTGGCCATGTGCGTATTATCCAGGGTGGCCGCCATATTTCAGGTGATCGGCTTGAAATCCAGCATTTGCCTACGGGTGCGCCAGAAAAAATTACCATGACAGGACAACAGGTACACATGGTTGAACAGAGTTCTGAAGGGGACATGGATGCCAGCGCGAATCAGATGGAATACGATATCAAGACTGGCACCATTCGCCTGACAGGAGATGTCATTCTCTCGCGCGGTCAGGACAAGCTGTTTGGTGAATCTATCAGCTATGATATTTCAAGCGGTCGCATTGATGCCCGTGGGCGCAAGGGAGAAAAAATACGTCTGATCATTCAGACTCCGGAAAAGTCGGGCAAAAAAGGTGAGTAAAACTTCACACGCGGATTCGAGTTCAGGGCAGAGTGTGTTGCGAGCCCAGGGTTTGATGAAATATTATCATAAACGTTGTGTGGTGAATGGCGTTGAGTTAAAGGTTGGGAGTGGCGAGGTCGTCGGCTTGCTTGGACCTAACGGAGCAGGGAAAACCACTACTTTTTATATGATTGTTGGATTGATCGGTTGCGATGAGGGGCAAATCTTTTTCAATGATGAACCCATTACCGATTACGCCATGCATCGGCGGGCAAGGATAGGTATCGGATATCTTCCACAGGAAGCTTCGGTTTTCAGAGGCTTGAGCGTGCTGGAAAATTTGCTGGCGGTTCTCGAAACCAGAAAATTACCAAGAAAGCAACGCCTTGCCATGGCAGACAAATTGGTGGAAGATTTAAACATCTCTCATGTCGCGCATAACAAAGGTTACACGCTTTCGGGTGGTGAACGCCGCCGCGCTGAGATTGCCCGCGCTCTGGCGATGGAGCCTGCGTTTATGTTGCTTGATGAACCTTTTGCTGGAATCGACCCTATATCGATTCTGGATATCCAGCGCATTATTGTGGATTTGTGTTCCAGGAACATCGGGGTCTTGATTACCGATCACAATGTTCGGGAAACTTTTGGCATATGTTCTCGCAGTTATATCCTCAACGAGGGTCGGGTGATTGCTGAAGGCAAGCCCGAAGCATTGCTGGACAATCCGCTGGTGCGAACGGTCTATCTCGGTGAGAGTTTTCAAATGTAGAGTGTTTCGGACGCTATCATCCGGCATTGGCAAGGCAGGTATTCCAGGCAGCAGGAATCGAGAGGGTTATTGGCTATGATGAAACAGGGTCTGCTCCTTGGCATGAGCCAGCAATTGGCATTAACGCCACAGTTGCAACAAGCTATTCGTATGTTGCAGCTTTCATCGGTTGAGCTCGAGCAGGAAATCGAAGAAGCCTTGCGTAACAATATCATGCTCGAACAGGTCGGAGAAGAAGAAA
>DEIQ01000065.1:0-1703 GCA_002352565.1 Proteobacteria bacterium UBA2770 | reverse complement strand
TACCCGGGATCAGACTTTGGATAACGATCTGGACTCCGCGAACTGGGATAATAGCTGGGAGCCGGAACCCTTTTCTCAGTCCTCAGGCTTGAATAGTGGCGCGGAACCATGGGAACAGGGTCCATGGGCAGCAAAGCAGGCTGTATCACTGCGTGAACATCTGCTATGGCAACTCAATCTGGCTTCTTTTACGCCCAAGGATGCAATGATTGCATTGACGTTAATCGATGCTCTGGACGAGGATGGTTATCTCCATGAATCACTGGAATCCATCGCAACGGATCTGAGTCGTTTTGAAGTAACAACGGTTGATGAGATCGAACCAGTATTATGCAGGTTGCAGCACTTTGATCCGATCGGGGTGGCGGCGCGCGATCTGCGCGAAACGCTTTTGCTGCAATTGTCTATCATGCCTGAGGCAACACCGCATCTGGCTTTGGCGACCAGACTGGTGGCTGAACATATGAATCAATTACCAGCGCGTGAACACAGCGGTTTGTGCCGCGCGCTGAGTATCACCGAGGAAGAATTCCGGGGCGGAGTTCATTTGATCCAGCAACTCGATCCGCGCCCTGGCGCGAGCCTGACCGCGCAGGAACCGGAATATATCGTACCTGATGTTTATGTATACCATCACCAGGGGCGCTGGCAGGTGGAATTGAATGCGCATATTCAGCCGAGGCTACGTATCAATGCCTTGTATACAGGCATTTTACGCCAAAGCAATAATCTGCAGGAAACCACGCTTTTAAAACAGCATTTGCAGGAAGCGCGCTGGTTTATAAAAAGCCTGAAGGGTCGGAATGAAACCCTGCTCAAGGTGGCGGATGCCATTGTCTTGAATCAGTTGGGTTTTATGGAGTATGGCGAAGAGTACATGCGTCCCATGGTGTTGAGGGAAATCGCCGAAGTGGTGGAGATGCATGAATCGACCATATCCCGAGTGGTATCACAAAAGTACATGCATACTCCGAGAGGTGTTTTCAGCTTCAAATATTTTTTCAGCAGCCAACTGCAAACCGCCGATGGTCAAACCTGCTCTGCAACTGCCATTTATGCCATGGTGCGCAAACTGGTTGCGGCAGAGGATCCGAAGCAGCCCCTGAGCGACCAGAAGCTGGCGGAAATTCTGGAAGAGAGAGGGATTCATGTGGCTCGCCGTACCATCGCAAAATATCGCCAGGGCTTATCGATACCGCATTCTAGCGAGCGCAGGCGATTGATTTAGGGAACCTCTGAGGTGTTCTCTCCGGCAAGGCTGTTCTTCCTTTTCGTTGTGTCACCTTCAACACCGAGTTGTGTCAGGCGTGCCCGCAAACGTTGTTTGTGCCAGGTCGTAATATCCTCAAATGTCAGGGCTGTATTAAGATGGTCGATTGCTCTGCCTTTATATCCAAGCTGAAGATAATACCGGGCCAGATATTCATGCATCCCTGCCTGCTGTCCCATGCCTTCCGCGCATCGAGCCAGCAGCCATGTTTTCTGCAGGGAAAATAACCCATCGTCATCCAGTTGATTCAATTGGCTCTTAGCCTCGTAATAGTCACCGGCGTGCAATAAACTTTCTGCATACTGAAGTCGGTATTCAGTTCTGTGGGGGAACAGGTAGAGGATATTCTCATATATTTTCAATGACTCCGCCACATGATCCTTCTCAAGCGTCCGCGCCAGCGCTGCCATGCAATATAAACAATCAGCGGAAT
>DEIQ01000091.1 GCA_002352565.1 Proteobacteria bacterium UBA2770 | reverse complement strand
CATTTTTGATCTCCTCCCATTTATTAGCTGTGGATTTAATAATCAGAAGCGTTTCTTCCTCTACATTCACTTTTCCTTCCCATCGAAAAGTTGATTTTATATTGGGTATCTGGTTGATACATCCGGCTAATTGGTGGGCAATCAGATGATTGGTTATGTAATCTGCTTTATTTACCGGACAAGTACATAAGATTATAAGGAAATCTGTTTTTTCTATAGCTGTTTTCATAATAGTTGTATCGTATCGGCGTTTACAATTTTGAGTATTGTTATATTCTGGACTGACATCCTTGGTGATCTGGTTCACATAAATATATCATCCGAAATTTATTTGGGGCAGAGCCATCTTAGGAAACCTTTAGATTAAGTCATGAACTCGGTGCCTGCGATGAATATGTCCAGCTTCTTTGTTGTCAATCTCCACAATAGCTCTGCTAACCCGCGCGATTGTCGTCTCGAATCTGAATATAATAAACCACCCCTGAGCTTCGCCCAGATTTGATCAGAAGTTCCTTGGCGTTTAAGCAGATACGGGAGGATCTTCAATCGCCGCCTGGTATACCGCTTCACTTACCGCCTTGTGTACAGCCCGATCCAGAGGATCCGGCACCAGTTCGCTTTCCGACGCTATATCAGCCAGGCACTGGGCAGCAGCCATGAACATCCCTGAGTGAAAAGAACGGGCTCCGGCGTCCAACACACCTCTGAAAAGACCCGGAAAACTCAGAACATTATTGATGGCGCGGCCATCGAATGCAAAGGCTGCGCCACGGTCAAGCGCAAGTCGGGGATATATCTCCGGCACCGGGTTAGACAAAGCCAGAATGACCTGTCCCGGGCGCACCCATTGAGGATCAATCAGCTCCCCTGCGCCGCTCAAACCCACCACCATATCAGCCTCGGCCATTACTGTACGCAGATTTTCAGGCTCTCCACCCATACTCTCAAAGCGAGCCAGGGCCTCCGGGCGCAAATCGGTTCCCACCAGCTTTTTGACCCCATATTGACGCAACAAACTGACCAGACCCAGCCCCGCTGCGCCTAGACCAATTTGACCCACCACCATATCCTGCAGAGCCCGCTCCGTCCGGCGAGCAGCATTAATCATGGCGGCGAGAACTACCACTGCCGTACCGTGCTGGTCGTCGTGCAATACTGGAATAGGCAGGCGCTGGCGCAATTTGCTTTCAATCTCAAAACAGGCGGGGGCGGCAATATCCTCCAGTTGGATCGCACCAAAAGAACTGGAAATAGCCGACACTACCTCCACCAGCCGTACCGGATCCTTTTCTTCCAGCAGGATAGGTATACCCGATAGCCCGGCCAGTTCGGCGAACAAAGCCGCCTTACCTTCCATGACGGGCAATCCTGCTACTGGACCAATATCCCCCAATCCGAGTATGGCTGTGCCATTGGTGACAATAGCTACTGTCCTGGAGAGAGCGGTAAACTGCCGCGCCTTTTCAGGCTCCTGTTTAATGGCCAGGCAGACCTGCGCCACCCCTGGAGTATAAATATCCCGCAAGGTTCTAAGTGATGATATCGAGAGTCTGGATGCCATCTGAATCTTGCCGCCCTGATGGCGCCTGAATATACGATCGGATTTCCCTAGAACCTGTGCGTTGGGCAGCGCATCAATCCTTTGATAGATGCTCTGATCCTCGTCATCATCCATCTCCAGGGTGATTTCCCACACTGTTTTGTCCTGATGACGCTGAACTGCTTCCAGGTCCTGGATAATAAGACCGGCATCGCCAATCACTTGCAGCACCCTGGCCAGTGATCCAGCACGGTGAGCCGTTTCAATCCGCAAAATCTCAGGCAGTTTCACCGCTTATGATCTCCTCTATCGTCCAAAAAACTTGCATAGAACGTTGCCGTATTTTCCCGACATCGCATCGCCTGTAGCCAATCTGCATGGCAAAAACACTTAAGGAACCTCTGAACAAGTCATGAACTCGGTGCCTGCGGTGAGTATATCCAGCTTCTTTGTTGACAATCTCCGCAATAGCCCTGCTAACCCGCGCGATTGTCGTCTCGAATCTGAACATAATGAATCACACCTGAGCTTCGCCCAGACTTGTTCCGAGCTTCCTTAGCGTAAATCTCTTTTGGCGTCTGGTAAACAGTAGTTTTTTGTTGATCTATGTTATGGGTGAAGTATTTCATTAATGATAGTTGTATCGCGGTTCGGAATCCATAATCTTCCAGCACCACATATACCCTGGACTGACATCCCTGACGATCCAGTTTACACGGATAGGTCATCAAACGTTTATTTTGGAACTTGTTCGTTGCAACCCTTGACTATTTTCCAAAAGGACTTATATTAGCACTACACCGGGCGAGTGCTGATAGCTCGCTTCGGTCTAAACTATAGTGATTTCAACGTTTTTTAAGAGGAGTAGATGATGGGTATTCGTCCCTTGCACGATCGAGTCATCGTCAGACGCACGGAAGAAGAGAAAACCTCACCGGGCGGCATTGTCATACCCGACACAGCTGCTGAAAAGCCAATCAAAGGCAAAATAGTGGCAATCGGACGCGGTAAACTGCTGGATAGCGGTGACATTCGTCCACTTGATGTAAAAGTTGGAGATCAGATACTTTTTGGCAAATACGCTGGAACGGAAGTAAGAGTCGAAAACGAAGATCTTTTGGTGATGCGTGAAGACGATATCATGGCGATTATCGAAGGATAAGTTTCAGTCAAAGTGTACTTAATCTGAAATAAAATATTATTGAACCGCGTTAACGATGTTAACCATGAGGAATTTAAAGAATGGCAGCGAAAGAAGTTCGTTTTGGTGAAGAGGCCAGGCAATCCATTGCCAAGGGCATCAATACTCTTTCCAATGCGGTCAAAGTAACCTTAGGCCCTAAGGGCCGCAATGTAGTGCTTGATAAAAGTTTTGGCCCCCCCACCATCACCAAAGATGGAGTATCTGTAGCCAAGGAAATCGAATTTAGCGAGAAATTCGAGAACATGGGCGCCCAGATGGTAAAAGAAGTTGCCTCCAAGACTTCCGATATCGCAGGTGACGGTACCACAACGGCAACCGTTCTGGCTCAGGCTATCTTTAGAGAAGGCATCAAATCCGTTGCGGCAGGCATGAATCCAATGGATCTGAAACGCGGCATCGATAAAGCGATTATTAGTGCCGTCAAGAACCTGCATGAAATCTCAAATACCTGCAATGATGACAAAGCCATTGCCCAGGTTGGCACCGTTTCCGCTAATGCTGATGAAAGCATTGGAAAAATCATTGCTGATGCCATGCAAAAAGTCGGCAAGGAAGGTGTGATCACGGTAGAGGAAGGATCAGGACTCGAGAATGAGCTTGAAGTGGTTGAGGGGATGCAGTTTGATCGCGGCTATCTGTCTCCGTATTTTATCAACAACCAGCAGAACATGACCGCAGAGCTTGAGGATCCCCTGATTCTGCTTTATGACAAAAAAATATCCAATATTCGTGAAATGCTGCCCGTACTTGAAGGCGTAGCCAAAGCTGGAAGGCCCCTGTTAATCGTTGCTGAAGACGTAGAAGGTGAAGCGCTGGCCACGTTGGTGGTCAATACCATCCGTGGCATTGTTAAAGTAGCCGCAGTCAAGGCGCCCGGATTTGGTGATCGGCGCAAAGCCATGCTGCAGGATATCGCAGTTCTAACCCACGCTACCGTAATATCTGAGGAAGTGGGTTTGTCGCTCGAAAAGGCCACCCTCGAAGACCTCGGCTCCGCCAAGAAGATTCTCGTCGACAAAGACAATACCACCGTTGTTGATGGTGGCGGTCGCACGGAAGAAATTGAATCACGCGTCAAGCAGATACGTGTTCAGATTGAGGAATCCACATCGGATTATGACCGCGAAAAACTTCAGGAACGTGTGGCGAAACTTGCAGGTGGCGTCGCCATCATCAAGGTTGGAGCAGCCACTGAAGTCGAGATGAAAGAGAAGAAAGCCCGCGTTGAGGATGCATTGCATGCCACAAGGGCAGCTGTTGAAGAAGGTGTCGTTGCAGGAGGCGGTGTAGCGTTGGTCCGGGCACGACAGAAGATCGAGGCCATCCATGGTGACAACCATGATCAGGATATCGGTATTCGCATCGCTCTGCGTGCTATGGAAGAACCGTTACGTCAAATCGTAGCCAACGCGGGTGATGAGCCCTCTGTAGTACTTCAAAAAGTCCTCGAAGGTGAGGGTAACTTTGGATATAATGCCGCAACAAGTGTTTATGGCGACATGATCGGATTTGGTATTCTGGATCCCACCAAGGTTACACGCACGGCGCTGCAAAACGCAGCTTCCATCGCCGGGCTTCTCCTTACCACTGAATGCATGATTGCTGACGCTCCGAGAGAAGACAATGCACCAGCTATGCCGCCTGGTGGCGGTATGCCTGATATGGGTGGCATGGGCATGTAAAAAACACCTGTCTGTGTTCGCACAGATCTGGCAAGCAAGAAACGGGAACCCTAGGGTTCCCGTTTTTTTGCGTATAACTTAAACCAATCCACTGTACCAGCAATCACCAAAGCCATGGACTGCAACTCCAGCATATCCTAAGCCGCAATATCCCCGCGCCTATCACCAACAGTAATTCCTTACACTGCTTCGACAAAAGCCAGTACGAATCAATCAAAAATACCCCGCACATCTGTACCCCAACCAACCTTTTTAAGATCCCCTGCCATACCGTCCAGTTATTAACCCGGCCCTAAAATGGAGAGGTTGTTTTTAACAAAATATGCTTATATAAAGCACTTTTATGCACAACCAATACAACCTATCAAGAGACCTGGTTAATAACCAACTACAAGATCGATATTACTTTAAGGAACCTCAAGATTCCTTGATTTACAAACAAGGTTTGTTTTCCATGCGCCTTCAATCACTCCATGCCATGAACCTGGCTATCCATTTTATATGTCGAGATTGACACGCCGAAAGCTTTTTTATAACTTGAGCCAATGAGATTAATAGAAGAAATATTGCGGCATTCCTTAACGATTCTGAAAATATCGTGTTTACTCGCCAACCGGGCAGCTACAGTCGTTTTTTTCGCAGCATGGTTGGCTTGTACTGGAGCGCGAACCAGCGTAGGAGCTGAGATCACCATAGCCTGTGGCGGTCTGGGCGTAGAGTTCACGCTTTGCCGTCAAGGGGCCCAAGCCTGGGCTGCAAAAGCCGGTCATAGCATTAAAACCGTCTCATTGCCCAATTCCTCAACCGAGCGTCTGGCTCTGTATCTTCAGTTTCTGGCTTCCCGGGCCGATGATATCGATGTATTCCAGGTGGATGTAATATGGCCAGGCCTACTATCTGAACATTTCCTCGACTTGAAACCCTATTTAAGACCCCAGGAGTTGGAAGCCCACTTTCCTGCTCTCATTAATAATGACACCATCAATGGTCGCCTGGTAGCCATGCCATGGTTTACCGATGCAGGGGTCCTGTATTACAGACGGGATCTACTGAAACGCTATGGCGCCACCGTGCCTGAGACCTGGGCGGAGCTTGAGCAAACGGCCGCACGAATCCAGAAGCAGGAACGCTTACGCGGTATTGATGATATGTGGGGGTGGGTCTGGCAGGGCGCACCATACGAGGGGCTGACATGCAATGCTTTGGAGTGGCTTTTAAGCTTTGGAAGCGCCGGAATTGTTGATCAATTGGGGACAATCACCGTAAATACCCCTGAAGCGCGGGAGGCTCTTTCCATGGCGGCCGGCTGGGTGGGCAGCATATCCCCGACCGGGGTACTGAACTATGACGAGGAAAAAGCCAGGGGGGTTTTCCAATCAGGGCGCGCGGTGTTCATGCGCAACTGGCCTTACGCCTGGGCTTTAGCGCAAAACCCGGACAGTCCGATCAGAGGAAAAGTAGGCATTGCCCCCTTACCCAAAGGAGGAGATGCAGGTCAACACACTGCGGTGCTGGGCGGATGGCATCTGGCAATATCCCGTTATTCGGCTCATCCTGAAGTGGCAGTATCTCTGGTACGCTATTTAACTTCAGAGTTGGAACAGAAACGAAGAGCCATTGAAGGCGCCTACAATCCCACCATAATGAGCCTGTACGATGATCAAGATGTGATTGCAAAAAATGCTTTTATGGCTAGCCTTTACAACGTTTTCGCCATGGCGGAGTCTCGTCCTGCGGACCGGGTAGGGCGAAAATATAATCGTGTGAGTTATAGTTTTTGGACTGCGACACACCAGGTATTGTCGGGGGCTGTATCTGAGGATCAAAGTCTTGATCGTTTGACCGCAAAGCTCAAGCGCTACCGCGGAGGGAGCGAATGGCATTAACGGAAAGTACTAAAGAAAATTTTGGTGATTGCAGTGATGTGCTTGCGCGGCGGCGTGCGCGTTCAGCATGGCTGCTCATAGCGCCCATGCTGGTGGTACTGTCTCTGGTAGCGTTGTGGCCACTGGTGCGCACCATTGCTTTCAGTTTCACTGATGCATCTCTGGCGGACTCAGGTGGCGGAAACTTCATCGGTTTTCGCAATTATATCGCTTACAGCAACGGCGTATGGTCCGGCATTCTGGTGGACGGCGACTGGTGGCGCTCGGTTTCAAATACACTGATATTCACGGTTGTTTCGGTATCGCTTGAAACCATCATCGGAATGGTGGTGGCGCTGATTCTGAACCAGGACTTCAGGGGTCGGGGGTTGGTACGAGCAGCAGTTCTCATTCCATGGGCGACACCGACAGTGGTTTCGGCCAAGTTATGGGCCTGGCTGTTAAACGATCAATATGGGCTCATCAACGACCTTCTGATGAAAATCGGTTTGATCGAAGTTCCTTTAGCCTGGACCGCTGATCCTGACCTTGTGATGCTTACCATTATCATGGTGGATGTCTGGAAGGCAGTTCCTTTCATGGCCTTGTTGTTGTTGGCAGCTTTACAACTGGTGCCGAAGGATTGTCTCGAAGCGGCCCGGGTGGATGGTGTATCGCGGCTGCGGGTGTTCTTTTCTGTCATCCTGCCCATGATCTGGGCGCCTCTGACGGTAGCCGTTATATTCAGAACGCTTGATGCCCTGAGAGTATTCGATGTGGTGTATGTGATGACATCCAATAATGTCAATACCATGACCATGTCGATCTATGCGCGGCAAAATCTGGTCGATTTTCTTGATGTCGGATACGGCTCAGCGGTATCGACTTGCCTGGTTCTTATTATCCTGATCTTTACCATGGTTTATATTCGAGTTTCAGGCCTTCGCCTGGGTAAAGGAGACTAGTGAATTGGATAAACTAAAAAGATTTGGATTTTATACAATGGTCGGGCTGATTCTCCTTTATACCGTATTTCCTTTTTATTATGCGGTGCTTACAAGCCTGAAAACAGGGACTGCGCTTTTTCGAGTAGATTATTTCCCGCGCTCAGTTTCTCTTGAGAATTATTTTTCAATATTCTCAGAGCAACCTTTCGGTCGAAACATCCTGAATTCCCTGATTGTTGCCACTGCTGTAGTTGCGCTGTCATTGCTTATCGGCCTGAGCGCGTCTTTTGCTCTGGGGCGAATCCAGTTCAAGGGTCGGACAGCGCTGCTGCTAACCATCCTCGGGGTATCCATGTTTCCCCAGGTGGCCATATTATCAGGGCTTTTCGAGTTGATTCGCGTCCTTGACCTGTACAATAATCTTCTGGGCCTTGTATTATCCTATCTGATATTTACCCTGCCCTTCACGGTGTGGGTTTTGACCACTTTCATCCAGGGTATTCCGATGGAACTGGAAGAAGCCGGACGACTTGACGGAGCTGGCATATTCACCCTGATATTTCGTATTTTTTTACCCATCATGACACCGGCTCTGGTAACTACGGGGCTGTTGGCCTTCATCCAGGCCTGGAATGAATTTCTGTTTGCCCTGACCTTTACCCTGACCAACGAGACACGCACGGTTCCGGTGGCCATCGCTTTATTAGGCGGCGGCAGCCAGTATGAGATACCCTGGGGCAATATCATGGCAGCCTCAGTGGTGGTAACAGCGCCTCTTATCGCTTTGGTGCTCTATTTCCAGCAGCGCATTGTTTCGGGTCTTACAGCCGGGGCAGTAAAAGGGTGAATACCATGGCGACAAATCCCGAATGCCGGGAAACCTATAAGGAACCCAGGATACGAGTGCATAAATGGATTAGAAATCCCTCCATTGGTTATGGTTCCAGTGGAACAAATAATATAACTCGAGGGAATTGAATGTGGCGCAAGTAAAGCTCGAGGGCATCAGGAAAACCTTTGCCCGGAGTCGCAAAAAGCCGCCAAGCGATGTAATCCAAGGCGTGAACCTGACGATAGATGATGGAGAGTTTGCCGTTTTTGTGGGGCCATCCGGGTGTGGCAAGTCCACCCTGCTCAGATTGATAGCCGGGCTTGAGTCGGCCACGGATGGGCGTGTTTTCATCGACAACCGGTGTGTCAATGATGTGGAGCCATTTAACCGGGATGTTGCCATGGTCTTTCAATCTTATGCGCTTTACCCCCATATGACTGTGCGTAATAATATGGCATTCGGCCTACGCCGCTCCGGAATGAACAAGGAGGAAATTAAGCGTAAGGTGGTAGAAGCGGCGCAGACGCTTCAGATTGAGAACCTGCTGGAGCGCAAGCCGCGTCATCTTTCTGGGGGTCAGCGTCAACGAGTGGCCATTGGCCGGGCTATTGTTCGTGAGCCGAAGGTATTTCTTTTTGACGAACCCTTATCGAATCTGGATGCATCTCTCAGGGTACAGATGCGCCTTGAGATTGCAAGGCTTCATCAACGGCTCAGAGCCACCATGATCTATGTGACTCATGATCAAGTGGAGGCTATGACACTGGCAGATAAAATTGTAGTGCTTAACGCCGGTCGGGTTGAGCAAATAGGCCCACCTCTTGATCTGTATCATAATCCGTGCAATTTGTTTGTAGCCGGTTTTATCGGATCACCACGCATGAACTTTCTGTCCGGCAAGTTGTCAGCCTGTAGTGAAGGCAAGGCCGAAGTGATATTAGGGAATGATTGCAAAATTGAAATCCTTGCGAATCTGGGACACGCTCGACCGGGCGACAAGGTTGTGGCCGGATTCAGGCCGGAGGAAGCAAAACTGTCAGAAGGCGGGATCAACAGCCTAAAAGGCAGGCTGGATGTTCTGGAACATCTCGGGGAAAGTGATCTGGCACATATCAGGCTTGAGGCCGACCCAATGCAGACTATTATCTTGCGCCTGGGGGCGGGAACGGAGCCACGGGAAGGAGATGCAATCGTTATTAGCGTATCCCCTGAATACTGGCATCTTTTCAGAGAAGAAGATGACAGTGCCTTTTCACGACCTTAACGATTAGGTCAGTTCTCTGGGGTAGTTACGGTGGAAGGTTGTGGTATTTTGCCATAACTGATAGTTGTATCATAGCAGCTCGGGTTTTCAGGGCTGATTGCGCCGAAAATTCCGATTTGTTTGCTCCAGAAGCATTCAATCAATGAATCGCTTTCATTTACAATCTGATATTTTGATATCTTCCAGGATGGAGACTACGGGCAGTGATAGGGATGGCAGTCCTGAATATTACGCCCAAACCAAGTCATTGTGATATAATCACGCACAAATCATTAGGGAACCTCTGACATCAGCTCAGACAGCCCGGAAAGGCATACCGACTATCATTAAAGCGCCGCTTGCCTTCATATACTTCTCGGCGATCAAGGCAAACAAACTGTACTGCGCACCAAAAACCATAGCTATTCTGCCCTGACACACCACATTATATTCTTGACAAAATGGTATCATCCAAAATATGTTTTCGCGTCCGTTTTATACCGACATGCATCCCCCGATATCGCTCAGCATGGTAAGTCCACTTGTCAGATTCACGTCCTGATCTTGAAATGTTGTCTGATCTTTCACTGAACGAAGCGCAAACATGGTGGATGGATCGCTTGCACCCGGTCCATGAAACGCTGTCTGTTCCTTTGAATGCGGCGATCGATCGAATTGCGGCGCATGATCTATACGCAAGCCAAAGTTTGCCAGGTGCTGATGTATCAGCCATGGATGGTGTTGCACTTGCTTTGGTGACAGAATTGCCGGTTTCCGGTGTTAACTATCGTTTCAATATCATCGGGGAATCACTGGCCGGCCATCCATTTACCGGCAGTTGCCATGAAAACCAGGCTGTTCACATCACCACAGGAGCAAAAGTCCCCAACGGGGGCCAATGTGTGGTCATGAAGGAATACGTCCAGAATCTTCACGACCATATCGAAATTGACGGCAGTTATTTGATCGAAGGCTCGAATATACGCCGTGCTGGAGAAGACATTGAATCGGGCGACCATCTCATCCGAAAAGGGATCTGCCTCAATTCCGGAAATATCGCTATATTGGGCGCCATGGGTTTCGATAGCGCTCTGGTCTTTCGACCTCTGCGTATCATTTGCTTTTCTACCGGGGATGAACTGATAGAGAGTAGTATCGTATCTTCTCCTGACAGCATTCACGACAGCAATCGCCCCATGCTGATTTCCATGCTTCAACGCGCCGGTGCCGAAGTCATAGACCTTGGCATTGTGCCAGATCAGCCATTCGAGGCAGAGGCTTTCATCCACCAGATGCAAGCCGCGGATCTGATCGTATCGACTGGCGGCGTTTCTGTCGGATCAGCGGATTGGATCAAGGATTTCATGCGGCGTCATGGGAGTCTTGATTTATGGCGTGTACGCATGAAACCAGGTCGGCCGCTGGCGATCGGTCGCATTGGTTCCACCAACTGGCTTGCCATGCCAGGGAATCCGGTATCCGCCTGGGTGGTTCAATGGCTGTTCCTGTGGCCTGCCTTGCAACGTTTATCCGGTTTATCTGTTGATAACATCCGTGTCACGCCCATCCGATTACCCATTACCCGCCCCGTTAATAAAAAAACCGGGCGCAGCTTGTGTTTAACAGCCCGTATCGATCCAGACCCCGATGGCATCCTTCGAGCCAGCCCCATGCCATCACAGGGATCCGCCATGCTTTCCAGTATCAATGGCGCCAACGCCTTGATTGTTCTTGATGAGGCAAGCGGCAATGTCAATAAGGAAAGTATGGTTCCCGTGGTTCCTGCCGGAGCTGTTTTTTTGTGATGATGACGCTTTCCCTCTACGATTGCCCGGCATGCTGAATGCCGGGCTGAAAATTAGCGTAAAATAGTGGTTTTTTATCATTGGATGAAAGGGTAATGGTCGTGAATCTATTTCATGTGGATAGCCGTAGCGTGGAGGAGGTCAAAGATATTCTGGCATCCGGCATCCCGTTATCTCAGTTCATGCAGGTTGAAATGATTCATTGTGATGGGAGATCTATTCAACTACAGGCACCATGGGAACCCAACAAAAATCATAAAGGCGCCGCTTTTGGCGGCAGTCTCGCTGCTTTTGCCATTCTAACCGGCTGGGCTCTGATCGAAGTACACTTGCGCACCCATAGTTTCCCTGGTGAATTGGTGATCGCCAGATCCCGAATGCGCTTCTTACGCCCCATTACCCATGAACTCAATAGCTTCTGCGCCTTCCCGCCTGACTATGACCTGGAAAGTAATTTGAAGCGTATGTTCACTCGTGGACGAGATAGTCTCGATTTAAGCGTAACTCTAGGCGATGTAAACCAGCCTGCGCTGACTTTTGAGGGAACCTATATGGCGATTAAACATGAGCAGCCAATAAGTAAGTACAAAAATTAATAACATCTATGACATCTATGTTATTTTATATCCTAAGATTAAGAATAGCCCGAAGCCTGACAACCGTCCCACACCATATCACACAATCCAGAGCGCCCATACAGGTATGAACATGAGTAAAGATCTTGCCGCCAAATATCGAACTTCGGCACTTTCCGGAGCCAATGCCGCTTTTGTTGAATCATTTTATGAAAGCTATCTAACAAATCCATCCTCCGTGAATGAGCATTGGCGGACTTACTTTAACGATTTGAGATCTAATGGTGGCGCGCATGACATCGCGCATCGCCCGATACAAGAATCACTTGCGCGCAGAGCTGAAATAAAAGCGCGCAATTCTTCCATGCCTGGCGAAGTTCTGGAACCGGCTCAGGCTGAGAGACAGGCTTCAGTACTGCGTTTAATCAACGCGCATCGGACCCGTGGTCATCAATGCGCACAAATTGATCCTCTGAATCTCTACAATCAGCCATTGCTTCCGGATCTTGATCCGATTTTTTATGGTTTGAGTGAAGCGGATATGGATACGGTTTTTCATACCGGCTCCCTCTTCGCGCCAAAACAACTCTCTTTGCGTGAAATTCTCATGCGGGTGCGGAAAATATACCTTGGTACGCTCGGCACCCAATATATGCACATCGTCGATACATCCGAAAAACGCTGGATCCAGCAGCGCCTCGAAGGCAGTTATAATGAGACCCTGTTTTTAGATGACGAACAAAACCGTATTCTTGCCAATCTGACAGCTGCCGAAGGAATCGAGCATTATCTGCATACCCGCTATGTCGGGCAGAAAAGATTTTCCCTCGAAGGCGGAGACAGCCTCATTCCCCAGCTTGACGCGCTGATACGCGCCGCCGCCAATTCCAGTATGGATGAGATCGTTATTGGCATGGCGCATCGTGGCAGACTCAACGTCCTGGTCAATATTCTTGGAAAGTCGCCCAAAGAACTGTTTGAAGAATTTGAAGGGCAACACAGCAGCAAAAGCAGTGAAAATCACAGCGGTGACGTCAAATATCATCTTGGCTTTTCATCCGACATTGAAGTGGATGGTCATCGGGTTCATCTGGCCTTGGGATTCAACCCATCCCATCTTGAAATCGTTGATCCGGTGATACTAGGCTCAGTAAGAGCGCGTCAGGATCGCCGCAATGACCATGAGGGCGTCAAGGTTTTACCCTTGTTGATCCATGGTGACGCTGCCTTTTCCGGGCAGGGCGTTGTCATGGAAACCCTTAATATGTCACAGACCGATGGGTTTTATGTCGGCGGCACTGTTCATATCGTGATCAACAATCAACTCGGTTTCACCACCGACCCCAAAAATGCACGTTCAACGCCCTATTGCACTGATGTAGCCAAAATGCTTGAAATACCTGTATTTCATGTCAATGGCGATGATCCCGAAGCGGTGATCTATGCCACCCGGTTGGCATTTGAATATCGTATGGCATTCCACAAAGATGTTGTCATTGATCTGGTTTGTTATCGCCGACACGGGCATAACGAAGCGGACGAACCAGCGGTAACCCAGCCTTTGATGTATCATACGATCAAACAGCATCCAACCAGCCGAACCATTTATGGGCGAAAACTGGTTGAGATCAAGGTCATCCGCACGGATGACCTTGATCAATTGTGGAACGCTTATCGCGATGGACTCGATGAAGGTCGTAACATCAGCCGAACAGTTCTGATGGATTGGAAACGCCAATACATGATCGAGTGGGATGACTATAGCCATGCCAACTGGTCATCAGAAATTGATACCACCCTGTCCAAAAATGAACTCACCGAACTCGCCTATAAGGCAAGCGCAATTCCTGAAGGGATTGAAATGCACTCCCGTGTCAAGCGGATTATCAGTGATCGACATAAGATGGCAGCGGGCGCCCTGCCAGCCGACTGGGGTTTTGCTGAAACGCTGGCTTATGCTTCATTATTGACTGCTGGCACTGCAATTCGCTTGAGCGGACAAGATGTGGGGAGAGGAACATTTTTTCATCGACACGCCACCGTATCCAACCAGTTAAATGGCGAGAGCTATGCCCCCCTGGCACATTTGAGTGATCATCAGGCTCGATTTGACATTATAGACTCACTTCTTTCGGAAGCAGGAGTTCTAGGTTTCGAATACGGCTATGCAACAGCCGCCCCGGATACTTTGGTGATCTGGGAGGCACAATTTGGCGATTTCGCCAATGGCGCCCAGGTCGTGATTGATCAATTCATCAGCTCTGGAGAAACGAAATGGAAACGTTTCTGCGGTCTGACATTGTTATTACCACATGGCTACGAAGGACAGGGTCCGGAGCACTCATCGGCGCGTCTTGAACGCTACCTGCAATTATGCGCACAAAAAAACATGCAGGTCTGTGTGCCAAGCACACCCGCCCAGATGTTTCACATGCTCAGACGTCAAATGCTGCGCCATTTTCGCAAACCTCTGGTGGTGATGACACCGAAAAGCCTGCTGCGGCGGCGGCTGGCCATGTCGAATTTCGAGGATTTCTATGAAGGCGGCTTCAAACTTTTAATTGATGAAATTGATCAGTTTGACCCAGAGAAGATTCAAAGAATCGTTTTTTGCAGTGGTAAAGTATATTATGATCTGCTCGAATCAAGAAGGGAAAGGAATATTGAGGACATCGCCATCGTTCGGATCGAACAGCTTTACCCGTTCCCGTTTGAAGAATACCAGCGCATACTGCAACGCTATCCCGTAGCAAACGATATCATCTGGTGTCAGGAAGAACCAATGAATCAAGGGGCATGGTTCCAGATCAGGCACCATCTTCAAAATGGGTTGGAACCGCGTCACCAGTTGCATTATATTGGGCGACATGGTTCCGCCTCAACAGCAGTGGGTTATTACGACATCCATATTCAGCAGCAGAAAGGAATTGTGCAAGCTGCCTTGACTCTGAATCAAGCCGAATCGAATCCTTTTATTCAATGAATTTGCGTTTTTTTATTAGATTACGGAGTGATCATGAGCATTGAGATCAAAGTCCCGCCCCTGGGAGAATCCATCGAAGACGGAACCATCGCCGCCTGGTATAAAAAACCCGGTGATTCGATTCAACGAGATGAGGTTTTTCTTGAAATTGAAACCGATAAAGTCACACTTCCGGTTCCCGCGCCCGCAGACGGTATACTCAAGGAAATGAGATTCAAGCAGGGCGATATCGTTCGCCCGGGTGATGTCGTTGCAGTTCTGGGAAAAATGCACGCAGGCATTTCTACAACACCTTCATCGCAGTCATCCCCTGACACTATTTCATCCGGCGATCAAACCCCACTACCTAAAGAATCAGGCGGTATCCCGGTACCGGAATCCCAAATAAGCCTCGAGGAATCCGGCCCATCGGTCCGGCGCATGATCCAGGAACACCGGCTCAATCCGGAACAAATTCCTGCTACAGGTAAGGGAAGGCGTATCACCAAAGCAGATGTCGTTCGTTACCTTGATGAGATGCCTGATAAAAACACCACCGCCCCGCCACAAAGCCTGAAGATGCCATCACCGGAAATAAATGTTTCCACCGAAACCGACACGATTACAGCGGAAACCACCGAGACAGGTTCCATAGTCAGGCTGGATCAGCGCGTACCGATGACCCGTCTGCGCGCCCGGATCGCCGAACGTCTGGTGCAGGTGCAACAGGAAGCCGCTATTCTGACGACTTTCAATGAAGTGGATCTTCAGGCAGTCAGTGATCTGCGCAAACAATATAAAGAAGCCTTTGAGAAGAAATACCAGGTAAGGCTCGGATTTATGTCCTTTTTCGTTAAAGCCAGTGTGGAGGCGCTCAGACGGTTTCCCGTGGTTAATGCCACCGTCGACGGAAAGGATATCATTTACCACGATTACTATGATATCGGTATCGCTGTCGCTTCGCCAAGAGGATTGGTGGTACCGATTTTACGGGATTGCGGCCAAATGGGCTTTGCCGATATCGAACAATCTATCGGAAACTATGCAGGAAAAGCCAAAGACGGAACATTAACCATGGATGACCTGACCGGTGGCACATTTTCCATCACTAATGGCGGAGTTTTTGGTTCGATGCTGTCCACACCCATCATCAATCCACCTCAAAGCGCCATTCTGGGCATGCACAGCATTCAGCAAAGGCCCGTTGCAATCGCTGGTCAAGTGGTTATTCGCCCAATGATGTATCTTGCACTTTCTTACGATCACCGGATCGTCGATGGTCGTGAAGCGGTCAGCTTTCTAGTCACCATCAAGGAGATGCTCAGCGATCCGGGTCGTATGCTGCTGGGCGTGTAATGAGAGTGTTTCAGGCAGTCCATCCCATAACGAAACTATTCGGCGCAAATATTCTCTTAAAATAACAATTTTGCACAAAGAATAAATTATAACTGGTCAATATTCAAGGAGTTAACATGAATACAACCTATGATGTCGTCATCATTGGTGGCGGACCTGCCGGATATGTAGCCGCCATTCGGTGTGCACAACTTGGCTTGCACACCGTCTGTATTGATGGCTTGCGAGACCATCAGGGAAAGTCATGGCTGGGGGGAACCTGTCTCAATGTCGGCTGCATCCCATCTAAAGCCCTTCTCGAATCATCCGAATTGTATCTGCACGCCAAAGTTGATTTTGCAGAACATGGGATCACTGCCAGTGGGCTTTCATTCGATGTTGCCAAGATGCAAGAACGCAAGCAGAAAATTGTTCGCGCCATGGCCGGAGGAATTGATGGTTTGTTCAAAAGCAATGGCGTTGAATGGCTCCAGGGTCACGGCTGCCTCATCGGTAGCGGCAAAGTAGCATTTACGCCGCATGACCAGCAAAACGCCTCCATACTAGAGGCTAAAAATATTATCCTTGCCAGTGGCTCAAAGCCGGTGGATATACAATCTGCGCCCCAGGATCATAAATGGATCGTTGATTCCAGCGGCGCCCTGGAATTCTCGCAAATTCCCCGGCGCTTGGGGATTGTTGGAGCTGGCGTCATCGGGCTGGAACTTGGTAGCGTTTGGCGGCGACTCGGGTCTGAGGTCATCATACTGGAAGCACAGCCGTGCTTTCTTCCCATAGCCGATCACGATATTGCCGATTCTGCCGAACGCTTCTTCCGCCAGCAAGGACTTGATATACGCCTTGGCTCCCGATTAAGATCCACCATAATCAACGACAACGATGTTCTGGTTCACTATGATGACCAACAGGGTTCTCATGAAATCCATGTAGATCGCCTCGTTGTCGCGGTAGGCCGGCGACCTAATACCGATGGTTTATTTGCCGCGGAATCCCAGTTGAATCTGGATGATAAAGGTTTCGTTGATATCGACAATCACTGCCGCACCAATTTACCGCATGTGTATGCCATTGGCGATGTTGTACCCGGCCCAATGCTGGCGCACAAAGGGTCGGAAGAAGGTATTTACGTCGCGGAAACCATTGCCGGAATGGCATCACATATTAATTATGACATTATGCCATCCGTGATCTATACCACCCCTGAAATAGCATGGGTGGGTCGAACCGAGAATGATCTCAAGGAATCAGGCTTGCCGTATCATGTTGGACGATTCCCTTATGCCGCCAATGGACGCGCACGAGCCTTTGGGACTACGGATGGTATGGTTAAAGTGCTGTCACATGCCCATACTGATCAAATACTCGGCGTACATATTATAGGGCACATGGCGGGAGAGTTGCTGGGCGAAGCAGTTCTGGCCATGGAGTTCAGTGCCAGCGCCGAAGATCTCGCCCGTACAATCCATGCCCATCCCACGCTGTCGGAAACCCTGCATGAAGCCGCGTTAGCGGTAGATGGTCGCGCCATCCATATACGCAATCCCAAAAGCCGATCATAGCGCCACCTCCAGTAAATTCTCGCTATTTCGGTTAAACATGCGTTGAATTTGAATGCCTCAATATGAATTGCCTGTTGAGGCGTAACACATATCCGGTTCAGGCATAACCCATTATATGAGGCTCGGTACGTAACCCAATGTGCACTTTTGGTTTTAAGCTATCATTATTGGCAATCAACGACATTGACAACCAACTTTGCATGAAGATTCGTGTTTCATATCGTTCTATTTGAACCGGAAATCCCGAATAACACCGGGAATATCATTCGTTTATGCGCCAATACCGGCGCTGAGCTTCATCTGATTGAACCTTTAGGATTTTTCTTGACCGAAAAACATTTACTCCGCGCCGGTCTTGATTATCACGACAAAATGAATCTGCACCAATACCCGAGCTTAACCGCCTTTGGGAAAACCCGGAAAGATCAGCGAAATTATTTTTATCTATCCACCCACGGCGCGCGAAGCCTTTTCGAGGCACATTTTTCTCCGGGGGATATATTTGTTTTTGGACCGGAGACGCGAGGATTGCCTGATTCAATATTGAAAGCAGCTCCTGTTGAACGCATCTTGCGCATCCCCATGCAAGCGAGCAGCCGCAGCATCAACCTTGCTAATTCCGTAGCCATCACCATTTATGAAGCCTGGCGTCAGATCGGATTCGCTGCTGCTGGAAAATAATCTTTTGTACTCCCACTGTTGCCGAAAACTCGAGTAAATTTTGTCTTTAGAAGCGGTTTAACGTATAATTTTTTGGTTAATTTTTACAGTGGCATGGTTCACCATTGTTTATCATCAATGAATTTATTTATGCCAATCACTATATAGCATGCTATAAGGTTTAATTTTCTCTCATGTCGAAAACTCCAATTTTACAACCTATGACTCCACCACAAAAAGGGCAATGCAGACACTGGTACGGGCTTGATACCGCGTCAAGTGCACTGGCAATCAGCGAAGCAGCAGTATCAGCCAATGCTCCGGTTTTGTTGGTGGCAAAGGACGCTGAAGAAGCGGACGAATTGATCGGTGCGATAAAGTTTTTTACCCACGGAACTGATCTGGAAGTGTTATCCCTGCCAGACTGGGAAGTACTGCCCTATGATGTATTTTCACCCGATCAGCGTATTGTTTCGGAGCGACTGGCCACCTTTTCACGCTTACCCAAATTGCAGCGCGGCATATTGACGCTGCCCGTATCCGCTCTGACGCAAAGGTTATGTCCCCGAGGCTATGTTGCAGCCACGGTTTTCAGGCTGGAAACGCATGAACCCATGCCACATCAGCAGTTTTGTCAACAATTGTCCCAAAACGGATACCTCCGGGTCGGGGAAGTTCTGGAGCAGGGTGAATATGCAGTACGCGGATCATTGATTGATGTCTTTCCATCAGGATCGACCCACGCCTATCGCATTGATTTTCTCGATGACGCCGTAGACAGCATTCGTGCTTTCGAACCTGACAGCCAACGTTCGATCCGGGAAGTCCCCAAAATCGCACTGATGCCTGCACGTGAATTTCCCACTGATGAAAACAGCCTGCGCCTTGTCAAACGCCGGATGCGATCGCGCTTTGGTCAAGAGGTACAACGCAGCTTTTTATACCAGGAGATCAGCCAGGGTCGATTACCTTCCGGCATCGAATCCTACTTACCCTTATTCTTCGACCAGACTGAAAATGTGCTGGATTATTTACCAGAAACCACCATCATAATTCTTCCCGCATATTTCGACGACATCCTCGAACAAAGCTGGAAACAAACTGCTCATCGGTACGAACAACATGGCCTGGATCGGGAACGTCCCTTACTTCCCCCCGATGAACTGCTCTATCGGCCGGAAGTGTTGCGCTCTATATTGAATACACGTGCACGTATCCGCCTGCATGACCAGGAAGAAAGCGAACAGGCCAAAAAACATTACGATATTTTTAATGTGATCAGCGGTCCCAAGCTAAAGTTGTCCGGCAAAGGGGATGAGACTCTGGAGCATTACGCCGCGCAAAATCAAAGCGTTCTGATATTAACGGCAAGTGTCGGAGAGCGCGAAATCATGCAGGAGCGTCTCCAGACAATGGGATGCACCGTCAGCGCGATTGAAAGCTGGCACGATTTTATCACCCACAAACCTGCCTTGGCATTGGCCAGAGCGGACATTCACCAGGGTTTTTCGATACCGGATCAACAAATAGCTCTCGTCGGGTTTGATCAATGGCAGGATTATACCGCTCTGACTCAAAAGAGATCGCAGGCCGGGCGTGATCCATTATCAGTCATCAGGAATCTCAATGATCTGGCGATCGGGGATCCAGTGGTCCATGAGCAACACGGCGTGGGGCGTTACGATGGCCTGTCAACCTTCGAGATTGATGGCATACGAACCGAATGCCTCATTATATCTTATGCAGGCAATGATAAACTTTATGTCCCCGTCAGCGCTTTGCATAAGGTTGGCCGCTATGGCGGCGCCCCGAGCGAAAAGGCGCCATGGCATAGCCTTGGAAGCGATCAATGGGAAAAAGCCCGCCGACGCGCGGTCGAGAAAATTCGCGATGTAGCTGCCGAATTAATCGAAATTCAAGCCCGGCGTATGGAAAAGAAAGGTTTCAGCATGCGTGCGAATGCTGATGAATACCAGCTCTTTTGCCAAAGTTTTCCATTTGAGGAAACTCCAGATCAAAGGCAGACCATTCAAGCGGTTCTGGATGATCTGGCATCACCACATCCCACCGATCGCGTAGTATGTGGTGATGTTGGCTTCGGTAAAACCGAAGTCGCGATGAGAGCTGCATTTGTGGCTGTCATGTCCGGCCACCAGGTCGCCATCCTTGTGCCGACCACCCTGCTGGCTCAACAACATTACCGTAATTTTCGCGATCGCTTTTCGCAATGGCCGGTGAAAATCGCTCAAATATCGCGGCTTGATTCCGGAACCAAAGCCAATACCATACAAAAAAATGTCGCGCAAGGCGATATTGATATCGTCATTGGAACCCACAAAATTTTACAGGGTAATACCCATTTCAAACGGCTGGGTTTGATGATTGTCGATGAAGAACATCGGTTTGGGGTTCGTGATAAGGAAAAGCTCAAGGCTTTACGTGCCGAGGTCGATCTGCTGACTCTGACCGCCACACCCATTCCCCGCACCCTGAACATGGCTCTGGGTGGATTGCGGGAACTTTCCATCATTGCGACTCCGCCGCCAGGTCGCCTCGCGATACGCACATTCATCGGTTCCTGGAACGATGCGCTCATCGAGGAAGCCTGCCTGCGCGAAATACAACGCGGCGGGCAAATTTACATGGTTCACAACGAAGTACGCAGCATCGAAAATGCACGCCAGAAATTGCAGCAACTTATGCCCGGAGCGCGGATTGCCATAGCCCACGGGCAAATGCGAGAACACGAACTCGAACGGGTCATGCTGGATTTCTATCATCGTCGATACAATATTCTCGTTTGCACGACCATCATTGAAAGCGGTATCGATATTCCCACCGCCAACACTATTATCATCGAAAGGGCCGATCGCTTCGGATTGGCGCAGTTGCATCAGTTGCGCGGCCGGGTCGGACGCTCGAATCATCATGCCTACGCCTACCTGATGATACCCGAGAATAAAAAAGCCATGACAGCAGATGCCCGCAAACGCCTGGAAGCGCTGGCAAATCTTGAGAATCTGGGTTCAGGCTTTGTCCTCGCCACCCATGATATGGAAATTCGCGGCGCTGGATCGTTGCTCGGCGATGAACAAAGCGGTCATATGATGGAAATAGGTTTTGATTTATACAATGAATTGCTGGCGCGAACCGTCGAAGCCATGCGGCATGGAGAACTATCCATCAATCCCGAAACAGACAAGCCGAAAAACCTGGATATTCAACTGCGTCTACCCGCATTGCTGCCTGAAGATTATATCGATGATGTCAAAAATCGCCTGGTTATTTATAAGCGCATCGCTGAGGCAAAAAACTCGCGGCAACTGGAAGAATTGCAAATTGAACTGATCGATCGTTTTGGTTTATTACCTCAGCCTGCGCGCAATCTGTTTGCCCTTGCCGAAATGAAGAAAAAAGCGTTATCTCTTGGCATAGTGCGTATTGAAGCAACATCACAGGGTCTTCGAATCGGTTTCCATCCGCATACACCAATCCAGGCTCAACATATCATGGGCTTGCTCAAGCAAAAACCCGAATTAAAAATGAGCGCAAGTTTTGACATAAACTGGCACTGCAGTTTCAAGGATGATGTACACCGACTGGAAGTTACGAATGAAGTACTGGATTTGTTGTTGAGCGCCTTGATGAATGAAACAAAACTGGCTGGCAACGCCTGATGATTTCCGCCGCTTATGAGAACTCCTGGCGATAACGTGCCCGAATAAGATGCTCCGCCGCCTTTTGAACACTTGTCTGATTCGTAAGCAAAGCGTGAATCTGCTCGGTTATAGGCATGCGTACTTGATAAACCCCGGCATAATGCCATACATGCTGTGCGGCATTGCAACCTTCTACCACTTGCCCGATACGCGTCTTGGCCTCATCAAAAGAAGCGCCTTCTGCGAGCATTAAACCAAAGCGCCGATTTCTGGACTGATCATCGGTACACGTCAGGACAAGATCTCCGACTCCGGAAAGACCCGGAAAGGTTTCCGGCTGACCACCCAAAGATAGACCCAAGCGGGTAATTTCAGCCAGACCGCGGGTAATCAATGCAGCGCGGGCATTGGAGCCAAAGCCCATACCATCGGATATACCGCATGCGATAGCAATGATATTTTTTGCTGCACCACACAATTCAACGCCAACCACATCTTCGGACATATAGGGAAGAAAACCATCACTATGCAGCCAATACGCCCATTGCCTGGCGAAAGTCGCCTGGGTTGAAGCGATGGAACAGGCGGTAGGCATGCCCAAACCAACTTCGCGGGCAAAACTCGGCCCCGACAAAGCAGCAAAAGGATAATGCGCGCCCAAGATATCGGCCACCACTTCGTGCAACATCTGGCCGCGGACAGGATCAAACCCTTTGGTGGCAGACAGAACACCCGTTTCAGGCAACCACTGTGAACAGGCGTTCAGAACAGAACTGACGGCTTTGCTTGGGACAGCTAACAGGCAACCATCACAATGTTCCAGCGCCGCTTCGAGAGAAGCTACAGGATAGAGATTATCCGGGAAATTTACGCCTGGCAAGTAACGGGCATTGACCCGCTCATGGCTGAGACGCTCAATAGCCTGTTGATCCCGACCCCACAAACGCACTTCATTACCGTTACGCGCCAACTGGATTGCCAGAGCTGTCCCCCAGGAACCGCACCCTAATACGCCAAGCTTCGAAGACATGATAATTTACTTATATCGACGGCAGATCAATGATTCTCCATATCCGGAGTGGTATCAGCCTGAGACTGTGCATTCATGGTCTGCGCGTATAATGCATCAAAATTCACCGGGGGTAGAAGCACCTGAGGATAACCTGCCTTGGCAATCAGATTTGACACCACTTCTCTGGCATAGGGAAACAGGATATGCAGACAGTAACTTCCTAAAACAGGGCCAAGCTGCTGCCGACTGACACCCTGGATAAAGAATAGACCACCCTGATGTACTTCAATTAACAGCGCGGTTTTCCCGGACTGGTCATGCAATGTCACCGTCACCTGCAGGATAACCTCATAATTCTGCTCATCCAGCATATTCGCCCGACTGGAAACCTGAAGCTGCATCGGGTTGTTTTCTGCTTTGCCCGTAGAATCAGATGCTTGTGCAGCGCTATTTTGCCGCAATTTAACTTTTCCGACAAATACATCCGGTGTACCCGGTGTTTCCAGGGAAGCATCCTTCAAATATATATGTCGTATTCCTATCTGGACATTGGATGCATCAGGTTGCGAACCATTACCGTTTGCCATGGAAGTTCCAGAATATTGATGACATAATTTCTGCCCTTTCGATGCGAATAAAAATGGATTTGAATTAAATTCGTTTGGACTTTAGAGGCATTTCAATCATACATGAATTTATTGTTTTGCAGCGTCCAACAGAACGTCCAACTTGCCAAACTGTTCGAGAGCGTGCAATTCATCACACCCGCCAATATGCCGCCCATCAATGAAAATCTGCGGTACGGTCGTTCGACCACTCAATTCTTGCATATCGAGCATTCGGCTTGCATCGATATCAACTCTGATTTCTTCAAAATCAACGCCTTTATTCTGCAGCAGCCTGCGTGCAAGCGCGCAATAAGGACATGCTCCAGAGGCATACATAACGATATTCATGGGATTTATCATTCCTTACACAGCAAAAGAGAGTGCATCACATCAACCATGCATACCTGGGCGAATTTCATTCATAATCTGTTATGTATTTGATCGGCAATGCGCAAATCAAATCCAAATCCAAATCCAGGTAAGATAGACCATGTCTTCCGCTTAAGGTCAACATTGCAGGTTCACTCCAAGCCAAGCTGGAACAAAATCTGCGTTTAATTCAACGTTTCTTTTCAACGGGCAATCCATCATTGCGCCACTGATCAAATCCGCCCTGTAAAACAGCAAGATTGGAAATATCTTGTTCTTTTAATGTCTGAGCCATTTTCTGAGCATGAAAACCCTGCTGACAATAAAGGACGTAAAGATCAGCCTTGTGTTTACCAAGCTGTTTCACAGCCTGCTGAATATTGTCAGAAGCTGCCGAGATGGCGCCAGGTATATGCCCTTGCTCATATACTGCCTGCGATCTGATATCAACAAAAACAGCATTATCGTGATTCACCAGTCTTGTGGCTTCTGCAGCGGAAAGGCTCTTGCTTCTTCTGCGCCATTGGATCCCTTCAAAGATCAACCACAAAAGGACAAGAAAAACCAGGATCGCAACAAGAATCCAGTGATTGGCCAGAAATTCAGGAAGTTTCGATGTCAATATGATATTGTTTCGTCTTATGGGTTCATGTTTATTGCTGAGATTATATCACCGAATTTCCATGTTTGACAAATTACTCTTCATTGCCTTGATTGCATGTGCCGTGCTTATGAATTTGAGCCGCGTCTATGGTGCACCCGCAGACGAAAGCCCGCAGATCTCCGAGCTAAATACTCGGCTTGAACAGCTTACACGCCGCAAAATTACGCATCAGCGACAACATAAAAAATTACAACAGCAGTTAAAAAAGCTTGAAACCCGCCGCGGGCAGTTCATTTTAGACCACCAAAGTCTCAATGAGGAATTGCAAACAGTTGCCATAAAACTTAAAAATCTGGAAAGAAAAAAAGCAGAGCAAACCACTATGCTTGAGGAGCAGTTTCAGATCGCCGTCAGCCATTATCGAGTATGGCGGCGTAAAACAGCGCCATCAATGATACACAACCTCGATTCGAACCACGAACTGCATGGAAGAGGCGTCAGCTACATCCGGTATCTCGCTTATCTCTCAACTGTTGAGATTGACGGGATGAATCAAAAAATTGAGACAATACAGGATCTGGAAAAACGTGGGCGGGAGGAAATGTCTCAACTTGAAATCCTGGATGAGCAGAACAAATCAATGATCAAACAACTCGAGTCCCTATCCATAGAACGGAAACAAACTCTGAGTCGGCTTGAGAAAACCATCGATGATGATCTGCAAAAAACAAGGCTTCTGAGGAAAGAACGGGCCCGTTTGTTGAACCTTCTGGATTCGATCAGTCAACAAAAAAGTCAGCCCGCCACACCCATCAAAACTATGAAAGGCCAACTTTCATGGCCAAGCGGCGGCAAAATCAGAAAACGGGGCGATATCCAATCTGAGTTGGGTGTTTACCTGATCGCTCCTGCAGGAACCGCAGTGAAAAGCATATACAGTGGAAAAGTGGTTTTCTCTGGATGGTTATCCCATTATGGGCTGTTGGTTATCGTCGATCATGGAAATGATTTTCTAAGCGTTTATGGTCATCTTCAAACCCTTCGTACCAGAAAAAATGACTGGCGTGAAGCAGGTGAAATCATAGGTACTATCGGTGACAGCGGTGGAAGCATCAAACCCATGCTGTTTTTCTCCCTGCGAAAAAAACATACTGTTCTCGATCCCATAATCTGGTGCAAAGGAAAACCTGCCCCCCTATAGCATGACATTAATGACGAACGCCGCAAAAACGTTGCGCCAGAACTCAATTCCAGCGTTGAGAAGCTCTTTACACATCAGACGAATACTTGAATGAAGCTGGGCATAAGGGGCGCAAGCGGGTTCGACTTCGCTCACCGCAGGCACCGGGTTCATAACTTGTCCAGAGCTTCCCTGACAGGTTAAGGATTTTTATCCAGAAACAACCAGGTTTCCAGCACCGAATCCGGATTCAGAGAGATGCTGCTGATCCCTTCCTGTAATAGCCAGCGAGCCAGATCGGGGTGATCCGACGGACCTTGGCCGCAGATTCCAACGTATTTATCGCGGCGACGACATGCCGAAATAGCCATATGAAGCATTTTCTTGACCGCTGGATCCCGCTCATCAAACAGATGAGATACAATGCCTGAATCACGATCCAGACCCAGCGTCAGTTGGGTTAAATCGTTTGACCCGATCGAGAAACCATCAAAAAAATCAAGAAATTCATCTGCTAAAATAGCATTGGATGGCACCTCACACATCATGATCAATTTCAGGTTTTTTTCACCCCGCCGCAGTCCGTATTTAGCCAGCAGTTCAATCACGCCACGCGCTTCGTCAAGTGTGCGCACAAAAGGCACCATAATCTGTATGTGTTCCATGCCCATTTCTTCACGCACTCGGCGTAATGCCTGGCATTCGAGCTCGAAACAGGATTCAAATTCCGCCTTTAGATAACGTGAAGCGCCCCGAAATCCAATCATCGGATTTTCTTCATTGGGTTCGTATTGCGCACCACCAAGCATATTAGCGTATTCATTGGTTTTGAAATCCGACATGCGAACGATCACAGGTTTGGGGGCAAAAGCCGCTCCAATAGTGGCAATGCCCTCTGCAAGTCTGCCGATATAAAAATCTATTGGATTTCCATAACCGGAAATGCGCTCAAGAATAGCAGACTGCAACTCTGGTGATTGTTGATCAAATTCCAGCAGCGCTTTGGGATGTATGCCAATATTACGATTGATTACAAACTCCATACGAGCCAACCCGACTCCATCGTTAGGCAGCATGCTGAAGTTGAATGCCATTTCAGGATTGGCCACATTCATCATTAAACGAACAGGCGCCGGCGGCATCTGTTTCAGATCCGTGCGGCGCACATCAAAAGGCAAAGCACCTTCATAAACATTGCCGGTATCACCTTCAGCGCAACACACGGTGACATGCTGCCCATTTCTGATAATTTTGGTAGCGTCCCCGCATCCAACTATCGCCGATATACCGAGTTCCCGGGCAATAATGGCGGCATGACAGGTACGACCCCCACGATCGGTAATAATCGCAGAAACTTTCTTCATCACCGGCTCCCAGTCCGGATCGGTCATGTCGGCCACGAGCACTTCCCCGGCCTGCACCTGATCCATTTGATCCGGACTGTTTACGATGCGCGCAATGCCTGAAGCGATACGCTGACCAATGGCCCGCCCGGACGTAAGCAAGTGACCGGTACTTTGTAATTGATAGCGTTCGATAACACGCTGGCTGAAACGGCTGACTACAGTTTCCGGACGCGCCTGCAAAATATAGATCTGTCCGTCAATCCCGTCTTTCCCCCATTCAATATCCATCGGCTTGCCATAATGATTCTCGATCATCAGAGCATACCGCGCCAGGGTGAGGATATCCTGTTCATCCAGGCAAAACTTACGGGCTTGTGCTTCAGGCACATTTTCTACGCTGACTGTGGCATTTTGATCCACATCCGCATAAATCATACGCTTTTGTTTGGATCCGAGATGGCGCCGAATGACAGCTTCAAGACCCGCATGAATATTGGGTTTGTAAACATAAAATTCATCGGGATTCACCGCTCCCTGCACCACCATCTCACCCAATCCGTACGACGCGGTGATCAATATTGCATCCGGGAAACCGGTTTCTGTATCCACGGTAAACATGACCCCGCTGCAAGCAAGATCGCTGCGTACCATTCGCTGTATCCCGGCTGATATACCGATCTGCTCTTCGTTGAAGCCCTGGTGCGCACGGTAGGAAATAGCCCTGTCGTTATAAAGAGAGGCGAAAACCTTCTTGATCGCTTCCATCACCTGATCGATGCCCTGCACGTTGAGAAAAGTTTCCTGTTGTCCGGCAAACGAGGCATCCGGCAAATCCTCAGCAGTCGCCGATGAGCGCACTGCAACAGTGGCGCCTTTTGGCATGCGGTTTTCGAGATCAGAAAACGCGCGCCGAATAGACTGTTCAAATGCGTCCGGCAGAGACGCCTTGAGTATGAGTTCCCTGATTTTTTCTCCGACCTGTCGCAACATCAGGACATTATCCGCTTCCAGCCCGGAAATTAAATCATCAATGCGCTGTTCAAGCCCGTTGCAACGCATGAAATCACGATAAGCGCTCACCAGCGTGGCGAATCCTTCAGGAACCTGCAACCCAGCTCGACTCATCTGGCTGATCATTTCTCCAAGGGCGGCATTTTTTCCACCCACCTCAGCCAGGTCACTCATGCCGAGTTGATCAAAATCAACCACATGCACCATCTGATCCATACTTATTCTCCTTAAACCGAAAACAAAATCCAATCCTTTCATATTAATATATAATTGAACGGTTCGGGAGCATAATTCCAGGAACCTTAAAGCAAGCGAGGGAATGATGACCAGAAGAAGCGTATATTTTTTATCCGACCACACCGGACTGACAGCAGAAAGCCTGGGCCAACCCCTGCTGGCTCAATTTCAAAATTCAGACTTCAAACAAGTTACCGTGCCTTTTATCCGCTCGGAGGAGAAAGCCCGTAATGTCGCGCATAAGATTGATCAACGCGCTGAACAGGACGGCGTGCGCCCCATTGTCTTCGTTACCATCGCCAACCTTGCGATCCGTGAAATTCTTCTGCAATGCAATGCGTTAAAAATAGACTTTTTCGGCGCTTTCATCAATATCCTGGAACAGGAGTTGGGACCCAGTTCCATTCATAACAGGCCACGTTTCCATAGGCAAGCCGATTCGGCTGCCTACTCCAAAAGAATGGACGCCATTAATTTCGCGCTTGATCATGACGATGGATCCGTTATCCGCCATTATGATCAGGCAGATGTAATTGTGGTGGGAGTTTCCCGCGTGGGAAAAACACCCACCTGTCTCTACCTCGCCCTGCAATTTGGCATCTATACCGCCAACTATCCTCTGGTTGAGGACGATCTGGTGGTAGAACGATTGCCTGAAGTATTGCTACCTTATCGTAACAAGCTTTTCGGTCTATCCATAGATGCCAGAAGGCTGGCCAGCATCCGCTGGGAACGCCGGCCCCACAGTCATTATGCCTCTGACGAACAATGCCGGAGGGAAGTCCTTTTGGCCAACAGATTCTTCCAGGCGCAAAACCTTCATCATCTTGATGTTACCGCAATTTCCATCGAAGAAATTGCCGCGGCTATCATGGATGTAACTCGCTTGAAACGCCGCTTTTTCTGACATCATTTCCAGGACATGCCCGGTTAAGGATCAATCCAACCCGAACTTCAAAGTGCCCAGACTGTGTATCTTTCTTGCAATAAGGAGCTTTGTACCCAATAATAACAACATCTATTGTTGCGTTGTATTTAGTATCTTTAAAGTATCTGGAATTGTCCCGGATTTTTACTTAAATTTTAGGATTTTCATTTATGATATTCAAACGTCAATTCATATTGCTATTGATCTGTTGCCTTGGGCTCGCCAGTCCAGTTTACGCCATAACGGCTATCGACCCCGACGCCATGGCTGAATTTCTTCCTACAGCCCCTGCAGGGTGGCTGGTCTACGACCCCGATGACTACGGACCAGTTCGACAATTGGTAAAGACTAACGCTCTAACCCAGAGCACAACCTATATCACTCTGGTTCGCGAAGATTTGCCGATCGCCTATTCCCCCGCCATAGATGTCGTCATTTCAGCCATGACTTATCGAGAAGATCTGGCCGACGATGTCCAGCTTTTGCTTGATCAGGAACCCGTATGGGATGAAACAACGGGATGCCAATTGGATATCAAGCAACAAAATATCAAAAACTTCCCCGCCAATCTGAGTACTATCAAATGCGACGATGGTACGATCATGCATATTCTTGACATGGAACTCAAAAAAGCGTCGGGTGTTTTTATGTCCCTGATGGTTGGACCGTACTTTGAAGACGCAGTGCTTTATGACATCGTCAACAGCATGGATCTGAAAGGGCTGGTGGCTTTATCCAATTAAACGCTTTATCCAATTAAACTTTAAAGGGCGCCCAGGCGCCCTTTAATTATTACCTATAGGTGATGCCATGTTATCGTTGAGCGTGCATAAATTGCGTAAATCCTTAAGTACTTTTGTATTTCTTCTTGTCCTGGTGTTGCCCTCAACCGCATGGCTGCAACCCATCGCATCGGATGTTCTATCGGATTATCTGCCTCCAGCGCCTGAGGGCTGGCAGCGCATGCAGATTCTGGGTTTCAGTGATTTCGAGTGGACCGATGAAGCGGGCAATCTGAGTTCGGCGTCAAGGATTTATTATCCGGCCGGCGGCACTTTACAGGATGGGCCGACCGTAGTGGTCATGATCACCTCCACCACCGAAACAATAGACCCCAGCACCTTTGACTCTGACCAGTTGCCCTTTAACCTCGATCAATTATCTTCAATTCTATCTCTAACAGGATTGCCGGAACAAATTGAAGATCTCGGATGTCCCGTGTCAACCCAACCCGTTAGCGTTAATGGCAAACCGGGATTTGAAGCCATGGCGGATTGCCCGGAAAATGATTTTTTTGTTCTGACCATTCCGCTAACTAGCGAAAATGATCAAACCATTGTCGTGAGCGCTTTAAGCAATTCGGACACTACAACGACCCATGCATTTGTAGAAAGGATTGATTTCGATGCTTTGCATCAATTGATCGATTATTGAGGCGAATCCTTATATCATCTCCGGGAGGTATGTTTATCATGTTGCCTGACGATTTTTCGGCTTTCAGAGAGGCCATGGAACAGGTCAAGCCTATTCAATCCCGCTGTGTCAATCGGGTTCAACATTATAAAGTTTTGCCGCAACCCACCGTACACAGACATCGAATCGATGAACTCGAAGTTCTATATACTCTTGAGATCGATCCCTGGTCTTCGTTTATGGAAGAGCCTGGAAATACCGACACTGAAGAGAGTTATGCACAAAGCTGCATTCAGCATCGCGTGATACGCCGTCTGCATCGCGGGAGTTATATGGTAAACGCAGAGATTGATCTTCATGGTTTGAACAGTGCCGAAGCTATGGAGAATCTGAGGGCTTTTATCAACCGGTGTTTGTATCTTAATTACCGTTGTGTTCGCATAATTCATGGCAAGGGACTTGGTTCACGTGGGGGACATCCCGTTATCAAGCCCCTCGTTCTCGGATGGATGCGACGATGTGAGCCGGTTCTGGCATTTTCCAGAGCGCCCCTTAATCAGGGTGGACACGGGGCGACCTACGCACTTCTGAAAAAAAACAGTCGGCAATCACCAGAATCCCAAACTCCATCAGGGGGCGATACCTGCTATGGTTCTTGATTGATCAAGTCAGGTGAAGGACCCCATTGACTATCATCGTATCGAGCATTGGCCCATGGCTCATATTGAACCGAAGAACCAATAATCGAATCTCCCGTCCCGGGGCCAGTGCCTGAAGGTCCCGAAGCATCACCCCACCAGTTGAGCTGGGCTAAACCACCTTCCATATAGACCCCGCAATTGGCATTGTCCTCGATGTTTCCCTGATTTATTGTGGTCTCTCCCCGCGTGACAGCCACGTATAATCCGCATTCCATATTGTCCGCCAGTGTTACTTCAGCGCCATTAATCGAATAACCTCGGCTTTCAATGCCATTTTTGCCATTGGAAATAATGCGGTCTCGATTGATTTGTAAAACCGAGGCTCCATTGACAACTATACCACTGCCATTGTTATGATCAACAGTGCTGTCATGGATGAGAATCTCATTGCGGCGCCTGACAGGATTGACAATATTAAAGCCATCGCTTCCATTGTAAGCTACGCGCATATTCTTAACGTTTATATCATCCACCATGCGCAAACTCACGCCATAGGCATCATTGTTGGTAATTTCTCCATCTTCCAATAACAAAGTCCTGGTATTGTCCACAGACAGACCAATGCCGATTTTCGAAATGGTAACATTTGTCAACCTGATGGCTTCACCTTCATTAATGAAAACCCCAACCGACTCCCTGCGTGGAATCATGGCATCACTACCCAGATTTGAAATATGAACATTCACTAATGCCGCGGACTGCACCCCCTGCAAAGTAATGCCATTGGCTCTGGTATCGCCGGAATTAACTATTTCAATATTTTCAATGCGAAACGGCACCGTTGTATTGGCTATCGTAATCCCTGAAAAACCATCCGGATTATTCTCCCCAATATCGATGGTCCATCCACCGATGATATATGGATCGTTGATACGGCCCCTGCCACCGATGACACCTCTTTCGGGTGTGAATTGTTCATTACTTTCAATATAAATGTAGCGATGAGGTGATAAATCAGACTGGGCATAAACTACAGAGACCAATCCCATTGATACAAAAAATGTTTGAATTGTTTTACACTTCCATGTTTTCATAACTTCCTTCCATATTAGAATTATAACTAAATCTGGTGTATGAGAATTGAAAAGGAGCGGCGTATCCGGTTAATTTGTTGTTGAAGGCATCAGACAAGCAAAAGGATATGCCACCATAGATAAGAATAGCGTTATTTCGCTCCATGATCCAGAACATCAGATTGATCCATTGAGTGAATAACTCAGAACAAGAGCCAGGACATTGATTAACAAGCCTTCCGTAAGTGCGTAAAACGAGGTCGCTGGAAGCTGTTATTCCCTGGCTTGTATCTCAAGGGCATATCCAGCGGCGAAATGGGCGAAGCTCTGAAGTTCCTGGCAGGTTCGGACGCCAGGCCAGTACGGTATCGCGGCTGAAGCAGGTCTGGGGGCAGGAATACCAGACCTGGCGCGAGAGTCGGCTGGGTCAGGATCTTTGGGTTTATATCTGGGCTGATAGTGTGTACAGCGGTCTTCGGGGCGAACAGGCCAAGCTCTGTGCCCTGGTGATTATTGATGTCAATGAGCGCAGAGAGAAGCACTTTCTGACAATTGCAGCCACGCGCCTATGGTATAACAACCATACAGTCATCCAACCCGGGAGTATCACTAATGCTATCTAACTGCTCCGCAGGAAATATAGTTTTTGCGCTCGCCTTAACCTGCATAGTATCGTTCAGCAGCCTTCCTGCACAGGCTGCTGAACCATTGAAAGCAGGTTTTATCTATGTAGGCCCTGTTCGGGATGCTGGTTGGACCCATGCCCATAACCAGGGTCGTCTGGCTCTTGAAAAGAAATTCGGCAATCAGGTTGAAACCACCTATGTTGAAAATGTCCCGGAAGGCGCCGATGCTGAAAGAGTCATTCGAAAACTGGCAGCAAATGGGAACAAACTTATTTTCACTACTTCGTTTGGTTTTATGAACCCCACCCTGAAAGTAGCCCGACAGTATCCCGATACCTATTTCTATCATGCAACCGGATATAAAACTGCACCCAATGTCAATATTTACGAAGGCCGCACCTACGAAGGAGCCTATCTCAATGGCATTCTGGCAGGGAAAATGACAAAAAGTAATATTTTAGGTTTTGTAGGATCGTACCCGGTGCCGGAAGTTATCCGCAACATCAATGCGTTTACTCTTGGCGCCCGCAGTATCAATCCGAAAGTGGTGACACGGGTCGTATGGATTAATTCATGGTTTGATCCTGGTAGAGAAAAACAGGCGGCAGAAACTCTGATCGCGCAAAATGCTGATGTACTGGCACAGAATACTGATTCCCCCGCTGTCGTTAAAACCGCCGAGGAGAAAGGTGTGTATGCATTCGGCTGGGACTCGGATATGCGCCATTTCGGACCTAATGCCCACCTGACCGCCACCGTTCTGAACTGGCACGTTTTTTATATTCACACAGTCCAACAGATTTTATCCGGAAAATGGGATAATGAACCTGTATTCTGGGGTTTTTCCGAGGGCCTGGTCGCAGCAACACCACTGAATCCAACAATTCCCGAATCTGTAGCGTTGCTTTTTGGCGAAAAAGAACAAGCACTCATCGACGGAAATCTGCAGCCATTTGCGGGGCCTATTAAGGATCAGAAAGGGGAAATCAGGGTGAAAGAAGGCGAAATCATGCCTCACAATGAGGTCAAGAGTATTGACTGGTATGTGGAGGGTGTTAAAAGTACTCTCCCGCATTAATTTTTACAGGGTGGTAGAGCTATTAACCCGGCCTCTTAATAGGTTGTATTGGTTGTACATAAAAGTGCTCTATATAAGCATATTTTGTTAAAAACAACCTCTCCGTTTGAGGGCCGGGTTAATAATAGTTAATCTGAGGTATTATGATAGTTGTATCCTGGTCTTGTAGTCATAATTAAGTGCTGATCGATTCGTATCCGGTCACTTCTGAATATTATTTATCGTCTATATCGTGATCACGCGATTAATTCGTTGCTGGTAGTGTAAAGCGATGATATAACCAGGATTCAATTATAACGCGTTTTATATACTTATGCTGGAGCAAAGCTGAGGCAGCCTTTGCCGATGGGCATGGCCGCGCAATGCAAACTACCACCCTGCCTGATCAACGTCGAGCAGGATACTGAATGGACATTGTGTTCCGGGCAAAGTTCCGTGAAAATAGTCTTTGCCTGCTCATCTTCTGTTGCGCCATAAGCAGGAATCAGAAGCGCCTGATTGGTGAACAGAAAATTCACATAACCGGCTGGGCGCCATCCATCATCGTTTCTGCATTGCCCTTCTGCACAAGGCAGCGCTACAAGCCGGTAAGATTTGCCATCGAACGTACGCAAGTTGCCAAGCTGGTTGGCGAGCCATTGCAACTCATCATTGACCGAAGACGGAAAAACGTTTGAAGGCGCCTGATAAACAATGGTATCGGGCGAGATAAAACGGGCCAGCGTATCCACATGACCATCGGTATCGTCCCCAGGGAGCATGCCATGGGAGATCCATAACACCCGCGTGGTTCCCAGCTTTTCCGAGAAGAGTCGTTCATAATCCTCTCTTGTCCACCCTGGATTGCGTTGCGACTCAATCAGACATCGTTCTCCAGCCAGAATCGATCCAAGACCATCGCTATCCACAGCACCACCTTCCAGCACGCAGGATACATGCGCCATGGGAGCACGCAACACACCCAGTGCCTGCAATTGGCTGTTGATTGCATTATCCTTCTTTGCGGGATATTTCCCACCCCAGCCATCAAACTCGAAATCGATTAACTTTGGCCCCGATCGGGTATAAATCGACAACGGACCGTAATCACGCGTCCAAATATCATCACTGGGTGCAATCGCCCACACAATCGGATCCTGTGGAATATGATGACCCAACAAACACTGTTTTATATCACCGAGATGCATCTTATCACGGCACACCAACAATACACGAACATAACGTGCCAGCACCGAAACGATCGAGGTAAAATCAGATTCGGCGCCAGTCAGATCATCCCCCCAGTCTCCGGAATCATGCGGCCATGTCAACATAACCGCACTCTGAGTTTCCCATTCCGCTAACCAATGTATATCATTGCCGACCAAATCTACCATTGAAATCTGACCCAAGTTCTAATATTGCTTTTTGAGACCTTAAGGTCTTCTTTTATCTTTTCATCGCCAGATCCAGGCAAATATGCTTTAATAGCGATCATGAATATTCCTTACGAATGGATTACCGGCTTGCGTTACACGCGTGCGCGCCGCAACAATCATTTTATATCTTTTATCTCATTAATTTCCATCGGCGGTGTCTCCCTCGGCGTTGCCTCCCTGATCGTTATTCTTTCAGTTATGAACGGCTTCGAACATGAGCTGCGTCAAAGGCTTCTGGGTATGGTCAGCCATGTAACCATCAACAGCTACGATGAACCCTTGCTCCAATGGAAGAAGTTTGCAGAGCTTGCCAGCCAAAACGAGCATGTTATAGCAGCAGCGCCTTTCATTTCTACAGAAGGCATGTTGCGTCACGGCCATCAACTTGGCGGAACACTGATTCGGGGCATCGACCCCGAAAGAGAAAAGACAGTTTCAGAAATTGACCAGCATATCATCTTCGGGGAATATGGCGCCCTGAAAGCGGGGGCATATGGCATCCTTCTCGGGAGCCATCTGGCTACGTCTCTCGGAGTTAGCATCGGAGATCAAGTCGATGTCATGATACCCCAAATGCAGGTCACACCCGCCGGCCTGTTACCACGCTTTCGACGCTTCACCGTCGTGTCTATCTTTGAATTCGGCATGTATGAATACGACCGCACCTTATCCGTAGTTCATATGCGTGATATGCAGCGTTTGCTCCGCATGGATCAAGCGGTTAGTGGCGTTCGTCTTAAACTTGATGATATGTTCATAGCACCGGTTGTACGGCAGCAATTGAATGAGCGTATCGGTACTTTAGCCTGGGTTGATGACTGGTCTCGCCAGCACGGTAATTTTTTTCGCGCCATACGCACCGAAAAAACCGCCATGTTTGTCATTCTGACACTAATCGTGGCGGTTGCAGCCTTTAATATCGTATCAACCCTGGTTATGGCTGTGAATGATAAACAAAGCGAAATCGCCATATTGCGCACTTATGGAGCCACCCCTTTCAGTATTATGCAGATATTCATTATCCAAGGACTGTTTATCGGCGTACTCGGTATTGGAGTAGGTGTCATAAGTGGGGTTGTCTGCGCCTTAAACGTTGAAACGATTGTTCCATGGATTGAGGCGATGACCAATCAAAACTTTATGCCCGGAGACGTTTACTCTATAAGCGAGATGCCTTCACGCCTCGTATGGAAAGATGTAGAACGGATCGCCATCGTGGCATTTCTCCTCTCATTATTCTCGACGCTGTATCCGGCATGGTATGCATCCCATATGTCACCAGTTGAGGCCCTGCGCCATGAATAATACCAATGAGCCATCCACTGTCATTTTGCAGGCGCTCGGGCTGAATCGAACCTATCAGCAGGGAAATACGTCCATCAATGTTTTATCGGATATCAATCTGACCCTTAAAGAAGGTGAACAGATGGCTGTCATCGGCGCTTCTGGTTCAGGCAAAAGCACGCTGCTCCATATCCTTGCCGGGCTTGACACGCCTGATGATGGGAGCGTACAGTTATTGGGGCACGATATCCATTCCATGAATGAGCGTGCAAAAGCGCGCCTGCGTAATCGTTACATGGGTTTTATTTACCAATTTCATCATTTGCTGGCCGATTTTTCAGCAGTTGAAAATGTTGCCATGCCCCTATGGATTCAAGGTTGCCAGCGCAAGGACAGCATCAAGCGCGCCCAAGTGATGCTCGATGAGGTGGGGCTTGGTAAACGCCTGAACCACAGACCCTCTCAGTTGTCGGGAGGTGAACGGCAACGAGTTGCAGTCATTCGGGCCTTGATCACACAACCTGCCTGCATCCTCGCTGATGAACCGACAGGCAATCTTGATGCTGAAAATGCCCATCTTCTGTTCACTATTATGAAAGAAATGAGCGCCACTCGCAAAACTGCACTGCTCATCGTCACCCACGATCATAAAATTGCCGCTACCATGCCCCGATGTGCGAAAATCGAACACGGTCGCCTGATCGAGATCAAGCCACTACATAACAAAACGACTGTGCCACCCCTCTACCAACGACCTTGAAACAACCTTGAACTGACAATACCATAGGAACCTTNNNNGTTGAAAAACTGTTGCACTTGCAAATTCTTCGTTATGCTCATTTACACCGTGTAAACTCCGCTTTTTCGCTTGTTTTTGCCTCGACAGCCTGTCAGGGTACCCCTGAAAAATAGCAATTTATGATTTATTCAAGCCATGCCAGCATAAGCTTTCAGGTTAAGCTCGGCATGTTCGATCAAGGCTTTCTGACCACTTCGGACATTACACCAATAGGCGATGCCCTTTTCTGCATTGTTCGCCATATTCAGATCCCAGTCGATCAACCGTGGATTATAAACCCGATGCCATAATGGCGGGCATATGGCAAGTAACCCGGCGAACAGATAAGAATCTCCAAACATAATCGGTACTTCCTTGCGACCCTGCTTGTTATAGGTTTTCAGATTCCAGAATTCTACCGAGGCATCATTATGGTGATTGGCATGGCGATTGATCGCGCACAATGCCCACGTGGTCACGCGACGATAGGCATCCCAGGTATGGCGCAATTGCTGCGGTTCTGCCGGAATGCGCACCAGACCATAATGCTCACAATAGTTTGCCAGTTCAAGCCCTACATAAGAAACTGCGCGGATCAACAAAATCGCCAACAAACCAGTCCAACCACCGAGAACGATAAACACCCCCGCCAAAATTGCCTCAGCCACCCAACCCATCAAAACACGATTTTGCACACTCCATGCTCCTTTACTCTTACGACTCAGGCGGTCATGCTCCAGTTCCCAGGCATGCACATACTGACCGAGAATAGAACGAGCAGCGAAACCATAAAAATTATCTCCGCGCATCGCCGTGGAGGAATCCAGAGGTGTAGCAACCAGATT
>DEIQ01000055.1 GCA_002352565.1 Proteobacteria bacterium UBA2770 | reverse complement strand
GATTTGATCGGCGTTTTCCTTATATAGCAGGGGCCAAGTATAAGGATCATTGTAGACTTCTTCCTTGCGGGCAATGGCCCACAAACTCTCCCCGCGGTGGATATCGTAATATTCTTGAGTCTGTGAACCCGGAACACCCTGCCCGGACGCAAGACCATCAGCACTCATTCCACCTCCTGGCTCATCCGAGAGCTGGATTTCCGTCAGCAAACGCTGTTTTTCCCAGAACGCGGCATCGGGTTGACCGGCGTTCACCAAATGATACCGATCGCGCAGTTCGGTCAAGATCTGATAGGCGGATTGACCATCGCGAAGCCACAGAGCTTCCTGGGCCTGGCGCAATTCCCCCAGTTCCGACTCGCTCCAGCCTTGACGCGATTCTAGTTCACCGAAAAGCTGGTCGGACATGACCAGATAACGCCAGTCGATATAAGCCTGCGCCCGTTCCTCAGCCTGTTGCGCCCAGACACGCCGCTCCTGTAAAGTTTCGTTTGAAGAGGCAACTGTAAGCATCTCAGGAATGGTGCTGCCGACATAGCCCAAATTTTTGGCTTCAATGTATTTGTCATGCGCCCGTAAAATATTTTGATAGGAGTGATTCAGATCCTTTTCCCCCTCAAACGGGTACTGCGACTGCGCAGGCATAGTCTGTACGCCTTGTGCCACGGAAACAACAGAGTGGTTCAGATTCTTGTCAACCACCGCCGAATCCATCCGGGCGTCAACATACGCTTCTCCCTGAAGTGGGTACTGCAACTGCGCAGGCATAGTCTGCGCTCCCTGCGCCACGGAAACAACGCTGAAAACCGACAGGATGGCAAGAAATTCTTTTTTTATGAGGGGAATCCCCAATCCCACAACGGACATATTCTCATCCTTTTTTGGTGCCCAGCAACCCACTCGCCTTTACAGTGTTGAATCAGGCGGGCAAAAATTTATTTTTCATTAGTATCGTATTCTAGTTCTTTTATCCGGGCAAGACCCTTGATTCGATTTATTGCACGATTGACCCATCGATACACTCCTGATCTATACTATCCGCTGCGCCGGGTCATGATATAATTCAACAAATTCAAAAGAGGATCCGGAACGTGATACATATACTGGTATTATATTACAGTCGAAATGGCAGTACTGCGCAAATGGCCCGACATGTAGCGCGTGGCATAGAGCAGGAACCATCTTGCCAGGCTGTGGTACGCACGGTTCCAGCGGTCTCCCCTGTCAGTGATGCGGTGGCGCCTCCGGTTCCTGAGCAAGGCGCCCCCTACGCCACGCTTGATGACCTGTGCGCCTGCGACGGGCTGGCGTTGGGAAGCCCCACCCGATTCGGCAATATGGCAGCGCCGCTCAAATATTTTTTGGATACTACCGGCCCCTTATGGATACAGAAAACCCTGAATGGGAAACCCGCTGGTGTCTTCACCTCCACCAGCGCCCCTTCCGGCGGACAGGAAAGCACTTTACTGACCATGATGATTCCTTTGCTGCATCATGGCATGGTGTTATCGGGTTCTGCGCTATCCTTCCCCAGCGATTCCCACATCCAGAATGCTGTCAGCGGTACTCTGTACGGACCGAGCCATTGGTCCCAGCATGAAAGCTCCGCCCATTTGAGCGCCGACTGCCAGAAAATATGTCATGAATTTGGACATCGTCTGGCACGCATCGCCCTGCAACTTCGAGGACTTGATCTGTCGTGAGCACCAGAACTCTCAATTATTGCTGGCTTGTAGCGAGTTATGTCGGCATGCTGATCTTTACCGTGCTGTGGTGGGGGTGGATCTCCGAAATCGCCGCACCTCTGAAAGCACCCGCCATTTTGATCTCGAGCCTACCCTGGCTGTGGCTGCTGCGACCGATCATGGACGCACGTCCCCGCGCGATGCTTATCATCGCGCTGTTTAGCCTGGTTTATTTGTCTCACGGCATCATGGAATTCTGGGCGGTCAATGGCGACAAACGCCTTTGGGCAGCCCTTGAAGTATTCTTGTGCATCAATATTTTTGCGGCATGTTTTTTATATATGCGCTCATTACCGCGCCAGACACTCGCTGCCTGATCCAGGAGTACTGCAAGTTGCAGCATAGTCATAAAGCTGGTTGCGCAAAAATCTCTACCATGACATTTCAAAACTTCATCCCCTGATATGTTCGAAGCCGCCCCATCGAATAACGCCGCGTCACAGATTAAAACAACGCTTTTTCTGGCTTCCTCTTCCGCGATGCGCGCTGCATTGTTGCGCCAAATCGGTCTGGTTTTTACCGTCATACCCACCGTTGAAGATCCGCCCAGGCTCACGCACGAAAGCCCTGAATCCTATGTCCAGCGCAGTGCCCTAACCAAACTTGAGGCAGGACTGCAACATCTCGACGCCAAATCCCACCCGTACGCGGTAATTGCAGCTGATACTCTGATCAAGGCGCCGGACGGGCATATTCTCGGGAAACCGATAGATCGAAATAATGCGCTCGCCATGCTGGGTTCCTTATCCGCAAACAAACATCAAGTATTGAGCGGTATCGCCTTTAGTGTCCAATCGAAAACCCGCTTCCAC
>DEIQ01000066.1:29223-31727 GCA_002352565.1 Proteobacteria bacterium UBA2770 | reverse complement strand
GCATCAGTAATCACCGTTGAATTTAACATCAAGACATAAAATCACAAGCTGATTGGATGCGGTATAGATGGCGCAGGAAAGGGTCTGGCAAAAATTGGTGGTTCGTAACGATAGATAAGGGGTCGAGACCTGGATGGTACCCTGATTTTCCATCGCCTTTCGATAATACGATCGGTAGGACCAGCATGCTCTGTTCGTTGGTTGATTCAGAGGATTCCAATGCGGATGTAAATGCATGGATTGAAAGCATTTTCTGCAACCGCAAGCAAGTTCAAAGCCTTTTTCATCAAGTATGAAGCACAATTCCGCGCCGGGTAGTTGCATAGAACACTGCATGACCGCCGCATGATCGGATTGTTTTACCTTTTTGATCCACGACTGGAAAAATAAAATGAAAGGCTGCATGTATCCATGTTGGCCCAGTCGTTGCCTTATAGAATAAGCATTGAACTTTTCATAAATTGAAAGGATATGTTCGGATTTCGACTGAAGAACCGGTAGCGGATCGGGTCTATAAAAATAAAATCCCTGAACCAGATCGACGCCTGAATCCAGAGCAATGATGGCTTCAGATTCATTCTCGACCCCTTCCAGCAAGACCAGTGCCCCGGATTCATGGAGTAAATCCACCAGCCTTGGCAGGCTTCGGCGAATATGGCTGGCATTGCGGGCAGCTACCAGCATGGAACGGTCTATTTTTACAACGTCGGGTTTAATCGTCCAGACGCGATTGAAGTTGGAATGTCCAGCCCCGAAATCATCAAGTGCGATCAGACAGCCGATATCGCGATAATATTCGAAAGATTCTGCCAAATAATCGTTATCTTCCACCTCATGTTCAAGCACTTCAATCACCACCTGTTCTACAGGGATTGAATATTTATTCAACATCTCCTTAAAAAATGGTCCGTAATGGTGACCCACATGGATGGCTCTGGGATCAAGGTTGAAAAAAAGCCATTTGTCCCTGACCTGCGTCTGTTCGTAAGAAGCCGCATGCAATGCACGACACAGCCGGTCAAGAAAAACTATTTGCTCAATCGTGGTGGCTTGCTTGAATAACTCATGCGGTGAGATCGGAAAACCCTGACTATCGTGGATGCGGATCAGTGCTTCATGCCCGGGTATGGTCCTGTGCGCAAGATTCAGAATTGGCTGAAAGCTGCTGCGCAGGGTCATGCCATTGTAATTTGCCGTGGGTACGCCGCCTCCTTGTGGAGATGGTCGGATAATCAGTTGTTCGATATCTTTAAGAAGTGTCATGGTGTTTGGAGGCATAACCTTTGGAATATTCTTGAAGTTTGGGTCAGATCTGGTTCAATAACTTTGACCATTCTCTGGCTCTGTTGTCATCCCCGATTGGCTGGAATATCGGAGTTGGCGTAGAGTTTTTCGAGGCGCGGTGCCATGATTGCGTGCCACAAGGGCGGTATCATGGCGATAAACATCATGGGCAGGTATCCGCTTGGCAATTGTGGGGCTTGCGGCAGATGGCGCAGAATCTGATAAGGGCGTTCCGGATCGGCATGATGGTCGGAATGCCGGTTTACCTGGCACATGACAAGGTTGCTGATTAAAAAGTTATTATTCCATGAATGGATCGGGCGTACCGGTTCGTAATCGCCTGAAGGCAATCGGCGCCGGGCTAGACCGTAATGCTCGATATAATCAGCAATCACCAGGAAAGTTCGTGCGACCAGATATTGAAGCACAAATAATGGCGCAGCCCACCAACCAAAAGTGCCGACCAGAAAAAGCAGCCAGATGAAACTTGGCAACATCAGAACGATGAAGCGGTTATGCCATGAAAACAGGGGTTGACCAGTAACGCGCAAACGCTGCGCCTCAATTCTCCAGGCATTTTTTGTCTTTCCCGGAATGCTGCGCATCCAGAATGCCCACAGTGATTCGCCATAACGCGAGGAACCCGGATCTTCCGGGGTTGACACATCCCGATGATGACCATAATTGTGGTAAATATAGAAATCGGACGTTGAAGTTGGCGCGGTCATCAGCCAGGCCATGATTCTGTCGATTCTGTTGCGATGGTGCCCCAGTTCATGCCCAAGATTCAAGCCGAAGCCCGAGACGATCAGCATGGATATCAGCAGACCCACGCTTTCAGCCACTTGCAGCCCACCCTGTAATAAAAGGTGATAGGACAATATAATAACCAGCGTTTGCAGTGGCCAGAAAATCCATAAAATGGCGCTGTAATATATCGAGGATTCCAGACGCGCCTCTGCGCCGGGATTGACGTTGGTCGGATCCTCGCCAATTAAATGATCGGCGATCGGCAGAATCACGCCAAACACAAGTGGTACCGCCCAATACCACAGACCACCTCCTGCCAGCATTCCGATCAGGGGTAAAGCCGCCAGTATCGATGCAAAACACCAGCCGGTTTTTTTAATCCAGTGGATATCATTGATGAAGTCATCGGAATCCGGGCTTTGTGACTGGGAATGGTTCATTTTCATGACTATAATTTCCTGCTATCAAAA
>DEIQ01000066.1:14932-29143 GCA_002352565.1 Proteobacteria bacterium UBA2770 | reverse complement strand
CACCTGAGTTTCGCCCAGACTTGATCGGGGGTTCCTAAAGATAAAGCGACCGGTTATAAGCTCAGTTTCATGAGTACGACCCCTGGCTCATCCGTGTAGCTGGTGCTAAACCCTAATTTGCGGCACACTGCCTGCATAGGTTTGTTTTCGTGGAGAATGGTACCATAAATTTCCGTCAGTCCCTGACTGCGGCCATAACGTATGATTTTTTTCATCAGAAATGTTCCCAGGCCCTGGCCGGCAAATTCATCAAGCACGGTGATGGCGAATTCAGCCCGATCTCTGTTGGGTTCCATTACGATGCGAACACCGGCGGCCACATCAGCCTGACCGGGTAGTCCGGGCGTACACACAACCAGCGCCATTTCGCGCTCGTAGTCAATCTGGCTCAAACGCGCGGCAAGTTCGTGGGGCAGTCCGCGCATGGATGAAAAGAAACGCAGACGCCGACCTTTTTCAGATAGTAAAGCAAAAGCGCGAATCATGGCGGGTTCGTCTTCGGGTCGGATGGGGCGTAACAAAACTTCACGACCGTCCGGCAGGGTAATATTTTCTTCCAGATCTTTGGGATAAGGTCTGATGGCCAACCTTTCATGCGCTTCCTGCTTGGCATAGGGTTCGATTCGAATGCGCGCATCAAGCGCCACAACGCCTTGAGCATGCGCGAGAAGAGGGTTGATGTCGATTTCGGTGATCTCGGGTATATCCGTGACCAGTTGACTCAGTTTGACCAGCGTTAGGTAAAGTTCGTCGAGATTCACTGGCGGGATGTTCCGGTAACCTTTCAGCAAGGTGAAAATTTTGGTCTGCTTGACCAGATCTGTCGCCAGAGCCATGGTCAAGGGCGGTAGACCAAATGCTACATCCTTGACCTGCTCGACAGCTACGCCGCCCTCGCCAAACACAATGATGGGTCCGAAGACCGGGTCGGTTGTGACTCCGAGGATCAATTCATAACTTCCGGAACGGTTGACCATCGGTTGCACGGTAAACTGCGGCGCTTCAGCTTCTGGATGCCGGTCAAAAAATTTCTGCTGCATAATAGATGCAGCTTGTAACACGGCTTCCGGACTGGCCAGGTTTAGAGCCACGCCACCGAAATCGCTTTTATGCAGCACCAGCGGTGAGAGGATTTTCAAAGCCACAGGCTGACCGGAAAGTTCACGCGTTTTCATGGCGGCATCCTGCGGATCATCGGCGATCAGTGTGGGAACGATATCAATTTCATACGCTTTAAGCACTTCTTTTGCTGTGGCTTCATCAAGCCAGCGTGCTTCAGGATGCGCGGAAGGGATCATTTCCCGGACTCGGCGCAAATCGGGCGTAAATTCCTCCGGCCATGAAGGCGTGGTTTCAAGCAGATTTTTCTGGCTGCGCTGATAATCAGCCATGTGCATGAAAGCATGCACGGCATCATTGACGGAATCATAAGCCGAAATCTGACTGGCGTGAAGAATCTGTCGCGCCTGATCCTGAGTAGAAGCGCCCAGCCAATTGGCCAGCATGGGTTTCTTTCGGGGTACATTGGCTTCAGCGACGGCTTTAGCCGTGTCAATGCTCGAGACCACTGCCGTGGGGCAGTTCAGGACCAGTACGGCGTCTGCATTACGCTCCAACCTGCATATTTCAACAGCCTTGCCATATCGGGCAGCATTTGCGTCGCCGCGGATATCCACGGGATTGCTCTGAGACCAGATGCCAGGCATAGCTTCATCAAGAGCGGTGATGGTCTCCTGGCTCAGTTCCGCGAGTTGTCCGCCAAAGTCAATCAGCGCATCGGTAGCGAGAATGCCAACGCCGCCGCCATTGGTGAGGATCAGCAATCGATTACCTTTAACCTTCATGCCGAAGGATAGGGTTTCCGCGGCATCAAAAAGCTCGCTCAGGGTCTTGACGCGCAGTATGCCGGTGCGCCGAAAAATGGCATCGTAAACGGAATCACTGCCGGCCATAGATCCAGTATGAGACCGGGCAGCCTGAGCGCTTTGCGCGCATCTCCCTCCTTTAACGACAATCACCGGCTTGACCCGGGAGGCGATTCTGGCGGCGGAAATAAATTTACGCGCGTCGCGAATGCCCTCAATATACAATAAAATAGCCTTGGTGTGAGGATCAAGCGTCAGGTAATCCATGAGATCACCGAAATCGACATCGCTCATGTCTCCGAGGGAAACCATATGGGAAAAGCCGATACCTCTGGCGCTGGCCCAGTCGGCAATCGCAGTCATGATGGCGCCAGACTGGGTGATAAAAGCCACGTTTCCCCGAGGCGGATTGATATGGCAGAAACTGGCATTCAATCCATTGAGCGGGTTGATGATACCCAGGCAATTGGGTCCTACGATTCGCATCAGGTGGCGACGGGATGCTTCGAGCAATTGCTGTTGCAGAGCATAACCCTCGTGGTTATCACCTTCTCCGAATCCGGCGGATATGATCACGGCAGCCCTGGTGCCCAGTGCCCCGAGCTGATCCACGATCGAGGGTATACCCTGTGCCGGCGTGGCGATCATAGCCATTTCGGGCACCTCGGGCAGTTGCTCAATCGAAGCATATGAGGGGTGCCCATCGATAACCGGTTTTCGAGGATTGACTAAAAATATTTTTCCCTCGTAGCCGCCTGTGAGCAGATTTCGCGCTACAGTATAACCCACTGTCGCTTCGCGGTCACTTGCGCCAATAAGCGCCACACTTTTGGGGCAAAAAAAATGCTCCAGATTGCGTGTAGACATAAAATAACCTTTTTATGGGTCGGGGGAAGCTGAAAGGACCAACGAGAATGAATCAATTTTAGACAACAAGGATCTGCTCTCTGCTATGGGATAAGCGTCGGCCCCTGCTGCTTTGCGCGTCGTCATTCAGTCGATAGGGATATCTCTGGCAACTCCTTGTCGAGATTTCGGGCCCGACTCGGATTCTTGTTCGAGGCAATGATCCAGTAGCGATCGGACCACTAGAATTCGTTCCTTACGTAAGGCTTTGATGTGATCGCGGGTTTGCTCGGGAAGAAAATCCGCAAGCGCAGTTTGCCAACGATGCTGCCCATGGATCATCCGGTCGAGTTTCGTTTCCATCAGGCTGAGGCGGGCTTCTAATTCATCAATTTTTTGCTTGTCATTCATGTCCATGGCGTTTTTCTCCAAATATGACGTGTAACCAACCCTTATCCATTTGGGCGCTCAGGACCGGGCGCCCGATCAAAACCCGGGGCAAAAGCAGATTGCGCCGGTAACGTGGAAGCTCGATGATCAATTGTTGGCCGGCTTCCACCAGTGAAAGTTCACTTTTCTCCACATTGGGAATGGGTAGATCCATGCGATATCCGCCATCAATAGCTTCAATGTGAAACGATTTACCCTGATAATAAAAACGCGCGGGATCCTGGTCACCATATAGAACCGTGCCGACCCGCTCCAGCATTTTCAACCCCACGACTTCCTGCTCCATAAAAGGAACGCATGAAATCTGGAGCGGGGAAAACATGGCCCGGGCTTGTTCAAGGTAGCGTTGCTGACTTTGAAACCATGAGTAAAAATAATCTTCCTCACCACACGCTGGAATCACACGGTTGCAGACCACCATATCGGTAAGATAACCGTACAGGCTGAGATAGGTATAACTGTTCTGAGCTTCGTTGAGCACCATCTTTTCCGGATTAACCACGATGCGTGCACTGGTTTGTTGCGGATCGGAAAGGAGTGCCTGAATTCTTTCCATGCGATCGAACAGATCCTCCGCTGCGTCGAACATCTGTTCATCGGGTACGGGAAGCTTGGTTAAGCGTCGCAGAACAGGTCGGGCAATGCTGGTAGCGCGGCGGGAAAGGGGAAAGAGTTTGTCGAACCACCAGCGCCCTATCTCTGGCAAGCTGAGCAAGCGCAGGGTTTCCGCCGTTGGCGCGCAATCAATGATGATGCTATCAAAGCGTCCGGACTGATGATGATCGAGAATCCACAACAGGCTGGATAATTCATCCATGCCCGGAGCAATCGCCATTTCCTCGGCGCGAATACTGTCCACGCCTTCCCAGGCGAGCACCGATTCATACCAGTTTTGCAGCGTGCCCCAATAACGCTCCATATTGTAGAAGACATCGCTCTCCTGCGCCCAAAGATTGTCGCGAATCAGTCTGGGCTCAGGAGCAAGGGGTTGATCAAAAACATCGGCCAGGCTGTGGGCGGCATCCGTGCTGATGACGAGTGTTCGGTGACCATATTCGCTGCACTTCAGAGCGGTTGCGGCAGATGAGCAGGTTTTACCAACTCCGCCTTTTCCGGTAAACAAGATGATCCGAGCCATATTGATGACCTGCAATCTGTGTTTTCACGTTTATTTTATAATAGCATGGAGCCGAAAATGATGTACTATTAGTGGGAGTCGATGAAACAATGGATGGTGTAGGCTGACGCGATCGGTTCCAGTACGAACCCAATCTGTCCATGAAGCCAGAGCAGGCTTTCTGTCGGGTCTGTATTGAGCGACTGGAACCCAGACAAAGCGACCGTCATAATCGATGCCCCCCGGATGATAGATATCGCCTTCACCCAAGGTGATGGTATTGAGCAACTGTCCGGTGGCGGGATCAAACACAAACAAGTGGCCGATGCCTGATCCTGGGGTGCGATCGTATCCATCCAATGGGTGGTCATAGTGCTTCGTTTTTTTCAGGATTTCAACCGAGGAGAGGAGAGAAAAAAACGTCCTCCTGCTTTGGTCATGCCCTGGGTATGATAAGTTTTGAAATGCAGCTTTTGTTCCTTTTCAAGCACCCATTCGGTATTACGATCAATCTGGTTCCATAGTGGGGTCAGTGGATTTTCTGCGGCAAATGCGGAACAAATACTCATCCACAAAGCGATGCCCACCGATGTTTTTTTCACTGGATTGATCCTCGCTCTCAAGTTGATTATTTGATAACGATTTTAATCCTTTTTATTTACAGTTTGATGAACGGGCGCGGAACGCATGAGACTGTTGTGGCCCGGAATGACACAAAGCACACCGCGAGTGCACTACAATTCTTTTGCCTGGAGCATGCAGGTTGTGCCGACCGAAAAGGAAGGGTTTCAGGTATGGGGGGATGCTCAGATTCTTATCGGCATGACGACCTGTAAACATTGATTGTTATTCGGCATCTGCCACAAACAGGCACTCGATGCATCGTTGAAATGCAAAACGCAGGGATTGTCCTCAAGTGCGGACAATGCTTCGATCAGATAAGCGGCATTGAAATAGATGTCGGTCTCTGGCCCATCATATTGCGCTGAAACCGTATCCTCGGCACTGTCGCTTGACGGGTTGATTAATACCAGATGGATCAGGCCTGGCTTGATGGTCAATTTGACGCGCGATGCTTGTTCATCGGCCAGTACAGTAACGCGCTGAAGTGCGGCCAGCAATTCGGTCGATTCGATAAAAACACTCCAGTGCGCCGATTGAGGGAGCACGTTCTGATAAGGAGGATATCGTCCCTCCAAAAGTTTGCTGCTGAGACGCGCAGTACCCAGAGTTGTCATGAGGTATCGCTCCGCCATTTTAATCCGGATATCTCCCTCGGAAGAGGATATCTGACGGGCAAGTTCAAGAATGGCTTTTTTTGGCACGATGCCAGACCATAACAAGGTATCATCATCGGGTGAATCGGTATCCATGGGTTGTTCTGCGACCGCGAGACGATGCCCGTTGGTGGCGATTGCGCGCAAACTGTTGCCGCGCACTTCCAGCAATAGGCCGTTCAGATAGGAGCGCATGTCCTGATTGGCCATGGCGAACTTGGTTTTATCGATCAGGTATCGCATTCGTTTGCTCGGCACATCAAGGCTAAGGTGTGTCTGATCCACATCCAAGGCAGGGAACTCTTCCGGCGGCAAAGTTTGAAGGGTAAAACGACTGCTGTCGCTGATAATGCGGCAATGATTTTGTTCCTGCGACAGGGTAATTCTGGCGCTAGATGGAAGGGTTCGGCACAAATCATAAAGTTTGCGCGCCGAGAGCGTGATGGCGCCTGGAGTGATTGTTTCGGATTCCGTCCGGGTGTGAAGCTCGATTTCCATATCGGTAGTGGTAAAAGCAGCCCAACCATCTTCCACCTGTAATAATACATTCGCCAGAATGGGCTGAATCTGCTTACGTTCCACGGCGCCAAGTACTCGAGAAAGTGCTTCGACCATATTTTGGCGTTCCACAGTTACTTGCAGCATATCAATGCGATCCTTATCGAGGCCAGGTGGATAAAAATATGTCGGTCAGGGTTGCAGCCTGGCTAGACCATCAAGGTCAATTTGGGTGGCGAAACGGCGCACACTGTTTTCGGTCACAGAAGGTCCGATCAAAACACCGAGGTGAAAGTCATCTTCTACCTTGACGAGAATATGCAGAAGAACCAAACCCTGGATCGGGCAGTCATAGTCGATCCATAGCGCCGGATAACCGCTGGCAGTATCGCTTGTTTGCGTAAGCGTGCAATCGATGAATTCACCTGGCAAATCTAATTCATCCAGTGAATTGCTGATCCCGAAAATCCGCTCAAGCAGATTTTCGGTCAGATCTTCGTTCAGTAAATTCTGCTCCGGTCCCTGATCGGAGTAAATCATCACATTGAAAGGGATAGATACAGGAGAAAGCTGGGCACTCCGGCTATAGCTTCGCACGGCAAAAGCCAGATCGATCAGTGAAGCATCCGCCAGACGATCTTCGCCGCTTTCTTCCCAAAAACGGGGTGCGTCGGGAAGATAACTCGCAAGTTGTTCGCTTGTGATCCCGGCATTGGCTTTTTCCATCATCCCGAAGTTCACGTAGCACAGGCATAAGGCAAAACAAATTCGCAGACAATGATTCCATATCACGTCAGTTCTCCAGTTTCTTTGATCCACCTCGATAGACCCTGTCCATGTTCCCATGTCAGCAACTGGTCATGCACCTGTTGCGCAAATCGCAGGGGTTGGTCGAGAAAAACATGATGCTGTGCATCTTCGATCATAATAAAAGGCACGTTATCGGGATAGAGTTTGTGAATTTGGCCGAGCATGAATTTGCCGAACAAAATACTGCGCTCCCCATACATGACAACGGCACGGCATTTAAGGTTTTTGATTTCTGTTGCGAGTTGATCAAAAATAGTTTTCTGCAAAAAACGGACATCGAATTTCCAGCTCCATCCTCCATCGAGTCGAGTAATGGAGTGCTCCGCGATGTAATCCAGCATATATCGGTTATGGCAGCTCTGGGGTGGAACCAGCCGGAACCGCGACAAGGCTGTTGCACGATCAGGGTAAATCTTTCTTTCCTTGAACGGGGATACGGACAGATCATTGTTTTTGTTGAATCCCGGCGGGAAAACTGCGGTATCCACCATCATGATTCCACCCAATTGATCCGGATAATTGACGCCTGCTTTAAGGGTGGCCATGCCGCCAAAGCTATGTCCGATAATGACCGGATTGGGACCGAGTTCGGCGTATTTAATGACCGCCATTAACTCTTCAGCGTAAACATCCCCGGAATACTGGTCTCTGTGTCCGCTGTCGCCCATACCACTAAGATCGATCGCCGCAATATTATAGTGCTCCATAAACAAAGGCGCGATAAAATCCCACCAGTGGGCGTGCGCTCCGCCGCCATGAACGAACAGCAACCCGGGCGCACTCTTGTTGGGCCAATGCAGAAAGTGGATCGGCGCGCCGCATACCTGTATGGTATGTTCCCGATGGTCTGTTTCGACGGCACGTGTGAACCACGGCGGCGCCTCAATAATATCATCCATTGTATAAGAAGTTTGCTCCATATATTGAACCATGTGTAATGGTATGATGGTATCTGAAATGTGAAAAATAGTCAGGGAACCTCTGAACAAGTCTGGACGAAGCTCAGGTGCGATTCATTATGTTCAGATTCGAAGCGTAAATTGCACAGTATAGCAGGGCTATTGCGAAGATTNNGAAGCTGGGCCAGTAGGGACGCAAAAACCGGGTTCATGACTTAATCAGAGGTTCCTTAAGACAGATTCCAGGATTAGAGAAGTTTATATCAATTGCAACAACTGTAACAGATTTACAGACTTTTCTTTACAACAAACCGGTCTCACTTCAAATGGGATGCTATTGATTCCGAAAGCTGTGAGCGGTTTTTATGCTTTAATCCTGGGAAATGATGATCGTTTCTGGCTATTGAGCTGATAAGCAGAGCATGTGGAGCGAGAACTGCAAACAAAAAAGCCCCGGTCCATCGGGGCTTGTGTGCAATAAGCGAATCCTTCGCCTGCCGATAATAAAATTTCATCCTGCCTCAGTCGTCCAATACCGGGACTCTCCAGAACCAAAAGGCATCCTGCCTTTAATCCTCAAAAGACGCTTGCTTCCTTGCTCACGTCATTTTGAGATAGTTTATTTGATTGTTATTTATACGCTTTACCCTGGTTTCATGGGTTAGCTCATCCTAAAGAAAGAGTGGAATTCCTGCTCTAAAGCGTGATATCATTTTCACCCATCATTAGTTTCAGGTATATCAGCACTACCCAACAGTCATTGTAGGCTATTCCTTACACGATGTTTTTTAACCGCATTCGATGGTCATGATCGCCTTGTTGCAAAGGGTTTCCGAAGCCAGAGTGGAAGTTGATGACCAGGTGGTGGCGTTAATTGGCGCGGGAATTGTCGCCATGATAGCTGTCGAACCATCGGATATCTGCGAAACCGCTGATCGTTTGCTTGAGCGCATTGCAGGCTATCGCATGTTTCCGGATCGGCAGGGGCGAATGAACCTGGGATTGAATCAGATCGGCGCGGATCTGTTACTCATTCCACAGTTTACCCTGGCGGCTGATACAAGCCGTGGGCTGCGGGCCGGGTTTTCGCCTGCAGCACCGCCGCAGCAGGCGCGAGCTCTGTTCGATTATATGGTTAAACAAGCTAACGGACTCTGCGCTCAAGGGAAGCGGGCGAGTGCTCCTTTTGGCATGGATATGGACGTTACCCTTACCAATCGGGGGCCGGTGACGTTCTGGATTCAGCAGCGCGGTACTTCATGACGGAAGGTTGGCAATGATTCTTGATTGGAATTGGGAGAATCTTTTATAATAAACAGATCAAATAACGACAATGAATATTACAAGTAAAAATTTTGAAAAATCAAGCCCGCCAAGAAAACTATTCATTAATAATGCTGAAACTGGACCGAACATGAAAATGGAAAATCTTATCCGGATTGGCGTTTTTTACGACGGAAATTTTTTTTATCACGTTAGTAATTATTATTTATCATTTCATCAGCGTCGTACTCGAATTAGCATCGGCGGACTGCATAATTTCATCCGCCATGAAGTTGCCAAAACGGAAGGTTGCCCGGTGGAATATTGTCAGATTGTAGACGCTCATTATTTCAGGGGAAGGTTGAGAGCATCTGAGGCTTCCCAAAGAGGGGATCTTTTATTGAAGGAACGGCAGTTTGATGATGTGCTGATTCGGGAAGGGGTCACGACCCACTATCTGCCGCTTGGTCCAGATGGGGAGAAAGGGATCGATGTTTGGTTCGCTCTGGAATCCTATGAATCCGCGTTGCATAAAAACTTCGATGTGACGGTTTTGGTGGCTTCTGATGGCGATTTCCTGCCTCTGGTGCGCAAGTTGAATACCCTGGGCACACGGGTGATGCTTCTGGGCTGGGATTTCTGCTATAGGGATATTTCGGGCTGTGACCGGGAAACCAAAACATCCCAGGCCTTACTGGATGAAGTCACCTACCCGATAATGATGCAGCAGGTCATTAATGATCGGTCACGCAAGGATGATCTGGTGGTGAACGGGCTGTTTCTCAACCCTATGGAGTCCTTTTCCAGAATAAGGCCCCACCACGTTGAAGAGGTAAGCGTCTATAAACAGGAAGAGCGGTTTAGTGGGCTGGATGATCAGGTTTCGGAAACCGGGATCATTTTCAGCCTCAAGGATGGTTATGGTTTTATCAAGCCCGATTCGGGGGGGGCCACCGTATTTTTTCATCACTCCGTCATTCGTCATGCTGGATTTGATGATTTGAAGCAGGAAGACCGGGTCAGTTTCCAGATTGCCTATAGCGAAAAGGGACCATCCGCCGTCCATGTCGAGCGGGCGGATCGGTCCTGTATCACGTTTTCGGAGCATTGATCCACCTCGATAATCTCGCGTCCAACAAATAATGTCGATTTGGCTGACAGCCAAATCCGGATCGGATAAGCGCAGCTAAAAACTGGTGCATTCAGCGCCAAGGCATGATCTATTGCTTTCTCAAACTCCTTGATTAATAACGAGTAGGCGGCTGTTTTATTGGTCAGTGCATTACACGAAGGTGCGTTACCGCTTGTCGGATGATTCCGGATTTTGACAGCGCAGAGCCATCAGAAAACTCAGAGATTCCCTATATAACCCGGCTGTTCATCTCTCATCAGCGTTGCTGATAGATCCTGAACGAGACACCGCTACACTTTAAGTATAACGAGGTGGGCGAATCTCAAGGAGAGAGAAATGACCTATTCACAAGAAATATTTAACAGCGTAACCGATGGGTTGGTGGTGTCCGGTCTTGATGGAGTGCTTTACGAATTCAATCCGGCTTATGCTCTTATGCATGGTTACAGCTTCGAGGAAATGTGCGCTCCGGAATTCGACCGGGCACAGATCCTGTCTACCGACGCGGGTGAACAGGAGAAAGCCAGGTGCAATTTGCAACAGGTGATGGAAACCGGTGAGTCCAGAAATTACAAGACGCGTCATCGCCACAAGAACGGTGGCGTGATTGATATTCACGTTTCTGTCCACCGCCTGACCCGCCAGTCCGGCTGGGATCAGGATCGGACTATGACTGTAGTGACCGACATTACGACATTAATAAAAACGTCAGGCCATTTTCGATGGTTTCATGGAAATTTCCTATCATAGCATGTTGGTAGTCGATATGGAAGGGAGCGTCTATGAGGTCAACGATCTTAATGCGCTGCTGTTTGATTATACCATCGAAGAGATAACCGGTCCGGGCTTTGACTGGCGGCAGAAAGTTATTCGCCAGGAAGATGTGTCAGTGGTGATGGAAGTGATTGGTAGCTCTGAGCTTGAGCAAGGGGGGATTATGCGTTTAGAACTGGAGCTGTGTCGCAGTGACGGCAGCCAGTTTCCTACATTGCTGGCGCTCAAAAAACTCGAGCGCCGTGGCGATTGGCCACAGGATCGATATCTTGTGACTATTTTCGATCTCAGTGAGATCAAGGGAAAGGAAACCGAGCTGGCTGAAAGAGAAGCCTACTGGCGGCGATTTTTTGACAACAGTCCGGTCGGTATTGCGATATATAACAGAGATTTCCACTTCCGTGAAGCCAGCCCGTCTTTTTGTCGCATGACTGGCTATAGTTGTGATGAGCTATTGAGTTCTTCTTTCGATTGGCGTGATCTGTTCACATTAAATCTGGATGCTGCGCGTCAAGTCATGCAAAAAGTAATGAATACGGATCATCTGGTGGCCGCAGAAATGATCTTGACGCACAAGGATGGCAGGCCTATCCATTCATTTTGCGCCATCATCCAATTGCCGCGCCGAACGGGAGATGTCGAGGATCTCTATGTGATTTTCCATACGGATATCACCGAATTGAAGCAGCAGCAAGCCAACCTGAAACATCTGATTCAGTCCCAGAACGATGCCGTTGCATCCCTCGGGGTTCGGCTGGAACAATTGGCGCAAGGGGATTTGATAAGCGCTGCGCCAGAAGAGCTGCGAGGCGATCTGGCCCGATTGGGCGAGAATCTGAATGTGGCGCTGATCAGGTTGCGAGCTACAGTGGTTCAGGTGCAACAGGCGATGGAGAGTGCCGGGAATTGTTTGATAGAACTGAATTCCGGTAATGATAACCTCAGCCAGCGCACTTCGACTCAGGCTGGCGGCATCGAGGAGATTAGCGCTTCCATGGAAGAGCTTGCCGCTTTAGTTGATGAAAGCGCCGATCGGGCCGATGTCAGCGCTGGGCGGGCTCGTGCAGTTAAGGAACACGCAGAGCAGGGCGCGCAACTGATTTTTTCCGTCGAGAGTAAAATGCAGGCGATGACGCAAGCTGCCAAGGCTATCACCGAGATTATCATTATGATGGATGAAATCGCTTTTACCACCAATATTCTGGCGCTCAACGCTTCCGTGGAAGCAGCCCGTGCCGGCGAGCAAGGTCGAGGTTTCGCCGTGGTGGCCAGTGAAGTGCGGCGTTTGTCGGTGTCCAGCGCGACTAATGCCCGGGACATCAGGAAACTGATTGAAGAAATGCTCACGTTGGTAGGGTCAGGCAGCGCCTTGTCCGGGCAGGTAGTGGAGGCGTTTAATGGGATTGTCAGCGGCATCCAGGAAGTAAGTCAGCGCGTATACGATATGGCTCAGACTGCGGGCAGTCAGAAGCAGACCACCGAGTATATCGCTACCGCCATCGCCGAATTAGCCAGCCAGACTCAGGAAAACAGCGCTTTGGTAGAGGAGAACGCCGTGGGGCTGTCTACACTGAATACCCAAGCCGGAGAACTGATTGATATGTTGACTTTTTTCAAGACGGAACGGGACTAAACTCAAGGGGCTTGCCGGTACAGTTGGGTAACCTCTGAACAAGTCTGAACGAAGCTCAGGCGCGGTTCACTATGTTCAGATTCTCGGGATAAATCGCACAGCATAGCAGGGCTATTGCGAAGATTTACCACAATGAAGCCGGGCATTTAGTCGGCGAGCTATCTCGGCGGATGGGTAATAGTCAGTCCTCCCTGGCGCCTGATTTTATTGACATTCGTATTTGTGCTATGCGTGTAAAGCAGCTATAACATACTGAATGATCATTCTATAATTTTTTGTGGAGGAAACCCTGATGAGAAACAATTTCTGGCATTATGCCCGGTTCTTCGGGCCGATTCCGATTGGTTTCGGCGCAGCGTGGATGATTATGGTCGGCGCGGAATGGGCGTGGAGCGCTTTGCTGCTCTTACTGTTGTTGCCGCTGGTGGAACGTTTGTCTGGCGACGATGTGGCAGATTATGAATACGAGCATCCACAAATTTTTGTCTGGATGATGTATGCGTTTGTCGTGTCTATATTCCTGACGTTCTGGGCGTTTATATGGTCTCTGGCTTATGCGTGGCGCGGCATCGATCTGCTGGGTTTGTCCCATCTGGCGGATGTGGTACTGGGTATTGAAATGAAATCGATTCATACTGGTGATAACTGGGCGGATTTTCTGCTCTATACGCTATTGATGAGTGCGGTCAGCGGGGTCGGTTCTGTGGCGACGGGTCATGAACTAAGCCACCGCATACATGAGCCACTTTCGGTATTCATGTCGCGCGCGGGCGGTTTGCTGGCGCTTTTTACCTATTACGCAATCGAGCATCCGTATGGCCATCATGAAAATGTCGGCACGCCGGTAGATTCGAGTACCGCTTTACGTGGTGAAAGCATTTATCGATATGCTGTGCGCACAGCCCGGCAGGACTATGATACCGCATGGGAAATCGAAGCGAAGCGCTTGCAGACCCATGGGAAACAGACATGGTCGTGGGACAATCGGCTGCTTCGCGGCTATGGCGCCGAATTGCTGGTATTGCTGTTCGTGCTGATTGCAACCGGTCCTTTGGCAATATGGTTTTTGTTTAGTGTTTTAAACACTCATTTTGCCTATAAGATCGGGACCTACGGGCAACATTATGGTATTGTGCGCGTACCGGGATCAGCGATTCTGATGCATCATTCCTGGGATTGTGCCAATCGGTTTACTTACTGGGTATCCGATGGAATCGGGCGCCACAGCCACCACCATCTGGAGCCAGAAAAAGAATTCTGGAATCTCCCCTATTATGCGGAAGCGCCGCAATATCGCTATGGTTATTTGACTTCTATGCTGATCTGTCTCATACCGCCACTGTGGCATCGCATGCTTGCGCCTCGTCTGATCGAATGGGATCAGCATCTGGCCTCGCCCGAAGAACAAAATCTGGCGTATCACGCGAATATCGAAAGTGGCGTGCCGCTACTTATGGCGTATAGCTCGCGATCATACCTTCTAAAACAAGGCGCAGGCGATTCATAGGCTATCAGGTAATTCAAGCAAAAAACCGGCCATCTGAACCAGAGTGGCGCATGGAGGTGTGCGGTTCGGGTTGCTGGTTATGGAACCTCTGATTAAGTCATGAACCCGGTTCTTGCGGTGAGCGAAGTCGAACCCGCTTG
>DEIQ01000066.1:6915-14809 GCA_002352565.1 Proteobacteria bacterium UBA2770 | reverse complement strand
ACGGAGTTTACACCTGTAAATGAGTACAATGAGCTTGATTTTAACGCCGTAGATGGCTGAGTGAGTAGAAAAGCAACAGCCTGCTAGCGGAACCAGGATTTTCAGGAGGCCCGTTCCGGGTTGTTCAATAATTGGTGGATGGTTGCCAGATTCACACGTCGAACCGGTTTTCCATCGATGGGGCTCAATGGAGCATGCTTGATATCCTGCTTCGAAAACACTGTCAATTCCACAGGGTTCTTGTTTACGAAGAAGCACAGGCAGGGCCGGGATTCGTAGTGATCGCGTCTTGTGCGCAGGCGTTTTTCTCCGCTGGCAAAGGGAATATGCTGTTCCATCAGAAAAATCATGACATGTTCGGGCGTGTCCGAAAAAACATGTATTTCGATAGAACTGTGTTTATGAACATGGGCGGTCAGGATGGCGCCTGTCAGCCTGGGATTGAATTCCCGGCACTGTTGCATGAGACCTGCCGCGATTTCAAGAAGTTGTTCGGCGCAGAGCATGCGTTCTTCTGGGGCAAACAGTCGCATATGGCTTTCGAGCGCCAGATTGATTTCAACATTGCTTGGCATATGAGCGCCCTCTCTGCATAAGCCGAGCTGCGCGCAGGCTTTATGCTTGGCGGCGAGATAATCGATCATGCCATGTTCATGCATCAGTCGTGCAGCGGTCTGGGCGACCTGGATTCTTTGCTGGTGATGCCGCGTATCCCCTTTGAGGCGTGACCAGTTTTTTTTGCTCATGCTGTTACACCCTACATAACTTCAGAAGATTTCATCAAAATCAGGGACGAATGTGTCAGGATTTTGATCCGTATCCAGCTTCGGGAGATTCTCGGTATAAAAATATTCGACCAGTCCCCCCTTTGGCTGAGTGCTTCCAAGCCGAAGGCCGGTATCCGGATTGATGCGGCTGGTGACGATACCCGATGGCATGGAAGGCAGTTTGAAAGGCAGATTTTTTAACGCCTGGCCCATGAACTCGATCCAGATGGGCAAGGCTGTTCGGCTTCCGCTATTGCCCTTACCGAGCGTATGATTATTGTCATGACCGATGAACACGACAGTCAGCAGATCCGGATGGTAGCCGCAGAACCATCCATCACGAAAATCATTGGTGGTTCCGGTTTTCCCGGCGATATCTGAACGTTTCAGTGTCCGGGCTCGGCGCCCGCTGCCCTTGCGAATAACATCCTTGAGCATGGAGTCCATGATAAAGGCATTGCGTTGTGAAATAATGCGGGGTGCGCCGATATCCTGTGGTTCACATTCCGAAACACAATACTCCTGGATCGGGTTCTTGTAAATAGTGTTGCCATGGATATCGATACTTCGGATCATGGTGGTTTGAACGAGGTAACCTCCATTGGCGAAAGTCGCATAAGCTCGCCCCAGTTCCAATGGGGTAAGAATATTCGTCCCCAGCGCGATGGATAAATCGGGGGTGAGATCGTCTTTGTTCAGGCCGAAACGGGTGATATAGTTACGCACCTGCCTGACGCCAATGCTGTCTACAAGTTGTATGCTCGCCAGATTTCGTGAATGCGCCAATGCTTCACGCATACGGGTGGGTCCGTAATATCGATTTGCATAATTGCCGGGGCGCCAGTTTTTTTTGGAAGGATTGCCGCTAGCGTAGCGTAGTGGAATATCCCATAAAATACTGGCTGGAGTAAAGCGATGCTCAAGCGCGGCGGAATAATAAAGGGGTTTGATGACTGAGCCGAGCTGACGCTTGGCTTGAATAGCGCGGTTGAAGTTGCTTTGCGCGAAATCGAAACCACCTGACATGGCCAATATTTCTCCATTGCGCGGATCCAGGGCTACCAGAGCGCCCTGCACTTTCACCTCAGGGACAAGTGTCCAGTTTTTATCTCCCTTAGGCCAGGCGTAGACGATGTCACCCGGATGCAGAAGCCCTACGGGTGACTTTGTTCCGGCGGTGCGCAGGATGGGTTGCAATGCTCGAGCCTCGATGGAAATACGTTCTCCCTCATCGGTCATCAACTGGAGCAAGGATGGTGTCAATTTAATGATCATGCTTGGGATCAGCGGTCCGGAATGGGGATGTTGGTCAAGGCGTTTGAGGATGGATCCCCGGGTAGTCGGCAATTTGATGTGTCCGAGCGACTTGATCGGGATGTTGTCGATGGTGTATTGAATCAATCCGTTTTGCAATGCTTTTCTAGCCAGCGACTGCAACCGGGCATCAATGGTAGTGGTCACCGATATGCCCAACTGATAGCTGCCTTCTTCGTATTGCCTGAAAATCTGGCGCCGGATGGTTTCCGCTGCATAGGGCGCGTGAACATCGAGCGGGCGTGAATGATAGATTGCGGTTATGGGCGCCGCCATGGCTTCCTGATATTGATGATGGGTAATGAGATTGAGCTGATACAATCTGCGGATGACATACGATCGGCGATGTAAAGCGCCCTCAGGATTGGTGATGGGATTGAACGCTGATGGTGCCTTGGGTAGACCGGCGAGCATGGTCATTTGCGCAATGGTCAGATCCCGTGGTTTGGCATCGTAATAGATGGAAGCCGCAGCGCCGATGCCCCAGGCGCCCTGTCCAAAATATATCTGGTTCAGATAGAGCTCAAGAATGCGTTCCTTGTCAAGCTCCTGCTCCATGCGCAAGGCAATTCCTATTTCTTTCAGTTTGCGCTCGAACGATTTTTCAGAACTTAGGAAAAGATTACGCGCCAGTTGCATCGTAATGGTGCTTCCCCCCTGTCTTTTTTCCCCGGTTGCCAGGAAAAGCAGAGCCGCTCGAATCAGTCCATTAAAATCAATGCCATGATGGCGGTAGAATTGGTCGTCTTCAGCGGCCAGGAATGCCTGAATCAATGGCGCAGGTATCGCTTCAAGTGTGACGGGAATGCGTTGCTGAGCACCGAATTCTCCGAGCAATTCACCCTCCCTTGCATAAATTCGCAGCGGAGTTTGCACATTGATATCGGTTGAGAGTTTAATGGATGGAATCAGCGGAAGCCAGATAATGACAAGCCATAACAATCCTGCCAAAATAATGTTTTCCATCGTGGAGGCAAAAGCCGCCATGGTTCGTGAAAACGGAACTGATTGCATATTCAAACCTTCAAATTTGTTGAAAAGATGCGTTGCAGATAATAACGCGTTGCAAATAATAACGCATTGCAAATAACAACCTGGTGGTGTTATTGTTTTAGCGGAAGAATAAAATAATTCAGACTGTCATAATAATTGTTCAGATTGTCATAATAATTGTTATTTTTTTTATTATGATGTATCTATGAGTAAATAAATAACATTTTGTTGCATCATTCTCGATGATACTCGATGAGATAATTTTTTTTGGGAAATTTCAGTCTGGAGGCGATATGCCTTATAAATCTCCTGTCAATGATCTGATTGGCCTGGACATTGGTATAACTAGTATCAAACTCGTGGAGTTAACCGGAAAATCAGCTCGGGACGCACGTGTCACAGCGTGGTCGCGTCTGTTTATGGGAACGCCGGAGCAGCCTATGTCAGGTGGGTTGCCGGAGCCTGAAATTCTGGCTAAACATATACGTCTGGCTGTGATGCAAAGTGGAACTAAAAGCCGGAATGCAGCCATATCAGTGGGTGGGGCTGCAGCTATCACTAAAATTATCCGCCTGGTCAATCTGTCAGAGAACGATATGATGTATCAGATCGAAGCTGAAATCGATCGGCATATCGCCTATAAGGCTGAAGATATCTATTTTGATTTTGAGGTGGTGGGTCCAAGCGCAAGCACTCAGGATCTGGTGGATGTTATCCTCTCGGCCGCGCGCAAGGATCACACCGATCATTTATTGGCGGCGGTTGAACAGGCAGGGTTGCAATGCGAACTGATTGATCTGGCGCCTTATGCGCTGGAAAGAGTCGGGCGGTTGTTTGCTCAGGATCAGAGTTGCTATGGTATTGTCGATATTGGCGAGTTTGCAACCAATTTATATGTCTTTGACAAACAAGGGGTGATGATTTTCAGCCGTGAGGTGGAAAGCGGGGTTCAAAGGCTGCTGACGGCTATCTGCCATACCTATGGCATGAATATGCTTGAGGCGGATCAAAGTATCATGGACAATAATCTGCCTTCAGATTTCAGCTCTGAAATCCTCCATCCATTTTTGTCTCAGATTGGTCAGAACATTAACCGGATGTTGCAGTTTTATTATTCGGCCAGCGGTGAATTGCCAGCTGTTAATACACTATGGCTGGCCGGTGAGGGCGCGTACCTTGATGGCGTGGCTCATGTGGTACAAAATACGGTGGGTTTGCCTGTGGCATTGATCGACCCTTTTGAAAAAGTCGCTTCAGGAACCAGAAATCTGGCTGCCGGGAAGCGGATCAGTCCGGGTTTGTCGCTGGCAACCGGACTGGCGATGAGGAGTTTTGATCAATGACCCAGATGAACCTTTTCCCCTGGCGTGTGGTGCGGCGAGAACGACGGGCAAGATATTTTCATATCTCGATGGGGATTGTCGGAGGGCTTGCGCTGCTATTCGTCATGGCATCTTGCGCAAGTCTGGAGCAGCGCATAGAAAAGCAAAAACAAGTCAACTCCGACCTGCGCCGAGATAAGCTTTCGGGCATCAATGCCATTGTCAGGCAGGTAAAAGATACCAGAGAAGAAGCCAGAGGTATGATCAAACGCATTCGTTTTATTGAAAAGCTCAAGGAAACCCGCTATCTGCCGGTGACCATATTCAACGAGTTGTCGGCGATCATGCCCGAGGGTGCTTATCTGGAAAAGCTGCAATGGGAAGGCAGCAGGATCGTTCTGCGCGGCCAGGCCACCACGCCTGCTTATTATGCTGAACTGGTGGGTAATCTTGAAAAATCGCCAAGATTTGTCGAAGTGCAACCCAAAGGAGGAAGCCGGTCGGGAGGCAATAGAGCGTTCGAGATCGAATTGTTCGTGCGCAGCGGAATCGAATTAGAGGCATTGCAGGAAGAAGTGATCGGAGAAAGCAGGGTCCGGAATAATAGGGAGCGTTGATCAATGATCTCGATAACAGATTTGCAAAATCTGGATATGGAAAACATAGGTGATTGGCCCAAGGAGGTTTATATCGCCGCAGTGATTATGATCACACTCGGCATTGTGTTGCTGGGGTATGTGCTGATTCTGGGCGACCGTTATCGGCAGTTAAGTTCGGTGGTCCATGAAGAAACAAGCATACGCGATGAGTTAAAGCGAAAAAAGCAGTTGGCTTTGACTCTGCCGGCTTACCAGCATCAACTCAAGACGGTGGAAACAACTTACGAAGCTGTTATCCATGTATTGCCCGCCAAGGGAGAGACCCCTACAGAGTGGGGTGATGTTGAGGGTAGTATTAGTCGGATACAAATGGCAAGCGGTCTGGAAGAAATCAAATACCGTAATAGTGATTATACGTCGCACGGATTTTATGAAAAAACATTTAGAGGCGAAGAATTAAGCGGAAATTTTCGGGAATTCATGAATTTTATTGAGTCAGTCTCCAATTTCCCTCGGATTACCACTATCAAACACATCGAAATTGAACAAGCGCGGGTTAAGGCGCGCAAATCCAGACCGTCGGAGAGAGCCGATGCTGGAAACCTCGCGATTGGGCTCAGAATAGAAATGTATCGGCGTATCGAGAAACAAGCTGATGATACGGTTGTTAGGCGATGATCGGGTTCAGACGCGGTTGGCAAGCTGCTGGAATGGGTTGTCTGGCTCTTTTGGCGGGATGTATCGACAGGCCGGAAGAGGATCTGGAGAATTTTCTGGCAGGGCTTGATGCCCTCAAGCCTGCCCGTGTTGAGCCATTGCCCGATATACAAATATATATGGGCAGTCCACCGAAAGTCAAGATCGAGCGGGATCCATTTGTACTTGAGAGGTTGGATCGCAAACGCAGCAGTGGTTTGTTCCCTGATCAAGGGCGAGTCCGGGAGCCACTTGAAAAATACTCCATCAATTCACTGGTTATGGTAGGTACCATAAAAAACGTGAATGGTCCACTCTATGGCTTGGTCAAAGCGCCCGACGGGATCGTATACAGGGTGGGTAAAGGTAATTATATGGGAACCAATCATGGACGTATCACCGAAGTGAAGAATAATGAAATGGTTCTTAGGGAGATCGTTCCGGATGGAACAGGGGGATGGCGCTACAACATCAGGCTGGTTCCTTTAACTGAACAAGGTTAAATTTAATTGGGGGGAATATTCATGGTTGCTGATATAAATTCGGGTATGCGACGGAAGAACCGGGCTATTCGGACCAGAAGCCGGGGAGGGGAATCAGTCGGCTTGACAAGTTGGTTGCTTTGGGTAGCAACTGCCACAGTTGGGATGTGGTTGGGTATGTTCGGCGTGAGTTATGCCCAGCAGGAAGCAGTGCTGTCGGATATCGAAATAAAACCGGTCTCCGGAGGCGCTACACAGGTCCGCTTGATATTCGATCAGGCTTTGAAAAGTGAGCCAGATTTTTTGGGAATTGACAGCCCGGCTCAGCTTTCTATCGACCTGACAGGGGTCAGAAACGGTATGAAGAGTCGCACCAGCGAGGTTAATTCTCGTTTGGTACGAGGGTATGATATCGCGGAAAGCTCGGGTAGAACCCGAATTAACCTGCGGCTTTCTTCTCTGGTTCCATATGGCTGGCGGGTAAGCACGAACACGCTGATTGTAACCTTGGGACATAGCGCTGACGCAACCGTTGTGAAGCCATCACCCGTTTCCGAACAGGATACGAGCGGTGCTGTTACAACCGATTCCGCCCAGTCTGATACTATGTCACCAGCCATTCGGCCAGATGGTCATTCAGTGGAGGATGTGGATTTCAGACGCGGTCATCGCGGTCAGGGCCAGTTGATCATAGAAATGACATCGGCTGGGGTTCCCGCTGAGGCCGAGCGTTTGGGCAATCGGCTGCGCGTGACCCTTCCTGACGTGCAGTTGCCACAAAGGTTACAGCGTCGGCTTGAAGTGCTGGATTTTGCCACCGTCGTCGAAACCGTTGATACCCGGCAGAAGGGCAGCAATGTGGAGTTGATGATCCGCGCTACAGATAATTTTACGCACCTGCTTTATATGGTGGGTAATACCATTGTGGTGGAACTGTCATCGCCGGATGAAGTGTCAGAGGATCAAGAGCCGGTATTTACCGGAGATCGGATTACGCTTAATTTTCAGCAAATCGGAACCCGGGCGGTGTTAGCGCTCATAGCGGAAGTGGCACAAGCCAATATCGTGGTTTCAGATTCCGTTCAGGGCACCATAGCAATCAGGCTCGAGGATGTGCCATGGGATCAGGCGCTTGCTATCGTCATGCATCTGGCGGATCTTGACAAGCGCGATTTGGGGAAGGATGTGCTACTGGTAGCGCCCAGAGAAGAATTGGCTCGGCGCGATGAGGCTTTGTTGCAGGCTTATCGCGCGCGTCAGGAATTGGCCCCCCTTGTGTCGCGTACTTTTGTGTTGAATTATGCTTCTGCCGAAGAATTTGCCAATTTGCTGCGATCCAAAGATTCCAATATGCTGTCCGACCGTGGGCGAACTTCTTTTGATTCACGGACCAATACGCTGCTGATCCAGGACATACCTGCAAAACTCGATGAAATTGCCGAGTTGTTGGTTTTGCTTGACAAGCCGGTGCGTCAGGTTCTGATCGAAGCGCGTGTGGTGTCCGCCAACAACAGTTTCCAACGTGAACTCGGCGCCCGCTTTGGCGTATCTTCATTCGGTGAAAATGGACACGATGGGATCGTGGCAACCAGTGGGCGCTTTGAAGCCACCGATCTCATGGCCGGGTCAGCTGTGGAAAGCGTGATGGGCAGCCTGCCCTACGGTCGGGTTTCCGAGGTTGCTTTGCCCTTTGCCGGCGGCAATGGAGGAGACTCGGGCGG
>DEIQ01000066.1:0-6882 GCA_002352565.1 Proteobacteria bacterium UBA2770 | reverse complement strand
TCGGGCGGAGGAAATAGTGACTCGGACGGAGGAGAAGGTCGTGGCGATGCCACAGGTGGTGGTTATGATCGGTTGAATGTCAATCTGCCGGCCCAGATAATCGGAGGCGCCATCCCCACGAGTATCGGAATTGCAATTCTGGGAGCCGACTATCTGGTGGATCTCGAACTGTCGGCGATGCAACGGGAAGGCTATGGTGAAACCGTTTCAGCGCCGCGTATTGTGACCTCGAGCGATAGCAAGGCGGTCATCAAACAGGGCTCCGAGGTTCCTTATCAGGCCAACTCGGGCGGAGGTGATGGTGCTACCACTACCGAGTTCAAGGAAGCAGTACTGATGCTGGAAGTCACTCCGCATATCACCCCGGAAAACCAGATCATACTGGATTTGAACGTCACCAATGACAGTATTGGCGAGATTGTTCCAACTGGCGAAGGTGGCGCGGAGCCCACGATCAATGTCCAGCAAGTCCAGACCGTAGCGCTGGTTGATAATGGTCAGACTGTGGTTCTCGGCGGGATTTTTCAGCAAGACCGTGCGGAAGGGTCGTTCAGGGTGCCGATATTGGGCGATATACCGGTGATTGGGCGGTTGTTTCGCTCTGAGAGTCGCGTTGATGACCGATCTGAATTGATCATATTTGTCACACCTCGAATCATTACGCCGGAACTTCTCATAGCAACAGAATAAATCGTGGTTAATGGGGGGATCATGAAAATCAACACGCGAAAAAAAGGGAAAAGCATTATGTTTAGGCGTTTTGGGGGTTGGATGCTGGCGGCTCTGATGATCGGCGCGCTTGCTGCCTGTGGCGGTGGCGGTGGCGATTCATCCATGACTGCAAGTGTCGATGAAGAAGGAAATATCATAGACGATGGTCAGCCGTTGCCGGAAGAGACCGTTGAGGATGAGCTTGTATTGCCCTTTTCGATTGAATTGCAGTTCGAGCAGGCCACGCCATTTATTCCCAATGATGATTCTCGCGAACTACTGGTTTACGCAGTGACGCGCAATCGCCTGGGTGTGCCGATTGAAGGCGTGGATGTGAAATTCTCGGCGCCCAACGGATTGCTGCGCACCACCGAGCAGGTCTGCACGAAGTTCGAGGAAGTCACGGATCCAACCGTTGATCCGACTGACCCCGAGGACACAAGACCATCGACGAAATCGGTGTGCGTCGAATGGGAAGATGTGCCGACCAACATCACCAACGCGTCAGGTTTTTCCCGCGCCTGGGTGCGGGTCGTTGATCGGGTCAACCGTCCGATATCCATTACTGCCTTCGCCGGAAATGTCTCTGATAGCCGGGTTCTGATGGCGCGCGGAACGACCCTGGCGTTTGATCCATCGATTACCGATGATCGCGCGGTTTGTGTATCCAGAGACTATGTCAACTGTATCGATTTGCCAGCGAAAGCGGAAGAGACTTATACCTATATTTTGCATCTGACCGATTATTCAGATAAGTCAATTCCCTATCAACAGGTGAGCATTGTCTCAGAAGTGGGCAGGCTTAAGGGCGGAGACGGTATAATCGCCAGCGATTATACCGATGCCGATGGTTATGTGGAGTTCACCTATGAAGCCGGAAATGTCAAAATAAAGGATGTGCTATCGGTTCAAGCTACGGGTCTGGAAGTTTGCAATGACCCGGACACCCCGCCTTTGGGTGCTTGTATAAAACAGCGCGTCAGCATCGGCGAACAGGGCTATCCCGGGTCCTTGGCATTCGGACTGGTGGGTGTCAAGGGCTACAAGAGCTTCGGCTTCGCAAGCAAGCAGAGTGATATCTATAATATTGATATTGAAGGCGATCTTCTGGAAGTGGAAGTTCGTTACCAGAAAGTTCGGCGCTCAGATGATGAACTGGTGCTCGATGAGGATGATAAGCCTATCATGGACCCGATCCCGGGGGCAACTCTTGATTTTGACATCACCCGTGGCCGGGTATTTGATGCATCGCTTACCTGGTGGGAAGTTGCGAATATTCTTGAGGCCGAGCAGCCGGATAATAATTTTGTTTCAGTCAAAACGGATGCGGACGGGCGCGCCCGGGTCAAGGTGGCATCGACCAATGCCGGTCTTGGCATGCTCACCGCGCGTGTACGGCGCGGTCTTAACGACAATAAAGTGACTCGAGGTGATTATCTGGTCAACTATGTCGCCACCCGTCCGGCGCGCATTGAAATTCAGGCATCGCCTCAGGTGGTGGCTGTCACCGATTCGGCCAGCGAAGCAGAGGGCGCCAATACCAGCTCGATACGGGTTCAGGTGCTTGATCGGCGTGATAACGTGGTAGAACGCGGTCTGGTGCGCTTTGCACTCGATGACAACACGGGTGGAGCACTGGTGCCGGCAAAGGATGAGGAGTCTGCTACGCTGGTGGAAACCGATAAAATCGGTCGCGCCAATGTTACCTACCAGGCCGGAGGACGCACCAGCGGGTTAAATGGCGTCAAGGTGATAGGCAGTATTCAGGCGCGCGACGGCATGACGCTGAGCGCCGAGATTCCGCTTACTGTTTACGGTCGCGCCGCCTTTATTCGCTTGTTCACCAACGGTGAGGCTGCTCGAAACAGTGCCAACAACGGCTGGGTGGACTATGCTTACTGGGCGCAGGTAGTGGATATATCGGGTCGCGCCATCAGCGGGGTGGAAGTCTCCTCGGCGCTGGTGAGCACCCATTATTATAAAGGGTTCTGGTGGTTGCTGCAGCCGGAGTTGTTCACCACTTACAATGAACTGATTGATGCTCTAGGCGGTGTTGCGCAGGAACTATTCAACGGAATATTCTCGGGTCTGCTGGAGACTACTGTGACGATTCCCACGGTTGATTTCACTGCACTGGAGACGTTCAGTACCTGCGTGGAACTGGGCGTGCAGGCTTCAGCAGATTTATCCGATTTAGATCCAGGCACAGAGCCTCCCACGTTAGAGGAGATTCAGGACAACTGCATGGACATGCTGGGCCTGACTGCGACAGATCTGGAGTTGCCCGATGAAATCCAGAATATTGAGCCGCCCAACAGCATTGAGGATCTGTTCGATCTGCTGAAAATCGGTGATGATACTCCGGTGTGGGTGCAGTTCAAGTTGCCGTCGACACTGGCTTGCCCGAGTGAAGACTTTGACCGTGACGGTTTTCTCGATCCGGGTGAAGATCTCAACAACAACGGCATGATCGATCCGGGCAACGTGGCGGTGCTGGCCAATGTCGGTCCAACTCCGCCGGGAGGCAATCTGTCGACAGATGACTCGGGGATGGTAGAATTTGAAATCCGCCATCCGTGGCAGTATTCCACCTGGATTCGGGTTGCCCTGGATGTCGGCATTATGGTGGAAGGCACGGAGAATTCCCGCAGCGTCTCCTTCGATCTGCCACTGCCGGATAATGATGTGGCACGTTGGGAGGTAACGGAGCCGGGCGATGGCAAAAATTTCAACCCGGGTTTCAGCAAGTTGCCACCTCCGGGCGCCCCGCTGCACAAGCTGCCGCTGGTTAGATCTCCTGACTTCTCGGCGGTATCGATGTTCTTTATTCCGAGTCCGTTTGGTTATCCGAACCCGGGTTGTTCGCTGCCATTTCTGCTGACGCTGGATTCATAGCGCCAGGTTTGAACGAAAATTGAATATATGGCTATAATGAATGGCTGGGGATATATCCCCAGCCATTTGCTTTACATGTAATGCATAAAAAAGTCGAGGTGCCTAACAAGTGGAAACGCAACCACCATCCGCAGTCAGCCGCTTATTGGATCAGATAAAGGGCATTAATAATGTATTGCCATTGGGCTGGCAGATTCCCACGCTTATTTTATTGAGTATCATTTTCTTTATTCCGGTGTTGTATGGACTACTTTTGTCCATGAGTATTGCGCTGACCTGGTTTCCGCTTTGGATGCGACTGGTTGGCGTGTTGCTGTTTGCTTTTGGCGTAGCTCTGGTTTTCTGGACCATTCGAGCATCCTGGCTTGCGCTGAAGGAACATGATGAGGCGTTAAAAGAACATGAAAAACGCTATCTGCTCAAGACCGATGTGCGCATCTTTTCCGAAGATGAAATTGACGATTTGCTCGAAAAGGATCCGGAGCGCGCCATGGCCGCGATTCAAGAATCCAGAATTGAACTGCTGAGGCGTATGGATAGAGCTCGTAGTTACAATCCCCATCTATCGCCCGGTTTGCCGACACGGTTTCTCAATGATGGTCCTTACCGACTTGGTCGTCATCCATTGTGCAACGGATGGATTATTGCGACTATGGGGATGGGACTGATGATCAACAATGCTTGGGTGTTGTTGCTCGTATTCCCTACCATGCTTTTGATTGGCACTGGTTTGCTCGCCCATGAAGAGAAATTTCTGCGTGCCCACTGGGGGCCGGTTTACACGCATTACTGTAAAAATAATAACCGTTGGTTCTTGCAACTGTTCTGAGAGTGATCCTGGTATGACTGCAGGGCTATGGGTTTAACGCATTGGCTTGAGTGCATTTTGATTGAAACGCCAGTGGCTTTGTATCAGTGCGGCATTCCAGATTGGCTCCAGAAGATGCATGGTATGGGATATGGCAAGTCCGAGAACAGAGATGGTGCAATCCGGTTGCGTTGATAGATTCTCAGGCTAAGGAACCTCTGATCAAGTCTGGACGAAGCTCAGGCGCGATTCCTTATGTTCAGATTCTCGGGATAAATTGCGCGGGTTAGCAGCGCTATTGCGAAGACTGTCAACAAAGCAGCTGGGCCAGTAGGGACGCAAGAACCGAGTTCATGACTTAATCAGAGGTTCCTTAATGGTGAAACGTCTGAGCATGGAAATGCTGAGCGTCATAGTAGCGCCTTGGTCGGTGCAGTAGCCCTTTGCGCCAAGCAAGCCTGTGGCGGCATTTCCTGCATCGGGTATAATGATGCATATGAATCGAATCCTGTTGTTAAACAAGCCATTGGGTATCAGCTCCAATGCGGCGATGCAAAGGGCGCGTCGTTATTTCAATCGCTGTAAAGCCGGTCATGGCGGTAGTCTTGACCCCCTTGCGACCGGGATGTTGCCGATAGCATTCGGGCATGCTACCCGTTTATGTGGACGCATGCTCGAATCTGACAAGGAATACCGGGTGCTTATGGTTTTGGGGGCGCGAACCATGACTGGAGACGCCGAAGGGGATGTGGTTGAAAGAAAATCCGTTCCTGAAGCTGTGGGAGCGAAAATCGAAAGAGTACTGCCGGATTTTAGTGGCGAAATCACACAGCGTCCTCCAGTTTATTCGGCAATCAAGCATCAGGGGCAGCCTTTGTACAAGCTGGCGCGTCAGGGCAAGCCGGTTCAGCCGCCGCTGCGCCGGGTTCGGATCTATGCCATCCGCCTGGTAGAGGCGGATCATTGCAGTGCGACACTTGTAGTGCGCTGTTCCAAGGGAACCTACATCCGTTCTCTGGTCGAGGATATTGCGGTAGCGATTGGTAGCTGCGCGTATGTTGGGGCCTTGCATCGCACCTATGTTGCCCCATTCTCGCAATACCCCATGGTTAGTTTTGATGAACTGGAAGCACAGGCAAGTATCGGTGGACTCGACGCATTGCGCTTGATGTGTCAGCCTATGGATGTAGCCTTGCATGGTTTTCCGAGAATCAGACTTTCGCAGGAGCAGGCGCGCTGTTTTCGCCATGGTCAGCGTATCCAGCTTGACCCCTTCAATCTGGAAGGCGGTGATGGAACGATTCCCCTGTGCCACGTAGTTGATTGGGAGGAAGCCACACTCGGACTGGGCAACGTTGATGAAGCGCAGGTGCTTCGAGTCGAGCGTCTCCTGTGTACGGCTGGATAAGCTTCCTTTCTGATGCATAAGGCGCCCGCCGAAAATATTCAGAGCGCTGAAGCACTACCGTCAGCAATCTTCCTCATGGGACCAACGGCATCGGGAAAAACCGAACTGGCGCTGGCCCTTGGAAAATATCTGCCGCTCGATATCATCAGCGTCGATTCGTCAATGGTTTACCGGGGGATGGATATTGGCACGGCGAAGCCAAGGCCTGAGATTCTCGCGCAGCATCCGCACAGGTTGGTCGATATAGCTCATCCTTCAGAAGGCTATACTGTTGCTCGCTTCCGCGACGATGCGCTGCGGGAAATGCGTCAAATTACGGCCAGTGGTCGTATCCCGCTTCTGGTGGGGGGGACCATGCTTTATTTCAACGCTCTTGAGCATGGACTGGCGCCTCTGCCGCCGGCTGACGAAGCATTAAGGGTTCGATTGCGTACGCATGCATGTACGATAGGCTGGCAGGGTCTTCATGCGCAACTGAACAGGGTGGATTCTGCCAGCGCATCGCGCATCCATCCCAACGACCGCCAACGGATCGAACGGGCACTCGAAGTCTATTATTTAACCGGTCACCCCTTGAGTCACTGGCTCGGAGCTCATGAGCAGCCGCTGCAATATCAACTGTGCAAGCTGCTATTGTGGCCGGATGATCGTGCATCGCTGCATGAAGCCATTGCCCGGCGCTTTGAACGAATGCTCGAACAGGGATTGCTCGCGGAAGTTGCAAGATTGCTGGCAACGCCGGGAGTGACATTGCAAAGCCAGGGGCTGCGCTGTATCGGCTACCGGCAGATGGCGGCGCATCTAAGCGGAACCATGTCGCACGAGGAATCAGTCATAGCTGCTGTGGCTGCTACCCGGCAACTGGCGAAACGCCAGATCACCTGGTTGAGAAGACAACAGTATGCGCATCGAATCTTCCGCGAACAAACAGTCGGGCGCATCGTCGAATTGATCGGGCAGCAAACGGGTGGCAAGATCGCGATATTGGGCAAACCCGAGTCTGCTGCCTCCCGGCTTTAGTGCAGCCAGCACATAGCCCTTCCAGCAATCCGAATAAACG
>DEIQ01000021.1 GCA_002352565.1 Proteobacteria bacterium UBA2770 | reverse complement strand
GTTCCTTTTTCGCTTTTCTGGCAGGGATCAAGTCTCAAATCGATGCAGAAGCCGACAGGATATCGGCGGTTGGTATGGTATCTGCTGGATGTGCGCCGTAATGAGTAAATTTTATTTTGCCATCCTTGCCGATGATAAAAGCGGCCGGCAATTGCAATTCATTGCCTTCGAAAGGTCCGTGCATGTGTCCCTTGATGGTAGCTTTCGTTGCCTTGCTCAAGACCTTGGGGTTCAACATAGGCAAGACGCCACCTGACTTGACGTCATATAAATCGTAAAGCTTGCGTTCGAGGTCGGGAACAAGCTCTACATGCATGTCCCGTTTTTCCAGATACAGGTGCGCCCGATCCGGGCGGGTTTCCAGAATCACCAGCAGTTGCAGGTTCTGGCCTTTGAACTGGTCAAGTTCCTCTTCGAGTTCGGTAAGGCGCAGACGGCTTAATGGGCAGCCGAGGAAACGCAAAAAAACCAGGCACGCCGGACCCTTGTCTAAAAGAGACTGAAGGGTAATGGTGTGCCCTGATGATGTGGTTGCTGTAAAATCAGGGGCGGCATCACCCGTTTGTACCGTCATAATATAATCTCCAGTGGTGTTGCCATTATCAATACCTATTTGCAGAATAAGAAATTATAAGCCAGAATTAATGGCAATATATAAAACAGCATAAAGATATTTTGATGATAGCACACGGAATTGAGAGAAGCTATCGGGTGGGTTGAGACCGGGTTTTGATAGAATCACTGCGCTTATATTGCGTTTAATTATTGAGGAGCGTTAGGGAACCTCTGATCAAGTCTGGGCATAAGGGAACGCAAGATGCGAGTTCATGAATGGATCAGTGGTTCCTTAGGGTTGTTCCTCAGCCAGTTCAATATTATGAATTCGATATCTAAAGTTTAGACTTAACGATTACCACAGGTTATAATACAAAGCTGTAATTCCTTCTGGCTCCAATCTCAACCAACATGGCTTGAGATATTAACCCGGCCTCTTAATAGGTTGTATTGGTTGTGCATAAAAGTGCTTTATCTAAGCATATTTTGTTAAAAACAACCTCTCCGTTTGAGGGTCGGCTTAATATAACGATATGACCAGCGATCGCATCAAAACTCAACTATGAGTGAAGATTATATGACTAAACATCAAACTGATGCTTCTCAGGGTTCTCCGAGGGCGACTTCTTTTGATTACAATGATCTTATATCTTGTGCTTATGGTGAGCTTTTCGGGCCGGATAATGCGAGGCTTCCTTTGCCGCCTATGCTGATGTTTGATCGCATCACGCGAATTTCGGCGGATGGGGGGCAGTACCAAAAGGGTTATGTCGCTGCTGATTTATCCATCAAACCCGATCAATGGTTTTTTGAATGCCATTTTGCCAGCGATCCGGTTATGCCAGGATGTTTGGGTATTGATGCTTTATGGCAATTGCTGGGATTTTTCCTTGGCTGGATGGGTGGGCAGGGTCGGGGTCGGGCGCTCGGAGTCGGTGAAGTCAAGTTTTCCGGCCAGGTTATGCCTTATCATCATGAAGTCAGGTATGAATTGAACATTAAGCGGGTGCTGCGAAGCAAGCTTTTCATGGGCATAGCAGATGGAACCATGGCAGTGGACGGTGATGTTATCTATACCGCCCGCGATCTCAAAGTCGGCCTGTTCAGTCAGGCATCGTTGCAACCTGTCAAAAAAGACAAATCAACCAGTTGAATGACACATTAATCTTATGGATAAACAAGTTATGTCACGTCGAGTCGTGATTACAGGCATGGGTATTGTATCTAGTATAGGCAATAACAAAGACGAAGTGGCGGATGCTTTGTATCAAGGGAAAAGCGGGATCGTGCATTCTTCTGAGTATGAAGAGTTTGGCTTCCGTTCCCATGTGCATGCTCCGATTGATATGGATGTCAGCAAACATATCAACCGCAAACTCTTGCGCTTCATGGGCGATGCTGCGGCCTATGCGTATGTTGTCATGGAGGAATCTATCGCCGATGCGCAACTGCCAGAAAACATTCTGTCACACCCTCGAACTGGTTTGATTGCAGGATCGGGCGGGTCATCCTATGCCAACATTATTCAGGCCGTTGACACTTTTCGCAGCAAGGGAGCGCGGCGTGTAGGTCCTTACATGGTATCGCGCACCATGGCCAGTACTGTGTCAGCCAATCTTGCCACCGCGTTCGGAATCAAGGGGGTAAGCTACAGTCTTAGTTCGGCTTGCGCTACCAGTGCCCACTGCATAGGAACAGCCTGTGAGTTGATTCAGTGCGGGAAACAGGATGTGGTGTTTGCCGGTGGCGCTGAGGAATTGCACTGGAGTATGAGTCTGTTCTTCGATGCCATGGGGGCTTTGTCATCCCGTTACAATGATACGCCTGAATCCGCCTCCCGTCCCTATGATGACGGGCGAGACGGGTTTGTGATTTCGGGCGGCGGCGGTATGGTGGTACTGGAATCGCTTGAGCACGCTCTGGAGCGAGGCGCCCCTATCTACGCTGAAATTGTGGGTTATAGCGCCACTTCGGACGGTTATGACATGGTGGCGCCTTCGGGTGAAGGTGCCGCGCGAAGCATGACCCAGGCTCTGGCTGATGTTGACGGAAGAGTCGATTATCTGAATACGCATGCCACTGGGACGCATATAGGTGATCTCAAGGAACTAGAGGCAGTGCGGGAAGTTTTCGAGTATCAGAAAATTCCACCCATTTCCTCCACCAAAAGTCTGACAGGACATTCGTTGGGGGCTGCGGGCGTTCACGAGACCATTTATACGCTGTTGATGATGAACAAGGGATTCATTGCCCCATCGGCTAACATATTTCAGATTGATGAAATGGCGAGTAAATTTCCGGTGGTCACACAGCTTCAGACCAACCTCAATATTGAGCGAGCCATGACCAACAGTTTCGGTTTTGGTGGCGCTAACGCTACACTTGTTTTTCAGCGCTATTCTGGTAGCAATTAAGCGCCTGATAGATTTAATTCGATCCGGTTACATAATTCCGGATCCATGAGGTCGATAAATCGCTTGGCTTGCGGGGTGAGAAATTTGCTTTTTCGCATCACTACCCCGTAGGAGCGCTTTGGGAAATGCTCGTCAATGGGTATGCAGTGCAAATTTTCTTTTCCCGTCAGACATATGCTGGTTACGATGGATATTCCCATACCCAGCGCGACATAGGTTTTAATGACTTCCCACCCGCCCGCTTCCAGGGTGACGCGAAATTCCAGGTGGTTTTGCTGAAAAATCATTTTGACTACCCGCCAGGTGCTCAGATGCCGTGGCGGGAGAATTAGCCCATATTTGCTGATTTCTTCCAGGGTAACATGGCCCGATCGGGATAGAGGATGGTCCAAAGGGGTTATGAGTACTGGATCATACGTATAGATAGGGTAGTAGATGATATCATCGGGAATATCGAGCATAGATCCCACGGCGAAATCCACCTCGTCGGCTCTCATCATTTCAAGCCCGTCCCTTCCGGTGACATTATGAAGGTTAAAGCGGATGTGCGGATATTGTTGCGCGAAGGAACTCACGATATTGGGCAGGAGATAAAGCAGGGTGGATTCTCCCGCAGCGATGTCGAGGCGTCCGTATTCACAATTTCCACGCCGGGCAGAAAAATTTTCCGGCAAAGTTTCCATGCCATCTACGAGAGGCAGGCAAAGTTCATAAAGCACCTGTCCATCAGGCGTCAGTTTTATCTTAGGACCCCGTCGTTCAAACAAAACTACTTTGAGTTCACGCTCTAAAGCCTGGATTTGCAGGGAAACCGAGGGCTGACTGAGATACATCCGCTCTGCCGCTTTGGATATGCTGCCAGTTTGCGCAGCATGACAAAAGCCCCGCAACTGTTGAAATCGGTTATGTTTATAATATTGTCTGGCGCTATGTTCTTCTATTGCCATTATGGTAATAGACTCCTGTGTGTTGCCATTATGGCATCAATAGATTCCGATGGAATATAAAAGTAAGTAATAATAGGTTCAAGTTCAATGATTTATGTAATTGTACATTATGTTATAATCACCACTTATAGTATAGTATAAGTATCTAGGCAATACATACATGCATGAACTTTTTTGCGGGGTTTACTAACGATGATGCAGCAAAGTGGTGAACGAATGGCATCAAAATCTGTTGATATTTCAGGAGTCTCTATCCTGGCTCCATTGGATGAAGGATATCAATCCATTCTCAGCAAGGAGGCCGTGGGATTTGTCGCTGCGTTATGTCAACGATATACATCCGAAGTGCACGCTCTGCTTGCGCGAAGATCTGAGCGGCAGGCATTTTTTGACCAAGGTGGTCTCCCGGACTTCCTGCCTGAAACCGAGCATGTCAGAAATTCGGACTGGCGTGTAGCGCCCATACCGGAAGATTTGCAGGATCGAAGGGTCGAGATCACCGGTCCGGTCGATCGAAAAATGATTATCAATGCGTTGAATGCCAATGTAAAGTGTTTCATGGCTGATTTTGAAGATTCGCTTTCACCGACGTGGAATAACATCGTTAAGGGTCAGATTAATCTCAGGGATGCCGTAAACCGCTCCATTGATTTTGTCAGCGAACAGGGCAAAGCGTATTGTCTTCAGGATCATCCCGCAGTTTTAATTTGTCGCCCCAGGGGCTGGCATCTGTTTGAAAAGCATATTACGGTAGACGGCAGGCAGGTTCCGGGTGCTTTGATGGATTTCGGGCTTTATGTGTTTCATAATGCCCAAGCCCTTCTCGACCAAGGCAGCGGGCCTTATTTTTATCTCCCAAAACTGCAGAGTCATCTTGAGGCTCGGCTGTGGAACGAGATTATGGATTTCTCGGAGCAGTATCTTGGTCTTGAACATGGGGTAATCAAGGCGACCATATTAATTGAAACTCTGCCCGCCGTGTTTGAGATGAACGAAATTCTCTATGAAATGCGCGATCATATCGTTGCGCTCAATTGCGGGCGCTGGGATTACATATTCAGCTATATTAAAACATTGCGTGAACATGGCGACCGTATTCAACCTGATCGCACCCTGGTTGGTATGGACAAGCCGTTCCTGGATGCCTATTCGAGGCTGCTTGTCAAGACATGCCATCGCCGTGGCGCCCTGGCGATGGGCGGGATGGCCGCTTTTATTCCGATCAAGGGTGATGAGGGGAAGAATGCCGAGGCTCTATCAAGGGTGCGGATGGATAAGGAACGTGAAGCTTCGAACGGGCACGATGGAACCTGGGTTGCGCATCCTGGTCTGGCCGGCATTGCCATGGAAGTATTTGATCACTACATTGGCGAGGGCAAGAAGAATCAACTTGCCGTGTTGCGGGAAAGCGATACTCCGATTAGCGCCGAGGATTTGTTGGCCGTGTCCGATGGCGATGTGACGGAAGTCGGTTTGCGGTCCAATATTCGGGTTGCTGTGCGCTATATCGAGGCATGGTTGCGGGGGCAGGGTTGTGTTCCTCTTTATAACCTGATGGAAGATGCCGCTACTGCCGAGATTAGCAGAACTCAAATCTGGCAATGGATTCACCATAAAGGGATTACGCTGGAAAACGAACGCGAGGTGGATAGCGCGCTTTTTCGGCAGTTGCTTGATGAAGAGCTGAATAATATCAAAGGAGAAGTGGGAGAAGAAGCTTTTTCAAAGGGGAAATTCTCTGAAGCTTCCAGGATCATGGATCAAATTACCACGGCACCTGAGTGCGTGGAATTTTTAACCTTAGTCGGTTACGACTATATACCCTGAAATATGACAGGAGCATTCGATGGAGCACAAGGAATCTATTCATTCTCTGGAAAGCCAATGGCAGGAAAATCCGCGTTGGAAGAATGTTCGGAGGGATTATAAGGCTGCAGACGTAGTACGTCTGCGAGGTTCGGTGTTGGTTGAGCATACTTTGGCGCAGCGTGGCGCGGAAAAGCTATGGAGACTTATGCAAGAGGAGTCCTTTGTTAATGCGCTGGGAGCGTTGACCGGAAACCAGGCTATGCAGCAAGTCAAGGCCGGATTGAAAGCCATATACGTTTCTGGCTGGCAAGTTGCGGGTGATGCCAATGTGGCGGGAGAAATGTATCCCGATCAATCATTATACCCTGCCAACAGCGTCCCGGAACTGGTGCGCCGGATTAATCGCACCTTGACGCGTGCGGATCAGATTCACTGGGCCGAAGGTAAACACGATATCGATTGGTTTGCGCCTCTTGTGGCGGATGCGGAAGCCGGGTTCGGTGGCGTACTCAATGCATTTGAACTGGCCAAAGGTCTGATCGAAGCTGGAGCTTCGGGGATCCATTTTGAAGATCAACTGGCTTCGGCAAAAAAATGTGGTCATATGGGCGGAAAAGTTCTGGTCCCGACGCAGGAGGCTATCCATAAGCTCAATGCTGCGCGGCTGGCGGCTGATGTCCTTGGTGTGCCGACCGTGCTTATGGCGAGAACGGATGCTGATTCGGCCAAGTTGTTGACCACAGATGTTGATGAGCGCGATCATCCCTTTATTCGCAGCGGCGAAAGAACTGCGGAAGGGTTTTATTCCGTCAACGCTGGTATTGAGCAAGCGATCGCCCGTGGTATTGCCTTTGCGCCGTATGCTGATCTTCTCTGGTGCGAAACTTCAAACCCTGATCTTGCCGATGCCAAGCGTTTTGCCGAGGCTGTTCACAAGGAATATCCGGATCAGATGCTGTCTTATAACTGTTCCCCATCCTTCAACTGGAAAAGGCATCTGGATGACGCAACTATTGCGAAATTCCAGAGAGAGCTCGGGGCAATGGGATACAAATTCCAGTTTATTACGCTGGCAGGTTTCCATACCCTCAATTACAGCATGTTCCATCTGGCGGATGGTTATCGTCAAACCCAGATGGAAGCTTATGTGGAATTGCAGGAAAGGGAATTTGCTGCCGAGAAGCTTGGCTATACTGCGACCCGTCATCAGCGGGAAGTAGGAGCTGGCTATTTCGACCTGGTCAATCAGGCGATTCATGGGCAATCTTCCAGCACCACAGCCTTGAGTGGTTCGACTGAAGAAGATCAGTTTAAGTCCTGATTGAAACAAGGCTTTTTATTGAAAACAAAGCTCGGTATGCACCGAGCTTTGTTTTTTTATCAATCAGCAAAAAGCGCAGATCCGGGAACAGGTATCGACGGCCAATACCGGAGCAACAACCATAGCTGGTGGCAAAGAAACCGCGTCAGTGTCCACCATGCACAAATGCATGGCGTGCGGCTCAGGTCTGGTGCGCCGACCGAGCAAGAAAAAAGGGCATTGGTGGGGATGCAGTAACTACCCCACCTGCAAACAAACCTATCCCGACATGAAAGGCAAGCCCAACTACAAGAGCCGTCCTGGTTCAAGTTAAGGCTGTTTAGGTTGCTCGTCCAGTTTCTGGACGAGCAACCGCCAGTAATCCGCCTCCGCGTGCGCCCGGTCTAGTTCCAGCCGCAATTCGTCAGCGCGGCGCTCAATTTTCTCAACTCTGACCAGCGCTAATTGCCGTTGGTGTTCGGCCTCGGTCGCCCGGGCTTCAGCGGCGTCTATATCGCCCCCCAAATCGCGCACCTACTGGTAATCCAGAATCGGGCGCACCTCGTAACCCTGCGCACTATCGGCCAGTCGCAACGCCTCGGCTAACTGGTCGGTGAGAGTGTTTCGCTCCGCCTCCAGATCTGCGCGTTCGATTTTCAGTGATTCCCGCTCAACGTCCAGTTGCGCGGCGATGTTTTTGTTGGCCAGGTCGAGAGCTGATGCCCATATTTCGTTGATCAAAGCGCCGCCCTGAATAGCAATAACGGAAGGCGGCGGTTCGGTTGCCGCCCCGCGTTCCGCCTCTGCCGCCGCTCTGGATTTCCACTCGTTGAACAGCGGCCCAATTTTGGTGTAGCTGCCGCCGGTAATTTGCCTCACAGACTCCAGCGTAACCCGCTGCCCGTCAGCGGTTAATTTGTCCGCCGCCTGAAAAATATCGGTTTTTGAAATTGCCATGGTTCACCTCTAGTAGTAGTTTTTAGAGAAAATCACTAAACAATGCTCTATCCGCGTCGTCATCGGAAATTTCGTTCAGCACCAAACGAACGAAATCATCTTTGCTCATGATTCCACGGCGCACTTTAGCGAGAACGATCCCGCCAATTATCAATTTCTATAACTCCGTTAAACCCCATAAGGGACTTGATAATAT
>DEIQ01000053.1:3387-9848 GCA_002352565.1 Proteobacteria bacterium UBA2770 | reverse complement strand
TCCAGGATACGGGTTGAATACCTGTAATACCAACCTGTTATCCTGAAATCAGGTCGTGTAATCCAATCTTCCCTCTCGAATGGCGGAACTTTTGCTGGAAACTCAACGACTCCATCCAAAAACTACGGTTATTACGGTTATGCTGAGGTCTCAAAATAGAATTATTCACCCGGCCCTAAAATGGAGAGGTTGTTTTTAACAAAATATGCTTATATAAAGCACTTTTATGCGCAACCAACACAACCTACAACCAACACAACCTAAGAGACCTGGTTAATAAAATGTTGGGTGTATTTTGCATGTCCGTCCCAATTGCGATAAGGTGAACATATTGATAATTGTTATTTCCTTGAGGCTCATACCATGGTTAAACTGAAAATAGGTGGCATGACTTGCAATCATTGCGTTCAAGCTATTCAGAATGCGCTGAGTCAACTTGAAGGGGTGGTTATCGATGAAATCAGCCTTGAACGCGGCGAAGCTATTCTCGAAGGTAATGCGTCGGCTGAGGCATTGATATGCGCTGTAGAAGAAGTCGGCTTTAGCGCCGAGGTTATATCGACCTAGCAGGTTGTTGCTTTTCTACTGATTCGGCCATCTACGGCGTTAAAATTGCGCTCAAAGTGCTCATTTACAGGTTTAAACTCCGCTTTTTCGCTCGACCCAGCGAATTCCAACAGCCCGCCAGGGAACCTCTTGAAGTCCCGGTAATCAATGGAGTCGCTTGCGATTGCAGCATTCCATAATGTTTACGCGCCCCACAATACTTTAAGGATATTCAGCTTACTACTATCCGTACATTCATGCGAACAACTTTGAGGAGCTGACATGAACGAACCCGTCCATTTGCGTGTTGCTATCGAAGACATGCAGTGTGCTTCGTGTGTTCAGCGCATTGAAAAGTCGCTGCAATCTTTATCGCAAGTCGTCAAAGTAGCGGTCAATCTGGCGGGAAAATACGCCGATATCGAAGTGTCGGAAACACGCGACGCCACACAATCAATCCGCAAAGCGCTCACTGATGCCGGCTATCACGCACGGATCGAAACGCTGCAACTAGGGATAGCAGGTATGTCGTGCGCCTCATGTGTCCAAAGAGTTCAGAAATCGCTTGAACGTGTTCCTGAAGTCCTTGATGCAAGTGTAAATCTAGCGACCCATCAGGCGATAGTACGTTATTTTCCTCAACATCAAAGCGTTGATACCATGATCGCCATGGCGGAAAAAGCCGGCTATCACGCGAGCGCCCAAAACCAAAACGATACTGCGCCTCAGGATTCCGATGGTGCGCATCAGGAAAGCCTCAAGCATGATTTGCGCGTGGCGGTGTCTTTGACCTTACCATTGATGATCATCGCCATGGCTCATATGACGCCAGCAACCGGTGCATGGATGCGGGCAATCCTGGGCGGAAATGGCTGGATCAACCTGGCGCAATGGCTGCTTGTCACGCCAATCATTATTTTTCCGGGACGCCGGTTTTTCACAAGCGGATGGTCTGAACTCCGGCATGTCAATCCTGGCATGAACAGCCTGGTCATGCTGGGGGTGAGCGCGGCCTATAGCTATTCCATGCTGGCATGGCTGCTTCCGGGGCTGTTCCCGGAAGGAACGGCCCATGTCTATTTTGAAGCCTGCGCCATGATCATCACTTTGGTTCTTGTGGGGCGCACGATGGAAGCCCGAGCCAAGAGCCACACTTCAGACACCATCCGCCATCTGATTCAGCTTCAGCCCTCTGAGGCGCGCGTTCAACGGGATGGGCAGATCATGGAAATTCCAACGGGGAATCTGCGCCTTGACGACCGGGTTCTGATTCGGCCGGGCGAGCGCATTCCGGTGGACGGGGAAGTCATCGCTGGTGCAAGCCACATCGATGAATCCATGGTGACAGGTGAGCCTACAGCGATCCACAAAGCGCCGGGAGATTCGCTTATTGGCGGAACCGTCAACCATGAAGCAGCCCTGACCATGCGCGTCACCAGTATTGGCAAAGATACGCTGCTCAACCAGATCGTGCGGATGGTGGAACTGGCGCAATCCGATAAACCACCCATTCAGCGGCTGGCTGATAGAATCGCCGGCGTTTTCGTCCCGATTGTTCTGATAGCCGCACTGGTGACCTTTATCCTGTGGCTGTGGCTGGGTCCAGAGCCTTCCCTGAATTATGCCTTCATCACCGCGGTAAGTGTCTTGCTGATCGCCTGCCCCTGTGCCATGGGTTTGGCGACACCAACTGCTATCATGGTGGGAACCGGAAAAGGCGCGCAACTCGGTGTATTATTCCGTCATGGCAGCGCACTGGAAACATTATCCACTATGCGGGTTCTGGTTTTCGATAAAACCGGAACGCTGACCTATGGTCATCCTCGGCTGACTGGAATCACGCTTCTGAGCGACGCTCATCCGCAGCGGGATATTCTCCGCTGGTGCGCTGCGATCGAAAACCACAGCGAACACCCCATTGCCCGAACCATCATAGAAGCGGCGCAAGAACAACAACTCGAACCACCGGAAGCCGAACATATCCAGGTGGTTGCCGGTTCCGGTATCACAGGCGAGACCGAGGGGCATCAACTGCATCTGGGTTCTCTGCGCCATATGATTGAGCATACAAGCCTCGATCAGAATGTGTGGGAGACGCAAATTTCAAGTCGCGGTGACGAATTATCGAGTCCAGTATTGGTAAGCGTTGATGGTCAGGCAGCCGCCATTTTCTATATTGCCGATGAACTCAAGCCCGACAGCATTGCAGCCATCGCCTGGTTGCGTACACATGGGCTGGAGCTATGGATGGTCACCGGCGATCATCCCAACGCTGCCCATTCCATCGCGGCAGAGGTGGGCATTGAGAATATTCGGGCGCAAGTGATGCCAGTAGACAAAGCGCGCATCGTTTCTGAACTGCAACAACAGGGCAATAAATCAGCTTTCGCCGGTGACGGTATCAACGATGCGCCAGCGCTCGCCCAAGCCGATGTCGGCATCGCCATCGGCACTGGTACGGATATTGCCATTGAAACCGCCGATATTGTTCTGATGCGGGGTGGGCTCGAGAGTCTGTGTCATGCCGTAGCGCTATCGATCAAAACCCGCCGCATCATATGGATGAATTTTCTCTGGGCTTACGGATATAATGTGCTGTTGATACCATTGGCCGCAGGCGCATTTTATCCACTGACCGGATGGCTGCTCAATCCGGTTTTCGCTGCTGCCGCCATGAGCATTTCAAGCGTTCTTGTTGTGAGCAATTCATTGCGTCTGCGCCGATTTTCCCCGAAAATCACACCAATCACCCAGGCAAATCCAGTGCATCCTTAGGAAACTGCGAGAAAAAGGCGCGCAATCAACTACCCCGATAAGTGGTATAACCGTAGGGGGAAAGAAGCAATGGCACGTGGTAATGCTGATCGGGAACTGTAATCCCAAACTGGATAATCACCTGATCGAGGAAAGACGGCGCGGGAAAACTGGCATCCCTTATCCGGTAATAATCACCTGCATGAAACACCAGCTGGTAAATCCCCGCCTGCACAGCCGTTCCTTCCAGCAATGGTTGGTCGCAACGACCATCCTGATTGGTGAGAATTTCCCTGAGCCTGACCGGCGCATACTCCATGCGCCATAATTCCACTTTCATGGAGCTTCCAGGGCAACCAGATGCGGTATCAAGTACGTGTGTGGTAAGCTTTCCCATAGTCTGCTTGATAAACGTATAATCTCTCGATAATGCCTGTTGCCCTTGAACGGGTGGTTTCAGTTCAAACCGGTTCGGTGGATGATCATAAGACCAGGCTGAATCTTCACACACCTGCCCAGTTTAACTCTACCACTACTGGCCCGGCAACAGTTTCGACACCTTAAGAGCTTCCCAAAAGAGAATATAAAATGGCTTCTTATTCACGGGATTTGGTGGGTTACGCTGCGCAGCCACCAAATCCAAACTGGCCCGGCTCGGCACGCCTGGCTCTTCAGTTTGTGCTTAATTATGAAGAAGGCGCTGAAAATTGCGTACTGAACGGAGATCGGGCATCAGAGAGCTTTCTGTCGGAGATGATCGCTGCCGAACCGCGTGAAGGAGTTCGGCATATGAGCATGGAATCGCTGTATGAATACGGTTCCAGAACCGGAGTATGGCGTCTGCTGCGACTGTTCCGCAACTATCATATCCCGATAACGATTTTCAGCGTGGCCTTGGCGGCAGAAAAAAATCCGGCGCCGATAGAGGTAGCGTTGAACGATGGACATGAAATCTGCAGCCATGGTTACCGCTGGATTGACTATCAATATGTCCCGCTGGAAACCGAAGCCTTGCATATGCATCAGGCTATAGACATTCTCCAACGCATCACTGGTGAGCGGTCTAAAGGATGGTATACCGGGCGCACCAGCCCTAATACTCGCCGATTGCTCTTGCGGGAAGGTGGTTTTCTGTATGATGCCGATGATTACAGTGATGATCTCCCATTCTGGACCGTCGTGGAGGAAAAGCGCCATCTGATCATACCCTATACTCTCGATGTCAACGATATGCGCTTTGTCACTCCACAGGGTTTCAATTGCGGAGAACAGTTTTTTACCTACCTGCGCGACACCTTTGACTTTCTCTATGCCGAAGGTGAAACTACGCCAAAAATGATGTCGGTGGGTCTTCACTGCCGAATTACCGGCAAACCGGGGCGCGCTGCCGCCATAGAACGGTTTATTCGTCATGTCCTGGATCATCAGGACGTCTGGATCTGCCGCCGCGTCGATATCGCCCGCCATTGGCATACTCATTTCAGCCACAAGTCGCGTCTTCATGGCAAATAGAATTCTGCATCCGCCGCCGAGTACACTGAACGAAACACAATTTATCGCCGAATATGGCGGTATCTATGAACACTCGCCATGGATTGCGCGGGAAGCATGGAGTCAGGGTCTTGATAGCCGCGCCGACGAACCTGAAGAGCTCGCGGGACGCATGGCGAAGGTTGTCCACTGCGCTTCAATTGACGAACAATTGGCACTGATCCGCGCTCATCCGGATCTCGCGAACCGAACCGCCATTGGCGAACAACTGAGTATCGACTCAACCCGGGAACAGAAAAGCGCAGAGCTTGATCGGTGTACCGCTGCAGAATTTGAGCGCTTCCAGAAATTGAACCAATCTTACCGGATGAAATTTGATTTTCCCTTCGTGATTGCGGTCAAAGGTCTCGACAAAAACGAGATTCTGAGTCAATTTGGGCAGCGGCTTCACCATGATCATGACCTGGAACGCTGCAACGCTATTGAGCAAATCCATCGCATCGCCTACCTGCGTTTAGTGGCTCGATCCTCACTCCGGACATAAGGTTTACGCCGTTGCCACACATTCGCAGTGCTCAGCCTATACTTGCGTTTCATTCCTGTTGCACCGTTCAGAGGTTCCCTAATGACGTTTTTTAGTTGGGACGTTTTATTTTTCCACCGGGAAAACTCCCTTCCCCTGTCGGATAATGACCGGCTCAGCGCCAGTCAGATCTACTACGGTAGTTGGTTCCGCAGATCCCAAACCACTATCGACAACCAGATCAATGGTATGCCCAATTTTCCTCACGATTTCTTCAGGTTCCGTCTCAGGCTCCTGCATGCCCGGAAGAATAAGACTGATACTCATCATCGGCTCACCCAGATGCTCCAGCAATCCCCGTGTGACAGGATGATCTGGAACCCGCAAGCCTATAGTATGCCTTTTCGGATGTTGCAGACGGCGCGGAACTTCTCGGGTTGCGCGCAGAATGAAAGTGTACGGACCCGGTGTAAGGTGTTTAAGCATCCGGTAGGTGGGATTGTCCACAACGGCATAAGTTCCCAGTTCAGACAAATCGCGGCATAACAGTGTAAAATGGTGGTTATGATCCAGCTTGCGGATCTGGCGGATATGATCGGCACCTGCCTTGTTGTCCAGACAACATCCCAAGGCATAACAGGAATCGGTAGGATAAGCTATAATCCCGCCACGCCGCAGCGAAGCCACTGCCTGACCAATAATGCGAGCTTGCGGATTATTGGCATGAACCGTCAGACTTTGCGCCATAATAACACCTCCTTATCGAGCTTAGCGGTTTAACCTCCACCTGTAAATGACAGGCAGATGACATGTACTATCAATGTTGTGATTATATGCTCATTTTCCCTGCCATGCAGCAAGCAGGGATTTGCATTCCATGCTGATGCGCAATGATTTGCAAGCTGTTACAATGATATTGTTGGAAAAAATTCATCGGCATATAGACTTGATCAGTAATATTTATCTGTAATAGACAAAGGTTTTCATGCCGGTCCTGAACAGACTTGGCGCATTATTAACCCGGCATCTAAACAGGTTTGTCATGCTGCATATGAAGTATCAGCATTCTGAAAATATTTCATTACTCTATTCGGTTGTTTTTGTAACATGCGCATATGAGGTCTCGGTTAATAACTGCATTTTACGC
>DEIQ01000053.1:0-3280 GCA_002352565.1 Proteobacteria bacterium UBA2770 | reverse complement strand
TGAACTCGGTTCTTGCGTTCCTTATGATTATCCAGGAATTTCGACTATGCTGTGGGAAATGATACCGGTCATTTTGTTTTTTATCGCCTTCAAATTGTGGGGTATTTATGCTGCGACCGCCATTTTGATGGTTTTATTGTCCGGCCAGATATTGATAAAAAAAATCAGCGGACTTAAAGTCAATCCCGCCCAATGGGTCACACTCATCGTGGTACTTGTCCTGGGAGGCACCACCTTGTGGCTGCAGGACGAGCGATTCATCAAGCTCAAACCGAGCTTGGTATATATGGCCATGGGTGCTGGTTTACTGGCAGGCAGGGCAATAACCGGGAAATCCGTGCTGCAGCGACTCGCCTCTCAAAAGCTCGATTTACCTCTGCTGGTCTGGTATCGACTCGAATGGTTATGGGCGGGTTTCTTTTTCTTCGCAGCCGCAGCCAATCTTATTGTAGCCCAGCATTACAGCACTGAGATATGGGTAAATTTCAAATTGTTTGGGCTGATGGGAGCAACCTTTATTTTCGCGCTTATCCAGGCAATCTACATCACAGCTACTCTCTCGAAGCTCGAAGCGCTTGAGTCGATATCACCCGGCATCGAGAATAAATCACAGGTCAAGCATGAACCATGAATCAGGCTCAAAGCCCCTTTCCCCATGAATGATCTGGCAGCCCAGGTGCGTGATCGCCTTGAACAGGCATTTCAACCGAGCAGGCTTGAAGTCATCGACCAAGGCGATTTACATCAAGGTCACTCATATCCTTCCGGTACCGGTCACATAGGTATCACCATCGTTGCCGACGCTTTCAATGACCAGAGCTTGCTGAACAGGCACCGGATGATTTATAGCACACTCGAGGATCTGATGGGTCAGCAGATTCACGCACTGGAAATTCTTCATATTACCGGAACCACCCATAATCATTGACGTTAATTCTCCTTATCAGGAACACTTATGACAAACAGTCTTCCAAAGCTTCGCTCCAAATTCAGCATTGTCGCGGTTCTGGTGTTTACTGGAACCGTAGCTATAGTTTCTTTCGCCCTTCAGGGGGGAGATGTCACGCCATCCAAAGCTGAAAAGCCCAGGGCAATAGCCAGAACTACAGCTTATATCGACAAGCAAACCATAAAAACCGATTTGCTTGAAGCGTTGCTCAGGCAACAGGGTCAGGAAACCTCCATTGACGAGATGAACAGCGTTACCTTGAACAATATGGTCGATAAACTCATCGACATCTGGTTGTTATCCCAGGCAGCTGAAGCCGGAGGGCTTGATGAAGAGACCGATCTGCAGAATGATATCGCGCTGCGCAGAATCATCCTTATGGCCAATGCCCAATTGGATCAGTATATGGAACATGTTCCTGTCACTGAGGCTCAATTGCAGAAAGCCTACGATCAGCAAATACAGTCCATGAAGGTAACAGAGTACAAGGCGCGTCATATCCTGCTTAAAAGCAAAGAAGATGCTGAAAAGGTCATATCGGAATTAAAAGAAGATAGCAGCAATTTTTCGCAAACAGCCGAACAATACTCCACCGGGCCAAGCGCAAAATCCGGCGGTGATCTGGGATGGTTTGGGCTCGATCGAATGGTACCGGAATTTTCAAAGGCGGTCTCCGAAATGGAAGTGGGGCATTATTCGGAGCATCCGGTCAAAACCGCCTATGGCTGGCACGTCATTTTGCTGGAGGATCAACGTGAGATGAAGCCACCCACATTTGAAACCATGCGTCCACAATTGCTTAATCAGATACAGCAACGCCAGGTAAACGAATATATCCAAAGTCTGCGGGATCTGAGGGACATCCGGGTGATAACGCCTGAATCAAGTTCTTGAACCTTATTGAGCCGGACAGGTATTCTCAACTCGAATCAGCCATTGATATTCGCGGTTGGATTCGCTTGAATAATGATGTCCGCCCCGTGCTGATTCTATGGCATAGTCCGGCATTGACTCGGTCAAAACTTCCCACGAGCGCAATGGAATAGTCAACCGGGTAGCAAAGGATTCCTCTGACTGAAGGGAAGGGTTCACGTCGAGTTCATGCGTATCCGCGCCGCGCCATTGTTGGATCATCAGCCTCACCTGTTCCTCGCCAGCGGGCTGCAAACTGATTCGCCAGTATGGTGCCATACGTGATACCGAACGCATAAGCACATAAGATCCATAGGTTTCGAGCGCATAATGCTGATTCTGCGGTTCGAACAGAACCATCGCTTCTTCATCAGCATCCAGCCTGATTCGGGATTTGAAACCGGGTGGCGATCCGCTGCTATAGCAGCGGGTGGAATTTATTCGGTCCTGTTCTTGAGCGTCAGGTTCGATCCCGCCGCATGAGGAACTGCGCCGCCACAAAACAACGTCATAACATGGCAAGGGACGATCCATTCCCGCTATCAAATGCGCCATATCCTCGGCCAATCCTTCCGGTGCAGCAACAAGCAAACGATTGCCATCCGTCGCGAGTCTGATGTCATCCGTTAGCAGAGGTTGAAGGCGCCGGATCAGTTCCGAAGCAGATCGGTGGTGCAATTCGATGGACCGCCAGGTTGTTTCTGCCACAGAGACCTGAGGAAACACAACAGACAAAATTAGCCCCATCAAGCACAGACACTTTCCCGCGCGCCTCAAAAAATGCCGCCAAGCGGGAAAGCAACACAGCTTTGGGCAAGCGGCAGGATGCACCGGAAATAGTTTCTCTATGCCGTGTTCTTGACCAGCACTAAAGAACCTCTGAACAAGTCTGGACGAATGAGATTGTGGTTCCCCATGTTCAGATTCGAGGCGGCAATTGCACGGGTTAACCGGGCTATTGCGAAGATAAGTAACGATGAAGCTGGGCATAATGGACACAAGATGCGAGTTCATGACTTGTTCAGAGGCTCCTAAAAAAGTGTAGTAGTTCAGACTTGAACTGTCAGTTACCCAATTTTGATAGGTGTCTTTCAGTTTGAATTTGAGCTAAATTTTTCTCGGCCCAAATTCATTTACCATCAAGTAAAGTATCCATTGGAGTTTTTCCGCAGCACATCTTTCCTTGGTGAGTTCGTTCATTATTATAGTATTCGATCCAGTCGTCCAGATCTTTTTGTAGCTCCTCCATAGTTGCGTACAATTTTTGCGGAACGTGATTGGATAAAACTCGTTGAGTATCGTGTTATGAAAACGTTCACAGATACCATTTGTCTATGGTGACATGGCTTTTATTTTAGGGAACCTCTTGTATTTTCCACAGCGGCATTGTGTTTAGCTAGGGGGCGTTCTCAATTAAGC
>DEIQ01000043.1:9359-17216 GCA_002352565.1 Proteobacteria bacterium UBA2770 | reverse complement strand
GGAATTTGTATCGCGTCAGCCTGTTACCAAACCCGACCTGCCATGGCCTGAACAATCCGATGACGATATCGGTTATAACATCTACACTGGCGGCACCACCGGCATGCCCAAAGGTATTTCCTACAACGAACGGGCATTGCTCGAAACGGTGCGTGAAGGTGCTGTCGGCGGAATCGACAAAATACTGCAATCTTTAAGCAACGCGGATAGCGAAAAGCTGAAAAAAATACCCGGCGGAAGTCTACTAAGCAACCGTATAGTCAGTGCATTGGTGATGTCGCGCCCCGGTAAAAGCCTGTTGACCCTGGTGATTAAAACAGCACCGCTTTCGTATCGATCCTTTCTGGTCAAACGAGCTTCTGGCAGCGCGCGCGGACTGGTGGTCAGCCCCATGATGCATTCGGTTGGCTGGGGCGTTTCCCATGCCCTGCCTCGCATCGGGGGAACCGTTTATCTGCTGGAGAATAAATCATTCGATGCCAAAGAAGCCGTGCAGTTGCTAAAACAGAATAATATCGCTTTTTTGGCTGCTATCGGAGACGCGACACTCAAACCCATTCTGGCTGAGCTTGACGAACATCCGGTTCGTCTGCCCTATCTGAAAACCATTGGCGCCGTGGGAATGCCCACTTCTCCGGAAGTCAAGGAAGGCTTACTGAAACGCCATCTTCCGCAAGCCGTGTTTGTCGATGTCATCGGCGGATCGGAACTGACCGGCATGGCGATGACCATGTATACCTCCAATGATACCCGGTTCGACAAGGCGACTTTTCCCACCACCGATAGCGTTTTAATCGTCAATCCTGAAACGGGTATACCGGTTGCTCCTGGAGAAATCGGTGAACTGGCGCGAAAAACCAAGATCCTGCCCAATGGTTATTATAAGGATCCGGAAAAAACCAAAAAACTAATACGCCAGTTTGACGGTCAAACCTGGATCATGAGCGGCGATCTGGCGATGCTTGATGAGAATGGCCACTTCCATTTCGTTGGCCGGGGATCTGAGTGCATCAATACGGGCGGAGAGAAAGTTTATCCCGAGGAAGTCGAGAATCTCGTCAAACAACTCGAAGGCGTCAAAATGGTGGGCGTGACGGCAACGCCAGACGATAAATATGGCGAACTCGTCACGGCAGTCATTGAACGCGAAGACAATGCTGCGATCAGCGAGGAGGATATCATCAATTTCACCAAAGGAAAAATATCCGGCTATAAGCGTCCCAGGAAGGTGATTTTCGTCGATGAATTTCCGCGCACGCTAATTGGAAAACCCCATTACAAAGGGTTGCGTGATCTGGCAAAAGCCCAACTCGTTACCGCAAACTAACTAAGGAAGCTCTGATCCGGCGGGCTCACCCCTTTACTGATCTCCAGGCACTATAAGCCGATGCGCTCGAGTATCACGCAATTATGACACGTTATCGTTATTCGAGCCATCAAAAAAGAACTGTTCCATCTGCTGCGCAAGGAAGCGACGGGCTTCTGGCTCGAAGGGTATCAGGCGATATTCATTGATGAGCATCACTTGATGCTGCAGCCACATTTGCCACGCCTGTTTGCTTACCTGTTCATAGATCCTTTGCCCAAGTTCGCCGGGATAAGGCAATTTGTCAAGCCCTTCGGCGGCAATGCCCAGTTTCACGCAATCCACCATTCTGGTCATGATAAAACCTCTTGAGTTGTCAGGATTTGCTAACGCTAATTAGATTATAACTGCCGGGACTATTTGTTCATCGAACAAGGCGAAATAAGCGCTTTGTTAGCCACAACAGCCAGTATTAACAGACCCTAGCAGTTCATCACATAAAACACGCACGGGCGCTGGCAAAGCCAGGTTAGCCAAATCCGCAACATGGATCCAGCCTTCATCTGCAAATGCGCCCACGCCGGTACCACTGTTAACCTTCGCCACTGCGGGATAGATGCGTAAATGGCGATGCGTCAATTTATGATCTTTTGCCGGGTACGATTGCACCACCGGTCTGTGCGGGCTGCCGATTTCATATAGCCAGCGCTTGCTTTCCTTCTCATTCGAGAAATCTGGAAAGCTCCACAGCCCAGCCCATATGCCATGAAGCGGCCTTTTCTGCAGCCATATGCATGAATGAGCAGAATTGACGGCAACGCCCCAGAATACCTCCACAAGTTTTCGTGCTCGCAACGATTTGCGCTTCGGATAATCACCGATGGAGTTGCTATTCCAGGCTTTGCATGTCGCGCCAACCGGACAATTTGGGCACAAGGGTGCACGCGCGCCGCAGATCATGGAGCCCAGATCCATTAACCCCTGGGTATAGGCTCTGGCATCATGGCAGGGAACATGATCTTGCGCTGTTTGCCACAAGATCTTTCCTGAATCTTCCGAAACCGCTTGATGGCGGCATAAAACGCGTTTGGCGTTGCTATCAAGCATCGGAGCAGGTCTATTCCATGCCAGAGAAACGATGGCGCCAGCCGTTGATCGCCCTATGCCGGGCAAGCGCATCAGCCCATCGACGTGATCAGGCATGGTTCCACCATAATCATCAATGATAAGTTTTGCCGCAGCATGCAGATATTGCGCCCTGCGGTAGTAACCAAGCCCACTCCATAAGGCCATCACCTGATCAGGCTGCGCTGTAGCCAATTTTTGTATCGTAGGAAAACAAGCGATAAAACGCTCGAAATACGGTATGACGATGACCACCTGCGTTTGCTGGAGCATCATTTCTGATAGCCAGACACAGTAGGGATCCACAGGCTCACGCTGCCATGGCAGATCATGACGCCCATGTTGAGCTTGCCACTCAATGATGGCAGCCGCAAAACCGGATTTCATGGCATCAAAAGTACAGTAAAGATCCCACGCTCCGGTTCCTGATATAAAAACTGATTCAAAGTCAGACCATTAATCCTGCCCATAACCCTGGAAACCAATACATCCACCAGAATTATAGACTCTGATGATAATCAGACCTGCAGAATAGAGAAATGTTATCCTGCAGAAGGCTCGCTTAGAATCACATCAAAACTTTCGAGAGCGGGCGGGTTAATATAGGTTCCTTTCGGCACATTAGCCCGGGCATGGGTTTTTTTGAAAGCCTCGGATCCAAGCCAGTCTTCAAAAAACTGCCGATTTTCCCATATGGTATGTGCAGCATACAAGGTATGGGTATCGGTAACCGAACCTTTGAGAAAATGAAACTGCAGGAAACCCGGCACTGAATCGAGATAGATTTCTCCGTTGCTCCACAGCGTTTCAAAATCAGCTTCGTGCCCGAGAGCAACCTGAAAACGGTTCACAACGATATACATGCCTTACCTTCTGTTAATGATATGTGTCAAAATCGTTAATGGTTCTATGATGCCTGATGATAATCGACCTGCAGAATAGAGAAATGTTATCCTGCGGAAGGCTCGCTCAGAATCACGTCAAAACCTTCGAAAACGGGTGGCCCAAGATAGGTTTCTTTCGGCAGGCGAGCCTGGACATGGGCTTTTTTGAAAGCCTCGGATTCAAGCCAGTCGTCAAAAGACTGCCGCTTTTCCCACACCGAATATGAAGCATACAATATATGGGTATCGGCAACCGGACCTTTGAGCAAATGAAACTGCAGGAAACCCGGCACTGAAGCGAGATAGGTTTCCCGATTGCGCCACAGCGTTTCAAAATCATCTTCGTGTCCGATAGCAATCTGAAAACGGTTCATAGCGATGAACATGCCTTGTCTCCTGTCCAATGATGTGCGTCAAAGTTATTAACCCGGCACATTGTTGCAGGGCTTTCGCAGTGAAAACAAATTGTATAAAGCACTTTTATGTATTTCGGTACAACCTATTAAGTCCGCCGGATTAATATTATACATGATTCTCATTATTATATATAACCCTCATAGAGAGACAGCTTGAAATGAGAGGAATAAGCGCGGATAAGGAACTACTGATTAATCCCAGGTGAAGGTAATTGTGGTTCCTTATGTTTAATTCGAGGCAAGAATCGACCGTAATAGCAGGGCTATTGTGAGGATAAGCAACGAAAAATGGGCATAAGGGACGCAATATACCAGTCTATGAATGGATAGGTGGCTCCCTGATAACAAGGAACTATACATTAAAACGAAAGTGAACAACATCGCCGTCACGCATGATGTAATCGCGCCCTTCAAGACGCCATTTCCCAGCATCCCGTGCGCCTTTCTCTCCACCATACTGGATAAAATCTTCATAGGCGATCACTTCAGCGCGGATAAAACCACGCTCAAAATCACCATGGATAATGCCGGCACATTCGGGCGCGGATATACCGCTGCGGTAAGTCCAGGCTCTAACTTCCTTGGGACCAGCGGTAATAAAAGTGGACAAATTCAGCAAGCGATAGGCTGACTGAATCATGCGCATCAAACCGGTTTGGGTATAACCGTAAGCATTGAGAAATTCAGCTCTACTCTCATCATCAAGCAAGGCGACTTCCTGCTCCAGCGTTGCACATAAACTCACGACTTCGGCGCCTTCAAGGCTTGCCAGCGTGTTCACTTGCTCAACCGCTTCGGTGCTTGCACCTGTTTCGTCGGTATTGGCGACATAAAGAACGGGTTTCAGGGTGAGGAAATGAGCCTCAGCCAAATATTTCAGTTCTTCAGAATTCCATTGCACCGATCGAAGCGCCAAACCGCTATCAAGCGTGGTGAAGGCTCTTTCATAAACTTGAACCAGACTGGCAGCATCCTTGTCACCTGATTTGCGCCTCTTTTCCAGGCGTGTCAGCACTTTCTGAATCGTCGCCAGATCAGCAAGCGCCAGCTCCGTTTGGATGATTTCCATATCGGCAGAGGAATCGAGCGTGCCGTTGACATGCACAGTATTTTCATCGGGGAAACAACGCACAATATGAACAATGGCATCTGTTTCCCGTATATGAGCAAGGAACTGATTGCCCAGCCCTTCGCCCTTAGATGCACCGGCGACCAGACCAGCGATATCCACAAACTCAAGCGTAGTGGGCAACACTTTTTCCGGCTGCACGATGGTCTCAATGCGTTGCAAACGCTCATCCGGCACCGCAACGGTGCCTATATTCGGATCAATAGTACAAAAAGGATAATTCTCGGCTGCCACCGTCGATGCAGTCAGCGCATTAAATAATGTTGATTTTCCCACATTGGGTAACCCCACAATACCGCAGCGTAGACTCATTTCCTTCCTTTGCAGGTACAACTGATCGTAGAATGTTTCTTATACATCGGTGTGCAAATATTGGACGGCTTTGCTACGCCCTGGACCTGACAAATCCGGCAATACGGAGATGGTTCTCTCTATAGCCAACTCGATGGCTTGTCTTTCAACAGATCTGGCAGACTCCAGCACATAAGAAACGACACGTTCACGCGAACCCGGGTGCCCAATACCGAATCTCAAACGGCAGAACTGATCACCAATATGACGGATAATATCCCGCAATCCATTGTGTCCTCCATGCCCGCCACCTTCCTTGAATCGCACACAACCAACCGGAAGATCCATGTCATCATGCGCAACCATGATATCTTGTGGCGTCAGCTTATAATAGGCAGCGAGCGCGGCTACCGCCTGACCGGATCGATTGACATAAGTGTGGGGCTTGATCAACCATGATGCACCGTCCTGCCGCTGTAATGCGCAGACATCAGCATGAAAACGCCGCTCGAAATGAAAAGTGCTTTGATCATGTCTGGCGACTGCATCGCTCCACCAGAAACCAACATTGTGCCGCGTTTCGGCGTATTCTTTTCCCGGGTTGCCCAACCCGGCCATTAGCTTGATCACGCAAACACTCCGTGTTTCGACCTTCGCGCCAAAATGTTTGAATCATCAGGAAAGGATGAATGTCCGCGTGAAATAGTGAATGCGCTCAGAATTCCGATGCATCGGCACCTGATTCATCGGTGCCCGTTTCATCGCTTGCTTCCTGCCTCACATGCGGGATGGCGATGGTGATGACAGCATCGTCTGAATCGTGGGTTGATCCGACACTCAAAGCGGACAATGAAACACCATCCGGCAATTCCAATTGACTTAAATGGATTGTGTCACCCATTTCAAGAGATGAAATATCGATTGCAAGATATTCCGGGAGGCGCGATGGCAGACAATGGACCTCAAGTTCGTTATGGGTCATCGAAAGCATACCGCCTTTCTTGATACCGGGACAGACTTCCTGACCCGTAATATGAATCGGAACATGGACGGTGATTTCCTGATTCTGGCGCACGCGTAAAAAATCAACGTGCATCAACAACGATTTTGCTGGATGGCGCTGCAGCGCCTTGAGTATCACCTGCTCTCTTTTGCCGTCTACACTGATATCAAGTATATGAGAATAAAACGCTTCATGATTCAAATGTTGTTCCAGCTTATTCATCGGCATCTCGATGTCTGCGGGAAGCTGGCCCCCTCCATAAATAACCCCGGGGATTTTACCCTGACGCCGCAGTCGCCTTGCATACGCAGTGCCTCTCGCACTCCTTTGGGTTGCTTCAATATTGAACAAATTCTCCATAGTGTTACTCCTAATAATCCGTTGAAATAAGTTGAGATGGTCTCAACTTATCATTCCTCTATATACATGGAACTGACCGACTCGTCCATAGCGATCCGGCGTATGGTCTCAGCCAGGGTTTTAGCAACGCTGAGCTGCCGAATCTTCCCGGAACCGAGATGCTCGGGCTTGAGGGGAATAGTATCGGTTATTATCAGTTCATCAAGAGCAGGATCGTTTATATTATTCAGCGCAGCGCCGGATAATACAGGATGGGTACAATAGGCGTAAACATGCGCCGCCCCCTGTTCTTTCAATGCGATAGCGCCCATACGCAGCGTCCCGGCGGTATCAACCAGATCGTCAATCAGCAGACATGTTTTACCTTCGACATTGCCGATAATATTCATCACTTGCGCCTCATTCGGGCGAGGCCGCCTTTTATCGATAATAGCAAGGTCAGTATCATCCATCTGTTTGGCTATGGCGCGTGCGCGAACGACGCCGCCGACATCAGGTGAGACCACGACCTTATTTTCGTAACACCGCTCCCATATATCTTTCAGCAGAACCGGCGAAGCGTAAATATTATCCACAGGGATGTCAAAGTATGCCTGAATCTGATCGGCGTGCAAATCCACGGTCAGAACCCTGTCCACTCCCGACGTCACAATCAGATTGGCGACCAGTTTCGCCGTTATAGGAACGCGGGAGAAACGCACCCGCCTGTCCTGCCTCGCATATCCATAATAAGGGATTACCGCAGTAATTCTGCCGGCGGAAGATCGGCGACAGGCATCAACCATCACCAACAGTTCCATCAGCGAATCGTTGCTCGGAGAGCAAGTAGATTGAATCAGGAACACATCTCTTCCGCGGACGTTTTCCTGGATTTCAACCATCACCTCACCATCACTGAATCGACCTGCCTGTACTTTACCCAAAGGCAGCCCGAGATGATAAGCGACACCTTGCGCTAATTCCGGATTGGCATTACCTGTGAAAAGCGTTAGTTGATGCTGAACCAGTCCTTGAGCAAGCAAAACATACTCCGTGTTTTTGATCCATAAGCGGTTTCAATCCATAAATATACTGATCAATCCCATAGAAACGGCGCCGACCCTATCTGTAACCCTGAATATTAAGAGGCATACCAATAAAGGAATGGCCCAATATAATATAAGGAATGGCTGGGGTGGTAGGATTCGAACCTACGCATGCGGGGATCAAAACCCCGTGCCTTACCACTTGGCTACACCCCAAACGTCTCAGCATTTGACAAACTAACTGCAATTTCAGAACAGAAATCAACCGCTAGCGTTCGGCAGAACTATACCACATTCCGACTGGACTTGATATATTAT
>DEIQ01000043.1:0-9292 GCA_002352565.1 Proteobacteria bacterium UBA2770 | reverse complement strand
GTTTACTGGAGACAATGACCGACCGAGCACAGGTTTAACGCAGCATGAGAATCTTATGGTTTTCATGCAAAGGGCTCTATGGAACCTCTGATCAAGTCTGGACGAAGCTCAGGTGTGGTTCATTATGTACAGGTTCGAGGCGACAATTGCACGAGTTAGCAGGGCTATTGCGAAGACTGTCCACAAAGAAGCTGGGCCAGTAGGGACGCAAGAATCGAGTTCATGACTTGTTCAGAGCTTCCCTATGAAGATCCAGACCAGCTTGCGCTATACTGCCCGGATAAGCGCGCACTTCCAGTATCAGCAGATAACAAGCAATCTATATGGCTAAAGCCAGCCTGTCGTCCGTGTGTATAACGGTGATTGGTTCAATCCGCGCGCAACTTTCGCCTCCCCCCATGGTTCCAGCTTCAAAGCGATGTTTTCTGCTTCCATGCGATCCCGGCAAACGGAAAACAAGCATGAACCCGTTCCAGTCATCCTGGGTTCCAGCCATTGAGCCATTGCTGTCCAGGCCTTATCAACGTGACTATAAAGCCGACGGGTTACAGGAGCACAATCATTTTGAGTGTAAGACCCCGAATAATCTGACATGCTTATTTTCGTCTCGTGCCGCGTCAGGCGCTCGTTCGAGAACACTCTTGCGGTAGAGACGCTGCATAGCGGCACCAATAACACATACCAGGATTCCAGTGGTTCAAGCGGCGTGAGTTTTTCACCGATGCCTTCGGCCCAGCTTGATCGTCCCCGAATGAAAACAGGCACATCAGCGCCCAGTTTAAGACCGATCTGTTCCAGCTTTTCCATGGTAAATCCGATATTCCATAAGTGATTCAAAGCCACCAGCGTCGTAGCCGCATTAGAGCTGCCACCCCCCAGACCGGCGCCGACGGGAATATCCTTATGAATCCAGATATCAACGCCAAAATGCGTGCCCGTGATCCGCGATAGAATTCGCGCGGCCCGAAATATCAGGTTATTTCTGTCGTCAACTCCGGCCATTGGGGTATGACACCGGACTTCACCATCATCGCGCCGCGAAAAATACAAACGATCACACCAGTCCAGGAACTGGAAAACCGTTTGCAACTCATGATAACCGTCTTCGCGCTGTTGCAGCACCCGCAGAAATAGATTCAGTTTGGCGGGTGAAAGACATTCCATATCAACTTCCATGAGGGGAAACAATACATTCCTCGAAATCCCAATCCAGAATCCGCAGCTTCAAGTTATCCCGACCATTGCTAATCCAGATCGAAGTCGGCCACCAGCGGCCCTGCTGCCATCGATGCCGAGATAATTGAACTTTCCATCCAAATTGCTCAAGAAGCCCGATCCTCCCATAGGTATCGGTCGTGATCCGCGCCGCTTGATGCGGTACAGGCATTCCTGCAACCCAGTATCGTAGCGAATCCACAGGATAGTTGACATTCAATAATTGCTGCATCACCTGGCTTGGTGCACCCTCATAAAAATCTTCATGTCCCTGTGTTTCCAGCCGGGTTCCTTGCATATTACCATTGAGCCGCGTCAATCCCGCACCAAATGGACCCGACACCTCAATACTGAAAACATCATTTTTCTGGTACCAGCGTAAATCAAAGCTGCTTCCATGATCCGCTGTTTTTAGTGCCACACGGGCGCGGATCTGCCAATGATCCAGACATGCGCGGCCTTCCGGAGGCGATAATAGTGGGCGAGAACATGCGGTCACAATCGTTATAGCACATGCCAGAAAACACCAGCGGGCATATTTCAAGGCGCCAGGCGTTCCATCGTCTTACGCAAGATATCGTTACCGGATGATAGTTCCATCGCTTTTTGCCAGACTTCCCTCGCCTCATCCCTTTTACCCTGAACCCACAACACTTCGCCGAAGTGGGCCGCAACTTCCGGATCCTCGAAAGACGAAAAAGCCTTGCGCAACCATTTTTCGGCTTCATCCATACGACCGAGACGATAATAGACCCAGCCCAGACTATCGTGAATAGCCGGATTATCGGGCTCCAGAGCATAGGCTTTCAGGATATATTCGAGCGCTTTATCCAATTTTAGATTGTTTTCGGCCAGAGTATAGCCATACGCGTTGAGCAACACGGGGTTTTCAGGCTCCTGATCCAGCAAAGCCTCGAAATCCGCCGCCGCCTGACTGATATTTCCGATGCGTTCGGCCAACAACGCTCGAGCGTATAGTATCGGAGCGATATCTCCCGAAGGTTCAGACAATGCCTCAGTATAGATTGAATAAGCCTCATCGAGTTCTCCATCCTGTTCCAGCAATTGCCCTTCAACCAGATAAAGATTCATGGCTAATTGAGGGAATCGCGCGCGAAGCTCGGACAGATGTTGACGCGCCCTGGGCGTCTCGTTCAGTTTTATCCATGTTTTGGCGATACGCAATTGAGCATCAACAAAATAACGGCCCCTGTTGATTTCCTGATAGTATTTCAGCGCTCTCTGCTGATCTTCTTCCTTCTCGGCGAGCCGTCCCAGAAAATACAACCCGGTATTCCGTGTTTTTTCGTTAGCGATGAGCGGCTCCAGATGATCTCGCATCTTGTCCAGATCGCCTTGTTTCCACGCCAGCATAGCTATTTCGTAATGGGCTTCGAAGTTATCGGGTTGTTGCGTGAGGATTTGAACCCATAACTCCTCAGCCTGTTCGTTCAAACCCGCTTCCTTCAGTATCCTCCCCTTGGACATCAAGATTTGTGGCGTCTCGCCTCGCAATTCGATCAGCTTATCAAAAACAGCCAGCGCCGCATCGATATTACCAGCGGAAAACAAGGCGTCCGTCTGCAGCAAGTATGCCTGCAACCATTCGGGGTTGAGACTTGCCGCTATCTCTGCCGCCTGCGCCGCTTCCTCATCGTTACCCACATTCAAGGCAATCAGTGCATGCAGGTAATGCGCCTCGGGCATTTTCGGATAAAATTTCCTGAGATTGCGAGTGAGTTGGAGAACCTGCTGCGGAGATTTTCCGGATTCGGCCAGAAGTGACGATTCAAGCTCAAGCATGCTTTTTCCAGGCGTTTCATCCAGATTAAATGCACTTTTCAATGCAAGAGCCGCTGCATCAGGATTATTCTGGTGTAACAGAATCATGGCGCGCACACGATAGGCATCGGCCGCCTTTGGATCAAGCCGCAGCCATTTTTCCGCCGCCTGACCCGCCAATTCCATATTACCTGCATCGAGAGCGGCAATCGTTGCCTCTCTGGCAAGCTCCGGATCCGCCTTCAGATGGAGCGCTTTCAAATAAGCTTGGGCTGAAAGCTCCGGCATGTCGCGCTGCCTGGCCAAACCGGCCTGCAAAATCCAGTATAATGGTTGCTCTTCCGCCGATAAAGGTTCTGCCATGCTTATTCGATCCGGCTTTTCCCGCCTGGCTTTAGATGGCGCCACAGGCTTGCTTTCTTGCGTTTCTTGCGCGGGTTTTTTTACGGATTCTGCGTTTTCAGTGGGCATAACCGATGCAGTTTGCGGCATCATGGTGCATCCGGCGCAGATAAATATACCAAGAATTGGTATAATTCTCTTGTATGTATTCAAATAAATCATGTGTATTGGTTTCTCTGGCATAATAAACATGGCTTTAATCAGGAAATCCATGTTTACTTATATTGTAATTCAAACTGGTCCTTGTATGCATCTGACCGTAATCGGCATTAATCATTCTACCGCCAATATCGAAGTTCGTGAAAAGCTTGCGATATCATGGGAGATGTTGCCAGATGCCTTGACCTCATTCAGATTCCACCTCCCGAACATTGAAGAATATGTCATTATATCCACCTGTAATCGAACGGAGATCTATTTTCACAGCCTCGAACACAGCACCAACAATGTCATAGCCTGGTTTGCGCAATATGCCGGGATCAAACCGGATGGCTTTAGAAATTCTTTGTATATCTATCATGGGCGCAGAACGGTTCGCCATTTGTTTGCGGTCATTAGCGGTCTGGATTCTATGATCATAGGTGAAACGCAAATTGCGGGCCAGGTCAAGCGCGCATTCCAGGCTGCTCAGGATCTCAATACCAGTGGCCGCGTCCTGAATCGACTGTTTGAACATGGCTTTTCAGCCTCCAAGGCGGTACGTACCCGTACCGGAATAGGTCAACATCAGATTTCTATCGCCTCCGCAGCGGTTACTCTGGCGCGCAGAGTTTTTTCCGACTTCCCCAATCATACGGTTCTTATGATCGGAGCTGGAGAACTCATCGCATTGGCTACCCAGCATATGGTTTCATCCGGAATTGGTCACTTGATCATTGCCAATCGAACCCTGGAACGAGCCCACCGACTGGCAAGCCGCCATAGTGGTTTCGCCATAACACTCGATGAAATCGCCACGCATCTGGCAGATGCGGATATCATTATCGCCAGTACCGGCCACCCCAAATATCTGCTTCATTTTAACGAGTTTCAGCAGGCGCTGTTGAAACGGCGTCACAAACCCATGCTGGTGTTCGATCTCGCTGTGCCGCGCAATATTGATCCCACCATTGCGCAACTGTCTGATATATTTTTATATACCACCGATGATCTGCGGCAGGTCATTGACCGCAATCAGCAATTACGCCACCAGGAATCCACGGTTGCTGCCACCATTATCTCAGAACAGGTAGAGTTTTTTTGGGGATGGATACAGGCACAGGAATCCATCGAAATTGTGCGCCAGTTACACCACAGAGCGTCCTGTCACCAGCAGGCCAGTCTGGCGCGGGCCAGACAATTGATAGCCCGCGGTCGTGATCCTGAGCAGGTCATGAATTACCTTGCACATCACCTTACCAAACGCCTGCTGCACGAACCCAGCGCCCGCCTGCGCCAGGCAGGCACAAGCGGCGACTCCAAAATCCTCGAAGCCGCCCGCACCCTGTTTAACCTCCCTGACAACCTGGAACCCGATCTCGAAGAGACACAAGAATCCCTTGCTGATGAACACCTCCCTCGTTACAAGACTAAATAAAATATTATTGCGTCTCGAAGATATCAATGCGCTTCTAAGCCAAGCGGAAACCATGAATGATCCCCGCGTTTTCGCTACGCTGTCCCAGGAATATGCGCATCTCGAACCCATCGCCCAATCTTGGAGCGAGCTGGAGAAAACCAGAAGCCAGCTTCAGCAGGCCGAGCAAATGGTGGCGGATGAACAGGATGAAGAATTGCGCCAGATGGCGAAAGAAGAGCTTCATACCCTGCAAACCCGTCTCGTTCAGCAGGAAGAGCAATTGCAGACGCTTATGTTACCGCAGGATCCTCTGGATCGTTGCGATGTGTTTCTGGAAATTCGGGCCGGCACCGGGGGTGATGAAGCCGCCCTGTTTGCAGGCGATCTTCTGCGCATGTATCTACGTTACGCGGAACGCCAACGCTGGGATTGTGAAATAATCAGCCAGTCCGAAGGCGAACATGGCGGTTTTCGTGAAGTGATCACACGCATCAGTGGGCGAGGCGTATATTCGCGCCTCAAGTTTGAATCCGGCGCCCACCGGGTGCAGCGTGTTCCAGCCACCGAATCGCAGGGGCGAATCCATACCTCGGCCTGCACCGTCGCCGTTCTACCCGAGGTTAAGGATACTGAAGCAGTACAGATCGTGCCTTCGGACATTCGGGTTGATACTTACCGGGCCTCAGGTGCGGGCGGTCAACACATCAATAAAACCGATTCGGCGGTACGCCTCACCCATTTACCCAGCGGCATCGTCGTTGAATGCCAGGATGAACGTTCCCAACATAAAAACCGTGCGCGCGCCATGGCATTGCTCCAGGCCAGGATATTTGAAATACAGCGCAGCAAACAGATTGAAGAACAGCAGCAACAACGGCGCAATCTGGTTGGCAGCGGCGATCGCTCCGAGCGTATCCGAACGTATAATTTCCCTCAGGGCAGGGTGACAGATCATCGCATCAATCTGACCCTGTACCATCTTCCGGAAATTCTCGAAGGTGGGCTTGATACCATTCTCGATGCCCTTGCTCGGGAACATCAACTGGATCAGCTGATGGAAATGGCATCTTGAAAACCCGGCATCAACAAACCAGCACCGCGCCCGATCCCGGCGCAAAAAAAGATGCTGTATCCCTTGGCGATATATTAACGCAGGTACGGCGTTCGATTCGGTCCGTGCCTAATGTTTCAGCCACCGAATCGGAGCAACTTGTCAGCGCCGCCTGTAGTTTTCCAGTCTCCACTTTATACGCACATCCCGAGCTTCCGCTGCCGCACAGCATGGAGCAGCGCATCATGGCCTGGCTTGATGCCCGGCGCAATAGCGTCCCTCTGGCTTATTTAACCGGCAGCTGTGAATTTTGGTCCTTACCTGTGAAGGTCAATCCTGAAACTTTGATTCCGCGTCCTGAAACCGAACTACTGGTTGAACAAGCGCTGATGCTACTGGAACCCAATCAGCCAGCGCTAGCAGCCGATCTTGGCACCGGCTCCGGCGCCATTGCATTAGCCCTGGCTCATGAGCGGCCCCAATGCGTGATTGATGCGACCGACATCAGCTCACCAGCACTGGCCATGGCTCGCCACAATGCCGATCAACTAGACCTGGCGCAACGAATCCGTTTTCATGAGGGTGACTGGTGCGCGGCGCTTTTTAAAAAAAATTATGATCTGATTATCAGCAATCCCCCTTATATCGCTGCAAACGATCCCCATTTACCGGCGCTGCGCCATGAGCCACACCATGCGCTGGTGAGCGGAAACCACGGCCTTTACGCCATCGAAACCATTCTTGACCAGGCCAGACGCTATCTGCGCCCCAATGGCTGGCTGTTGATCGAGCATGGATACGATCAGGGCCCACAGGTTTTTGAGCGAGCTATAGAGCTCGGATATATCGAAGTTCAAACCATTCATGACCTGGCAGATCATCCCAGAGTATGTAAAGCGCGATGGCCAGTCTTGACGAGATAAGCAGCGCCCAGCTGCAACGCTATAGCCGACAGATCATGTTGCCGCAGATCGGGATAGAGGGGCAACTGCGTTTATTGCGCGCTCATGTATTTATCATTGGAGTCGGCGGTCTTGGGTCAGCGGCGGCATATTATCTGACTGCCAGCGGCATCGGAAAGCTGAGCATCTGTGATGCCGAGCAGGTGGAAGCTTCCAACCTCCAGCGGCAAATACTGCATGGCAGTGATGACATAGGTCGGCTCAAAACCGAATCGGCGCGCAACGCTTTGCATCGGCTGAACCCCGACATCCAGATCCATACCATCAACCGCCGTTTTGAAACGCTGGAACCACAGCAGCTTGAAACGGTGGATATTTTACTTGATGCAAGCGACAATTTTGCCACCCGGTTTTCCGCCAATCATACCAGCATCAGGCTTGGCATCCCACTGGTAAGCGCTGCGGCCATCAGGATGGAGGGGCAATTGAGCACATTTGAGCCAAAACACGCTGACAGCCCCTGTTATCAATGCCTGTATCGTGATGAAGCCATGGATACCCCTGACAATTGCAGCGTAGGCGGCGTATTGGCGCCAATCGTAGGCATCATCGGTACTTTACAGGCGCTGGAGGCGATCAAACTGATTACGGGAACCGGTGAACCCTTGCGCGGACGTCTGCTGCTGTTCGATGGTGCAGGATTGCAATGGCGCAGCGTGCGCCTGCCGCGCGATCCCTTATGCCCAGCGTGCGGGCAGCGTCAACGATGAGAGATTCTATCTTTGCGCTTGGCATTTGGTGGTATGACAGTCTGGTGATATTTGTGCCTGGTTATGGCCTGGGCATGGATTGATTCCGCCGGGAACCGCAGGCAATGGATATATTTCGAGCGGATCATGGTATAGAAGCAGGTAGGGATCGGTGGGTAAACCAGACTGAATAAGCTATTTTACTGAATTTAAAGAGCGTAGCATCGAATCACCCATGCTTAACCACATCATAATCGTTTGCCGTTGGCCCTTCTTCAATCCATAGTCACTGAACTGAGTACTTCAGTTCTCGCGCAAGAGCAATCTGATATTTCTCGCGGGAAAAACCTTCAATCTTCCTGCCATTGATGACGGCGAGAGGAACCGCCCCGCTGCCGCCTATGGCTTTGAGCCCCCGTGCAGCTATCTGGGCTTTTTCAATATCATATTCGGTAAAGGCAACGCCGTGCGATTTCAGCCACGCTTTGGCTTTGGTACAATAAGGACACCAGTCGGCAGTATATAATGCCACCTTTGTTTTCTCAGGCAGCATTCTTTGCCTGGAACCCTGGCGTTTTTGAAGCACCGCTTTTTCTTGGCCTGGAAGTGGAAAATCTGGCAAAATAATGATCCGCGCGTTGTATCCGTCAGGCACGGATTCAGAGAAATGAATGACCCCGGCGCCATCAACCCATTTATAAACTTCGCGCGCCTCAGCGATTGCGATCACGATACAGAGCAACCCGAGCCATTTCATATTTGAGAATCCTGTGTACAATCAAGCTTCTCTAATCCCATGTCTCATGGTTAACACGATATGATTATAAAGCTTTGCCGACGATAGGCTTTTCTTCCATTCTGTCTCAAGACTCTCGGTCACCGCTGAAGCCGCCATAAATCAAATGCCTGAATTCATAGGAACACATCGATGACTCAATATTACACCGGCTGTTCCGGCTGGTCCTATAAAAGCTGGAAAAAAAAATTTTACCCCGCGAATTTAAGATCCGATCAATGGTTGCGCTTTTATGCCACCCGTTTCAAAACCGTCGAAGTGAATATGAGTTTTTATCGCACCCCATCCCTGGATTTACTAGCTAAATGGCAGGAGCAAACCCCAGATAATTTTCGTTTTTCCTTCAAAGCGCCGAGACTAATCACCCATCGGAAAAAATTCAGAAATGCAGGCGAGACCGGACAGCGCTTTATGGAACGAATGGATTCAATTCACGCCAAAACCGATTTTATATTATGGCAGCTTCCTCCTTCGTTCCACTTTTGTGAATCCCATCTTGCCAGAATTGAGTCATTTTTCACACAATTGAGTTCGAATCACTTTGGTCATGCGGTGGAATTTCGGCATCGATCCTGGTGGAATGAACAGACATACCATCTGCTGACCCAACTTGGACTTACCTTCTGCGTACCCTCGTGTCCCGATCTGTCCGATGAGATGGTCGTTACTTCCCCGGTGGGATATGTCCGTTTTCATGGCGCCCGCCAATGGTATGACGATTGTTATCCAAGACAGGAGCTACAAAGCTGGGCGGCCAGAATAAATGCCAGCAAGCTAAAAAAAGCCTATATCTACTTCAATAACGACGTTCATGCGTATGCCCCGGAAAATGCGCGG